>CADCWG010000163.1 GCA_902806335.1 uncultured Thermomicrobiales bacterium | reverse complement strand
CGCAGCGCTGGTTCCGGGAGAACCTCAAGCTCGGCGAGGGCGGCGAGGAAGGCATCGACAACGACATCGCACGGGCGACGTACGAGCGCACCGGCGCGAGCGTCATGGGCAAGCGCATGTTCGACCTGGGCGAGCAGGCATGGCCGGAGGACGCTCCGTTCCACACCCCGGTCTTCGTCGTCACCCACACCAAGCGTGACCCGTGGGAGCGCCCGGGCGGCACCACCTTCCACTTCGTCAACGACGGCATCGAGAGCGCGCTCGACCAGGCCCGCGAGGCCGCCGGCGACCGCGACGTGCGCGTCGCCGGCGGCGCCGAGACGATCCAGGAGTACCTGGACAACGGCCTGATCGACGAGTTCTCGATCACGCTCGCGCCCGTGCTGTTCGGCACCGGCATCCGCCTGTTCGACCACGTGGACCCCGACCGCCTCGCGCTGAACCAGGCCCGCACCGCCGCCTCGACCCGGGTAACCCACCTGACCTACACCGCCGTGAAACGGTAGCCCGGGTTCCCGCGGCGCGCGGTGCCGGCGTGTCCCCCCGGGACGAGGTGCCGGTCGGTCAGGTCAGGTGATCGAGGTCGCCGGCCCTGACGCCGCGGACGACGGCGCCGATCTCGGCCTGGATGACGGGCAGCGCGGGACCGCTCGCGTCGCGGGCGTTGCGCGGGCCTGCTACCGCTCCAACGACGTCGCCCGCATCGTCGGCCATCGCGCCCGCCACCAGAAGACCAAGCCCTACACGCCACGCCAGCGAGGACGAACGCTCACGAGCCCTCGCCATCTGGAACCTCCACCATACCTACCATCGACCCCACAGCGCCGCGGGCGGCCAACCGCCACTATCCCGACCCAAGACCCGCGTCACCAACGTCCGGCCCTCATACACCCCGGGGGTCGCTGCCCGTCGAGATCGATGCGCGGATAGCGCCGGTCGCAGCTACCCGGTGTCGCCCGGACGGCGAGGCGGCAGCCGTCGCTGTGGATGGTCGCCGCCGCGCGACGACCCGGCGCGGGGCGGCGGCCGGCACCGAAGCACCGGACCAGGTGCCGCCCCGCCGGTGCCCGCTGGGGTTAACTCGCCAACCCTCGAACGGTGGCGATCAGCGTGGCGATGTCGAAGGGCTTGGCGACGAACCGGACCGGGCCGCCCGCCGGCAGCGGGCGGAGCCCGGGCCGGTCGTAGACGGCCGAGATGACGATCACCGGCATCTCCCGGGTCGCCGGGTCGGCGCGGAGCCGCCGGAGCACCTCCCAGCCGCTCAGGTCCCGCATCAGCACGTCGAGCAGCACCACGTCGGCGCCGACCGCCGCCGTGGTGGCGACCGCCTCGTCCGGGGACGCCACCGGCACCGCCCGGATGCCCTCGTCGCCCAGCACCTCGGTCAGCAGCTCGGTCATCGCCTTCTGGTCGTCGACGATCGCGACCGTGAGCGGGCGCTCCCCCGTGTCGCCGCGTTCGGGCGGCACCGGCCCCGTTGGGGGAGACGGAGACCGGGTCATCGGGCGCGGTCCACGCCGACGGACGGTCCCCGGACGGCGGACGATTCCCGGCCTACGGACGCCCAGGCCTCCGCGGCGTGGATCACCGCCGCGTCGAGCACGGCGCCGAGGTGGCCCTGCAGATCCCGGGCGGCCTCGCCCAGCGCCGCGTCGGCGCGCGCGACCCGCTCGGTCGCGGCGCGGATCTCCGCCCGCAGCGCCTGGTACTCGGCCAGCAGGGCCCCGATCGGGAAGTCCGCCGCGCCCCGGACGCGCCCGTGCTCGGCCGCCGCCGCGGCCACCCGGCCTCGCGGGTCAGGGTCGACGGCGGGATCGCCGAGGAGCGCGGCGTCGAGCACGGTCGCCATCAGGGCGGGCACCCCGTCCTGGAGGCCGGCCAGGTCCAGGGCGGGCACGGCTCGGAACGCCGGCAGGTCGGCGACGCGCACCGCCCAGTTGGCGAGGGTTCGCTCCGAGTCGGCCCGGATCCGATCGATGGCCCGGACACGCGGCGCCGGACGCGTCGGCGGGCCGACGGGCTCCGCCGGACAGGGTGCGGGCCTGTCGGGCCGATCCATGTCCGGACCCCGCCGCTCAGGCATACCCGCGTCCACCGCTCGACTCCGTGCCGTGGGCGGGCCGCGTCGGCCCGCGCTCGGGACCCGCCGGGTGCGGGTCACGGTGGCAAGCCTAGGCGAGTGCTCCTGGCGGCGACGGCCCGGCGGGTAGGACCTTGGTCCACGTCCGGCCGGTCGCGGGAACCCGGCCGCGGCCGCCCATGGGACCGATCGGCCCGTGGCGGTCTCGACTCCGGGGCGGGACGTCCGCCGCGCCGCATCGGTTTGACACCGGCGCGGCGGCTGCCTAGGCTGAACCAATGGACCAGACGCGCCCGTTCCCTCAGGCGTCGACGCCGCGCGGACCCGCCGGGTCGGTCGGACCCGTCCCAGCCGACCCGGCGCGCCAACGGCGGCACCGTGCGGAGCCCCTCACCCCGGCGCCCCGGCTCCTCCTGTTCGACCTCGACGACACGCTCTGCGACTACACCTCGGCCCGCGACCAGCGCCTGCGCCGGGCGTTCGGGCCGGCCGCGCGTCGCCTCGCCGGCCGCGGGGACCCCGCGCCGGTCCTCGACCGGCTCGTCGCGGCCTCGGTCGCCGTCCACCCCCACGGTGCCGACCACTTCGCCGACCTGCTCCGCGAGCAGGGGATCGACGAGCCGGACCTTGCCGAGGCGGCCGTCGACTGGTACCGGATCAACCGCTTCCACGGCCTCACGATGTTCGCCGACGCCGCGGCGACGGTGGCGGCGCTGCGGACGGCCGGGGGCGGCCCCCCGCGGCGGGTCGGCGTCATCACCAACGGCCCCGCCGACGTCCAGCGGGCGAAGATCGAACTCCTGGCGATCGAGCGCCTCGTCGACTTCGTGGTGATCTCCGGCGAGTTCGGCGTCTGGAAACCCGACCCCGCGATCTTCGCCGAGGCGCTCCGGCTCGGCGGGGCGACCGCCGCGGACGCGGTCTTCGTCGGCGACTCCGTCGAGCACGACATGGCCGGTGCCCGCGCGGCCGGGATCCGGTCGGTCTGGGTGAACCCGACGGGTCGCCCCTGGCCGGGGCCCGACGCGCCGCCCGACCGCGAGGTCGCCGACCTCTCCGCGCTCCTGCCGCTCCTCGAGGCCGCCCCCGCCCCGGCGCCGTGACCAACCGCCCGGCATCACCCAGGGTCGCCCGTTCCGCCCGCGGGCGCGGTGCACCGGGTCCACCCGGCGCGGGCGCCGGCTACGCCTCCAGGAGGCCCGGGCACTATACTTAGGGGTGGCAATCGGCCCGTCCTGGGCCGGCGCCGCCCGCGCCCGCACCGAGCGGGTCGCCTCCCGAGACCCTTCCCAGTCCAACCCGGCCGACGCCTTCGCGGCGACCAAGGAGTCCACCATGACGACCGCCACGGCCACGTTGGCAGCCCCGGCGGCGACCGCCTCCGCGGCGCCGGCCACCTCCCGGCGGCGGATCGTCGTCGCCGACGAACTCGGCTACTGCTGGGGCGTCCGCCGGGCGCTCGACATCATCCAGGACGCGGCGAGCGTCGAAGCGAAGATCGCCCCGGTCGGCGACGTGATCCACAACCCGCAGGTCGTCGAGCGGCTGCGCGGTCGCGGCGTCGAGGGTGCCGCGTCGGTCGACGAGGCGGTCGGGCGCGGCTTCAAGCGGGTGGCGATCACCGCCCACGGCATGGGTCCCCACCTGGCGAAGGAGGCCGAGGCCAACCACCTCGAGTTGATCGACACGACCTGCCCGCTGGTGACCAAGGTCCAGCGCCTGGCCCAGAAGCTGGTCCGCCAGGGCTACTTCATCGTGGTCTACGGCGACGCCTACCACCCCGAGGTCAAGAGCGTGATCGCATGGTCGGGGACGAGCAAGGCGCTGGCGGCGAAGAAGCTGAGCGACCTGCCGTGGAACGCCCGGCGGGGCGAGGTCGGCGAGGGCAAGGTCGCGCCGCCGCGCAAGGTCGCCGTCGTCAGCCAGACCACGAAGAACGTCGACGAGCTGATGGCCTTCGCCAACGAGCTCCAGGCACTCGTGATCCCGGAGGGGGGCGAGTTCCGCCTCTGTAACACGATCTGCGAGCCGACCAGCGAGCGGCAGACCGCCCTTAAGAAGCTGGTCGAGCGGGACCGGGTCGACCTGATCCTGGCGATCGGCGGTCGCAAGAGCAGCAACACCGCCCGCCTCGCCGACGTCGGCAACCGGATGGGCGTCACCTCCTACCACATCGAGCGGCCGACCGACATCGACGACGCCTGGCTGGCGGGGGTCGAGAGCATCGGGGTCACCGCCGGCGCCTCGACGCCGGACGACGTGATCGAAGAGGTCGTCGACCACCTGGTCGCCCGCGGCTACCCCGCCCCCGAGGGCGGCATCCGCCCGGTCGACCCGGAGTACGTGCCGGCGTACTGAGACGCGTCCCCGGAGGCCACCGTTGACCGCTGGCCAACGGTCGGGTAGCCGCGACGGGCTGAGACGCCACCGAGCCGCCATCGTCGAGAGGACCGCGGAGGGGGGAGCGCCGATCGGCGCTCCCCCCTCCGCTGATCCCAGCGGGTGGCTAGGCGGCCGAGACGTGGAGCGTCCGCCCGTCGGCGTCGCGGAAGGCGAAGGTCCGGCCGAACGGCCGGTCGTGCGGCGCGGTGACCATCTCGACGCCGCGCGACCGCCAGGTCTCGTAGGCGGCGTCGACGTCGTCGACCTTCAGGTAGAGCTGCACGCCGCTCGGACCGGCGGGCGCGTCGCCCTGGACGACCGCCCAGAGCGTCCCGTCCCGGGTCGTGAACTGGGAGAAGACGTCGCCCATGTCCTCCTCGGTCGCGAGGCCCAGGCGCTCGCTGAAGAACTGCCTGGCCCGCGGCACGTCGGGCGTCTCGAGGATCACGTAGGTCAAGCCCTTGATCATGGCGGCGCGTCTCCCCCGGCTGATGACCACCGTCAGGACCGGCCCCCTGCCGATCCCGACGGCGACGATCCCACCCTACCGGGGTGCTCCTGACACCATCCTGTCAGGAGCGTCGGGCTGGCCAGAACCGATCGACGCGGGAACCGCCAACCGCTAACCGCGCGGCCCGCGCTCCGCGCCCGCCGCGAGGTCCGGACGGATCACCGGGCGCATGCCACCGGCGATCGCACCCGCCTCGACCGGCGTCGTGCCCGGGCACGGGGAGCAAGTGCTGAGTACGCAGCCACCGTGGCCCGTAGCCGGTGACCGTCCGGTGAGGGTCCGGGTCAGGCAAGCCGCCGATCCGACAGCGACGGGGCGGCGATCGGCGCGTATCGGGCCAGGATGGCCCGGGCCTCGGCGGCCAGCCGCTCCCGCAGTCCCTCCGGCTCGAGCACCTCGACGGCGGCCCCCCAGCCGAGCAGCCACGGCACCAGTTCGCGCTCGTCGCGCAGGGCGTAGACGAAGACCGGACCGCCGTCGGCCGCCTCCTCCCGCAGGAAGGGGAAGGGCTGGCGCTCCCGCACCCAGCGCTCGACCGCCGGGTCGACGCGGACGCGGGCCTCCGGGAAGCCTTCCAGCCGGTCTTCGTGCGCCTCGATGCGGTGGCGTTCGCCCAGCTCGAAGCGCTCGGGTTGCCGGTCCCAGCGGTCGATCCGGTCAAGGCGGAAGATCCGCGGCGCCCGCCGCAGCCGGCAGTAGGCGGTCAGGTGCCACGCCCCGAGGACGTAGGCGAGGCTGACCGGCTCGACCTCGCGCGGCTCGGGGTCAGGACGCCGCGGCGCGTGGTAGAGGATCCGGAGGACCGCCCGGGCGCGGATCACCGTCCGGAGGTCGGCCAGCAGCGTCCCATCGGGGACCGTGGCCCTATCCTCCGTGGGGAAGCGGATCTCCCGCCGCCAGCGGTCGACCGCCGCCCGCCGGTCCGACGGCAGGACGGCGTCCAGCTTCCGCAGGGCCTCGTCGGCCGCCCGGCGCAGCTCGGGGTCGACCCGACCACGGACGAAGGCGCCGCCGAGCGCGAGGGTCGCCGCCTCGTCGGCGGTGAAGGTCAGCGGCGGCAGGAAGTAGCCGTCCATCAGCCAGTAGCCGCGGCCGGGCGCCGCGGCGATCGGGACCCCACCCTCGGCGAGCGCGTCGAGGTCGCGGTAGACGGTGCGGACGCTGACCTCGAACCGCCGCGCCAGGTCCTCCGCGCGGAGCTCGCCGCGCGCCTGCAGCTCGAGCAGGGTCGCCATCAGCCGGTCGGTCCGGTTCACGGCATCTCCGGGGTTGGCGTTCCCTCGGGCGCGGCGCGGAAGCAGCCGACGACGTGGTCGTCGACCATCCCCACGCTCTGCATCAGGGCGTAGCAGATGGTCGGGCCGACGAAGCCGAAGCCGCGCCGGCGGAGGTCCTTCGAGAGCGCCGTCGACTCGGGCGTCAGGGCCGGCACGTCGGCCATCGTCGCCGGGGCGGGGCGCGGCGCCGGGGCACCGGTCGGGCTCCACGCCCACGACCAGAGGTAGCGATCGAAGCTGCCCCACTCACCCTGGACCACCCGGAAGGCGGCCGCGTTGGCAATGGTCGCGGCGACCTTGGCCCGGTTACGGACGATCCCCGGGTCGGCCAGCAGGCGCGCGACGTCATCCGGGCCGAAGGCGGCCACGCGCGCGACGTCCCACCCGGCGAAGGCGACGGCGAACGCGGGTCGCTTGCGAAGGATCGTTGACCACGATAGGCCGGCCTGAAAACCCTCGAGGACTAGCCGCTCGAACAGCTCCCGGTCGTCGTGGCAGGGGACGCCCCACTCGCGGTCGTGGTAGGCGACCATCAGCGGGTCACGCCCCGTCCACGGGCAGCGAGGGCGGCCGTCGTCCGCGTCGCCACCCTGGTCCTCCCGCGCCGACATCCGGTCTGACCATGCCCCCGTCGCGTCCGTCCGTGCCGCCATCGTGTCTACCCGGCCAGACTCCGCCACGCCCGCATCCTCCATCGCGTCGTTCAGGGCGACAGATCGCGCCGTCTCCCCTCGGGCAGACCGGCCGTCTCACGCAGCTGCGCCTTGAGGTCTGGCGGCACGTCGTTCCAGTGGAGGTCGAGCAGCGCCCCCCGGAGCGCGTAGAGCAGCAGGACCGTCACCGACGTCGGGTGGGCCACCTTGACGCGGCGCCACGCACCGACCGGGCCGACCCGCGCGAGGTCGTCGGGCGAAGCGATGCCGGCGTCGTTCAGCCAGGTCTCGGCGGTCGTCCCGATGTTCTTCAGCGCCGACAGGCGCCGGGCGTCGGGTGGCATGGCGGGCACCCCCAGGGGGCCGGTCGGCCGGGCGGGCCTCGCGCCCGGTCGGATCCTCCCCCTCCGCTCGCCCGCGGTCAAGCGGGTGGTGATCGCCGCGGCGGGCCGCGGCACGGCTCCCCGCGGGGCCGTCGGGCGGCCGCCCGCGAGGGGCCGGGTTCGGCCCATCCGGGCGTCTACTCCCCACCGCGACCACCGATCAGGGGACCGACGGTGTTGCGTTCGGCTCGGCGTGGCCGTCGGCGTACACCCGCCGCAGGTGGAGCAGCGTGACGCTGTCGCCGTCGATGAGGTCGAGGAACGGGCCGCTGCTCGGCCAGCTCGGCATCGCCTCGGCCGCGCGCTCGGCCTGCTCCAGGGTCGACCAGAGGAGGAGGTCGAGCCAGCGGCCGTCCTCGGTCCGGGCGAGCTGACGGCCTAGGTACCCGCCGGCCGCTTCCAGGGCGGGCCGCATCGCGGCGGCGGCGGCGACGAAAGCCGCCTCGTCGGTGCCCTCCTTGAGGCGCAGCAGCACGGCTTCGACGGTGGGCTGGGCGGTCATGGCGGTGTCTCCTGTCGACGAGGGGGGTGTCCCACGCGGATCGGAGTCCACCTCACCACACCGCCGTGACAGCCCTGTGTCAGTCACTCGTCGCTGGGAGGGGATCGGTCAGGGCGGCGGCCACGGCAAGGGCTTCGTCGCGCAGGCGGACCCGGAGGGCGGCCGGGGCGAGCACCTCGGCGGCGGTGCCCCAGCCCAGGAGCCAGGGGGCGATCTCGTCGAGCCCGTCGGGGGCGTAGCACATGACCGTTCCGCCCGCGGTCGCCTCCTCGCCCACGAACGACCAGTGCTGGCGCTCCCGCACCCACCGCACGGCCCGCGCGGCGAACCGCGGGCGGACCCGGACGGGCGCCGGCGGCGAGGCGTCCGGTCCCGTCGGGGACCCGACGAACGGCTCGTCGAGTGCCACGAGATGGTCGATCCGGTCCAGCCGGAAGGCGCGCTCGGCGTCCCGCAGCCGGCAGTGGCCCGCCAGGTACCAGGCGCCGTCGACGTAGGTGAGGGTGCGCGGTTCGACGCGTCGCTCGGTCGTCTCGCCTCGGCCCCGGCCGTGGTAGCGGATGGCGACGAGCCGCCGGTCGACGATCGCCCGCCGCAACCGCGCCAGGCGCGGCTCCTCGAGGTCGATCCGGGCCTCGCCCGCCGGGGGCGCTGGGAACCGAACCGCGTCGGTCAGCCGGGCGACCTCGGCCCGCGCGTCGGGAGGGAGCAGGGCGGCGATCTTGGCGGCGGCGGTCTCGGTGGCCGCCACGAGCAACCCGTCGGCCCGGCTGGCGAGGAGCCGCCCGCCAAGCGCCAGCGCGGTCGCCTCGGCCCGGGTGAAGACGACCGGGGGCAGGAAGAACCCGTCGGCGAGGCTGTACCCCTGTCCCGGGTGGGCGACGACCGGCACCCCCACCTCGCTGAGCGCCGCCACGTCCCGATAGATGGTCCGCCGGCTCACCTCGAAGTGGGCGGCGAGGTCCTCGGCGCGGACGAGGCCGCGGGCCTGCAGGACCGTCGCGAGCGCGAACAGGCGGTCGATGCGGTTCATGGTCCCCTGGCACTCCGCCGACGCGACGGGCGGCGCGCGGTCGCGACGGGCGGCACGCGGTGGCGAGGTGCCCGCCACGCCCAGCACGGCCCTCCCGACGGCTCCCGTCCAGCCGGCGGGGACGCAGTCTAGCCCAGCCACGTCCGGCGTCGGCGGCCGTTGACGGGTACCCGACGCCGGTCTATCGTCGGCGGTCGCCACCAGGCGCCCCGCCGCCGGATCGCCGATCATCGGTGGGGGCCGTAGGGGACGCGCCGCGGCCGGGGATCGGAGGAGAGGAGGGTAGGTGGGGGTCGACGAGCCGGTGCTGGACCTGCGGGAGGCCCGGGTCTGGACCGCCCAGGGAGCGCAGCTCCTGCGCGCCCCGGGCGTCTCCTGGGCGGCGCGGCGCGGCGAGCACTGGGCGGTGATCGGCCCCAACGGCGCCGGCAAGAGCACGCTGCTCTCGCTGGCGGCGGCCACCCGCCACCCCAGCGCCGGGGCGGTGAGCGTGCTCGGGCGCCGGCTCGGGCGGACCAACCTCTGGGCGCTGCGGGAAGAGATCGGGACGGTCGACGCGGCGTCGACGGTGCCCGCCTGGCTCTCGGTCGAGGGGGCGGTGCTGACCGGGGCGACCGGAACCGTCCAGCCGCTGTGGGACCGCTACGGCGTGGCCGAGCGGGCCCGCGCCCGCGAGTTGCTCGCGCTGCTCGGCTGCGCCCACCTCGCCGGGCGGGAGGTGGGGACCTGCTCCCAGGGCGAGCGGCAGCGGGTGCGGATCGCGCGGGCGCTGATGCCCGCGCCGGCGCTGCTGCTGCTCGACGAGCCGGCCACTGGCCTCGACCTCCCGGCCCGGGAAGCCCTCCTCGGCGCGCTGGCCGAGCTCGCCGCAGCCCGCCCGGACCTCGCGACCGTGACCGTCGCCCACCACCTCGAAGACCTCTCGTCGGCCACGACCCACGCGCTGCTGCTGCGCGACGGTGCCGTGGTCGCCATGGGCCCGGCGACCGAGACCCTCGCCGATGGGCCGATCTCGGCGTGCTTCGAGCTGCCGGTGCGGGTCACCCGACAGGACGGCCGCTGGTCCGCCCGTGCGGCGGCGGGGTGGCGCGCGGTCCGGCCGGCACCCGACGGCGCAGCGTTGGCCCCGGCGATGGCGACGACCCGGGCGACCGGCTCCCCGGTCACGGACGGCACGTCCCCGGTCACGGACGGCACGTCCCCAGCATCGGACGGCATGCGGGAAGGAGATACCAAGCGATGAACGAGCAGGAGCGCGACCGGTTTCTGGACCAGCCGCTCGTCGGCGCCATCGCGACGGTGCGCGCGGACGGCGCGCCGGCCGTGGTGCCGGTCTGGTACCGCTGGCACGCCGGGACCGTCTTGGTCTGGAGCGAGGCGACGTTCCCGTGGGTGCGGCGCCTGGCCGACGAGCCGCGGGTGGCCCTGGCCGTGTTCGAGCACACCACGCCGTTGCGCGCCGTCTACGTGCGCGGCACCGCGACGGTCCGGACAGGATCGCTCGCCGAGCTTTGGGACGAGATCCGGCCGATCGTGGCCCGCTATGTCCCCGCGGAGGAGGTCGAGTCGACCATGGCCTCCTACGATACCGGCGACGCGAAGGCGATGGTGACGATCACGCCGACCTCAATCCGGGCGCAAGCCAACGCCGGCTGACCGCCGATCGCGAACAATCGGCGCGCACGAGGCAACGACGGACCCAGCGCCGCTGGAGACCAGAGCGTCTCGCCGCGACGCGGCGGGGCATCGTCGGCGGTCCGGCACCTGCCGCCCCCGCCCGCGACGCCGAGGGCGGAGAGGCGGCCGACCCGGGCCGGCGTTCCCTCGCACTCCCGCAGCCCGCCCGGGAGACGGCACGGCGGCGCCACGAGACACGCGCCGCCCGCCGGTCCCGGCGTTACTCGATGGGGGGACGCGGTGGCGAGCGGATGACGGCCGCCGCGAGACCGCCGACGACACCTCGGGCAGCGCTTGGCCGTCCTCGTCCCTGACCCCACCCGGTCCGACACGGAATCCGGCTGTTCGGTGGTGGAATCGGGGGCGCGGGGACGGTCGGGCCCGCCGGGGGCACGCCCCGAGGTCAGAGGATCAGGCACGGAGCCGCCTGAAGCCCGCTGCCGACCCACCAGGCGAAGCCACAGCAATCACCCGGATTCCGAATGAGCCGGCTTCGCTATGGAGCCTGGCGCATTACTCAGGGAGCACCCGGGACTACCTCCCCGCGACGCATCTTCGCCGCAACCGGGCGCCGGCCGTACCCCGCGCGACGCGCCGAGCAGGGCCCATGGCCGAGACGAGCGTGCACCGCGGCTATGCATCGTCCACAGCGATGCTGCACGCGAAGTCGCGGGTGCGCGGCGATCAGGCGGGGCGGGGGCGGACCTCGTACGCGCAGACATGGCCCCCGGCGATCCGGTGGGCGACGCGGGTCACCTCGGCCTCGGGCAGCAGGGCCTGCAGGAACTCGAGCTCGCTGCTGCAGGCGTGGCGGTACTTCAGCGCCACGCCGAGCACGGCGCAGTTGTGCTCGCGGATCAGGTAGCTGCCGTCGTCGCGCCGCTCGAAGTCGGCCAGGTAGCCGTCCTCGTCGAGGATCCGCGCCACCGACGCCACCTTGGCGCCGAAGTCGTCGATGCCGGCCAGGCGCTCCCGGCCGCGGTCGAGGCGCCGCCGCGCCCGCCGGTCGAAGATCCGCCCGACCAGGGCCGGGTCCTCGTCGTCGACGTACTCGAGGAGCTCATTGGTCAGGTCGACATAGTTCCGGGGAAAGAGGGCGTCGCCGGCCGCGGTCAGCGCATGGAGGTGGCGCGGGCGGCCGCGACCGTCCGCGAGGCGCCGGTGGGCGACCAACCCGTCGGCGGCGAGCGCCGCGAGGAGTTGTCGCGCGCCGGCGGGGGTCATCCCGAGACCGGACGCTACGACCTCGGCGTCCGCTTCCCCGGCGCGCTTGAGCAGCTCGAGGATCCGCCGCCGGCTCTCCGGCAGGCTGGCGAGGGCCGGACTGGCACCGCTCGCCGGGGTCTCGCTCCTCGTCTCCATCGCGCCTCCGGCCCCGCGTCCCCGCGGCATGCTCCGACGTCGGACGTCCGACAGCGGCGGCGCCGCGAGTATAGGCGGCCAGCCGGGAGAAATAAAGCAAGCAATGTGTTGCTAAATGAGCGAGCCGGGTGTAGGGTGGAAACCAGGGGAGGACGCGATACCGGGCGAGTGGTCCCTCTGGGACGCCCCAACCCGGGAGGAGCGCCGTGATCGACCTTCTGCACGGCCCGGTTGCTCAGGAGCGACTCGCCGACCGGCGGCGGGCGGCGGATTGCTCCCGGGTCGGCACCGGCGCCCCGACTCCGCGGAGAGCACCGCACCCGCTGGTCGGCCGACGGGGACCCGTGCTCGTCGCCCTCGGGCGGCGCCTCGGAACCCTCGACGGGCGAGACGGGCCGACCGAACCGGCGCGGGCCGAACCGGCGTTCCCCACCGCGCACGCGGGGATACCTCGGTGACGACCGCGGGCGGTGCCGCCAGGGTGCGAGGATCCGGGAGAGGCAAGCCGGCCGCGATCCCGGCGATTCGCGCCGACGATGGCCACCGTGGTCCCAGCCAGCGACGACGCTCCCATGGGTCATTCCTGTCTCGGCGGGCGGTGGAGTCGGGCAATCCCGTGGTCGGCGACGACTCTAGAGCTTTCGTGATGGCTCGTGACATGTCATCCAACGACCAACGGGATTGCGGGACCTCGCGGCCGAGTGGCTTCGCGCGCACCTGGACGATCCGCCCCCACCGGCGTCGGGCACGGGGCACGCCGGAGGCGCCTGACGCGTCTCACCGTGGTCATGGCCGCGGCCGCTGAGGCTGAGGCTGAGAAGGAGGACATCGTGACCGACGTCAGTGCCCCGACGGACCCGAACGCGGCCATGCGACCGGCGGTCGGCGAGTCGGTGCCGGCCGCACCGCCGGTGATCGGCCTCTTCGAGATGGTCCTCGAAGTGGCCGACCTCGCGGCATCGGAGCGCTTCTACCACGAGATCGTCGGCCTGCCGGTCGCCGACCGATGGCTGGAGGACCGCAAGGCCGTCTGGCTCGGGCTCGGGCGGGAGGGGTTCCTGGGGCTGTGGCCGGTCGAGACCGGCGGCGAGAAGGCCATCCACCACGGCCGCGGCGGGGTCCACGTCCACTTCGCGATCCGGGTCCCGGGCGGCACGCTCGACGCCGCGCGGGCGCGGCTCGAGGCGCACGGCCTGGCCGTCGAGGCGGGCTGGGAGTTCAGGCCCGGCGACCGCGCGATCTACGTCGACGACCCGGACGGCAACGTCGTCGAACTGACCGAGCGTGCGACGCTCTGGGACGGCACGCCGTCCACGGAATAGCGCGCCGAGCAGCGCGCCGAGCAGCGCGCCCAACCCGGGAGGTCCCCGTGTCCGCGACTGACCCTGCCGGACCGGGCGGTGATGCGTCTCCCGGAGACGCCTGGATCGCAGCCTACCTCGACCGCATCGGTCACGCGGGCCCGGTCCCGGCGACCGCCGCGTCGCTCGCCGCGCTCAGTGCCGCCCACACCGTGGCCGTCCCGTTCGAGAACCTCGACATCGTTCCGCTGGGGCGGCGGATCGACCTGGCTCCCGACGCGCTCGTCGCCAAGGTCGTGTCGCGGCGGCGGGGCGGGTTCTGCTACGAGCTCAACGGGCTGTTCGCCCTGCTCCTGGAGCGCCTCGGCTACGGGGTCGATCGCCTGGCGATGCGGTTCGTGCGCGAGGACGGCGGCCTCGGTCCCGAACGCGACCACCTGACGCTGCTCGTTACCGTCCCGCCCGGCGCGCCGTCGGCCGAGGACGGTGCCCGCTTCCTCGTCGATGTCGGCGCCGGCCGCCACAGCCTGGCCACGCCGATCCGCCTCGACGACGGCGGCGACCAACCGCACCCCGCCGACGGCGCCACCCACCGCATCGTCCCGCCCGGCGCCGCGGACCCCACCGGCGCCAGGGGCGACCACGGCGACTGGCAGCTCTGGCGGCGTCCCGCCGGCGAGGAGTGGGCGCCGCTCTACCGCTTCGCCCTCACCCCCCACCGGCTCGCCGACTTCGCCGCGGCCTGCGCCCGCCAGCAGACCGCCCCGGACTCGACGTTCATCCACTTCCCGATCTGCACGCGCCGCACGCTGACCGGGCGCGTGACGCTCCGCGACCAGACGCTCACCGTCACCGACGGCGCGGCACGCGTCGAGCGAACGCTCTCGCGGTCGGAGGAGGTGCGGGCGGCGCTCCGAGACCACTTCGGCGTCGACCTCGACGCGCCCGGCCCGAGCGGATTCCCCGACGTTGCCCTAGCCGCCGGTGCGTTGCGGCTCTCTAATGGGCGCCCGGTCGCGTCCGGACCGTGACCGCCCCCGAGCCGGCGAGCCGGCGAGCCCGCCCAGGGCACTGGCTCCGCCCTCCGCCGCCGCCACGACCGTCCCGACCCCTGGCCTTCCCTCACCTCTCCCGACGAGGAGCACCCGCGCGATGGTCTCGCTCTCGATCTCGGCCCGTCCCGCGGGGCATCTCCCCCTCGCCGCCTCGCGACCGGTGGGCCGCCGGCGCGACCCGGAGCGTCCGGTCCGGGTGCTCGGCATCGGTGGCAGCGTCGGGGCCGGCTGCCGGAGCACGGTGGTCCTGGCGGCCGCCCTGCGCCGCGCGGAGGACCTCGGCGCGGAGACGGCGATGGCCGACGTGCGGGCGCTGGGACTGCCGCTGTTCGACATCGGGATCCCGCTCGACCGCTACCCGCCCTCGCTGCCCTGGCTGCTCGACCAGGTCCGCGAGGCGGACGCCTTCCTCCTCTGCTCGCCGACCTACCACGGCACGGTGGCCGGCGGGGTCAAGAACGCCCTCGACGCCCTCGAGTTCCTGGCCCGCGACGAGCCGCGGTACCTCGGCGGCAAGGCGGTCGGGCTGCTGGCCCTGGGCGGGGGCGACGGGATCGGCGCGGCCGGCGCGCTCGACGCCCTCCACCACGTGACCCGGGCGCTCAACGGGGTCGCCGTCCCGACCCACGTCGCCGTCCCCGGCGGCGCCGTCGACCCGATCGCCCAGATTGTCACCGACGAGGCCGTCGAGGCGCGGCTGGCGATGATGGTCGGTCAGGTCGTCGACCTGGGGCGTCGCCTCCGCCGGGACTGACCGCCGGGCGCCCGGCCGCAAGCCATCGGCGCGGGGAGCAGCGCCATGCCAGCCCGACCCGCGACGCGGCATTGTGGCGTCCGTCCTGCCGCCTTCGCCCCCGAGGATCGTCTGTCACGTGCCAGGCGTGGTCGGCGGTCGCCGCGGGCTTCTGGGGACGCCCGTCCCGAGGCAACGGCCCGCCGGCGACACCCGCGCTGACCGTGACGGGCCTACCGATCGGTGACAACGATGGATCGAGGACGCATCCTCGGGCCCACAAGGGACTGCACGGCGAACGTGGGGCCAAAGCCGTGACCGGACGAAGACCAGCGACCGGACGAAGATAGGGGGCCGGAATGCCGGGATCGGGGCGACGCCGGCACCGGCCACGGGCGGCCAGGTCGGCGCGGCCACGATGTAACGAGGAGGCACACAGCATCATGACGGCGATCGAGAACGCCCACGACGTCACCAGCGCCATGCGCGGGCTGCGGCAGGCCCGCCAGTACCGGCAGGACCCCGTGCCCGACGACGTCCTGGCCGAGCTCCTGGAGGTCGCGCGATGGACCGGCAGCTCGCGTAATACCCAGCCCTGGCACTTCGTCGTGGTCCGGGACCGCGAGCAGCTGCGGCGGCTCAGCGAGCTCCGACCGCCGATCGGCTGGGTGGCCGACGCACCGCTGGGGATCGCCATCGTCCTCAACGGGGGGAGCACGGCCAGCGAGGCCTACGACGAGGGGCGCGTGACGGAGCGGCTGCTCCTCGCCGCCCATCTGCTCGGGCTCGGCGGCGGCATCGCCTGGTACGGCGACAGCGACCAGCAGGCGGAGGCCAAGCGGATCCTCGGGATCCCGGCCGAGCGCACCGCCCGCTCGGTCGTCGTCCTCGGCTACCCGACCACCACCCGGGACCCGCGGCCGAACCCGGTCGCCGGTGGCCGCAGGCCCCTGACCGAGATCGTCAGCTACGACCGGTTCGACGCGCCGACGCCCTAGGACAGGCGAGGCGCGCCGCGGACGGAACTCGCCGGGAGCGGTCGGCGCGGTGTTGGTCGCGGTGCGGCCGGAGTCGGCGCGAGGTTCGCGATGTCCGACGGATAGGCACCGGACCGCCCGCTCGACGGCGACCGCCCGCGGGGGCGGCGGGCCGGTGGGTGCTGATCCGGGATCCAGCTGTTTGGTGGTATCGGAGGCGCCCGCGGCCGGTCCCGCCCTCGCCTTGCCCCGAGGTCGGGCACGACGCCGGCCAAGCTGGCCGCGGCCCCGCCGGGCCAATCTGCGGCGGCCATCCGGATCCCGGATCGCGCCAGACCAGTGGGGAAGATGCGCCATGCTGCCGACCGACGCCGCCCGCGAGCCCTTCTGCTACCTGACGACCACCGGCCGGATCTCGGGCCGGCCCCACGAGGTCGAGATGTGGTTCGCGGTCGACCCCGACGGCGCCACGCTCTACCTGCTCTCCGGGGGACGGGAGCGGAGCGACTGGGTCCGCAACCTCGCCCGGAACCCGGCGGCGCGGGTCCGCGTCGCCGGCACCACCTACGCCGCGACCGGCCGCGCGATCGCGGGCGAGCCAGCCGAGCCGCGGGCGCGCGAACTGCTCGCGGCCAAGTACTACGGCTGGCGGGAGGGCCCGCTCCCGAACGACTGGGCACGCGAGGCCCTGCCGGTCGCGCTGTCGCTCGGCGACCGGCTCGACGGCGACGGGTCGCCGTAGTGGCCCGTCCTGCCGCGATCGCCCGGACCGGTGGTCGTCGGTCGGGCCGACCCCCCACGCCGTCCACCCGTCGGGTCGTCCCCCACGCCGGTCACCCGTCGGGCGGACGCCCCCACCGTCGTGGGCCCGTCACCCTGGGGATCAGCCCGACCGAGCGGGGACCCGTGGCAGCCCGAATCGGGGGAGGAGCGCGGTGGCAGCGGTCGCGCGGGGGTGGTCGGCCGGGCCGACGAGGACAGGACGGTCGCCACATCGGCTCGGCCACGTCGGACGCGGCGACCCCCGTCCGCCCCCGTCCGCCGGTCGGGGCCTTCGCCCGACGGTCGCGGGCGGGGGGCGGCCCACCAGGATCCGGCGCGTGGGAGACAGCGGAGATGCCGGGCTGACACCGGGTGTCCGGGCAAGGGCAACCTGACGTGTCCTCGCCCACAGCACCGTCCGGGGGACCGTAGGCGACGAGGTCGGCGACCGCGGGGGACCCGATGAGGGGCGGGGACCGCTTCGCCCGTCGACCTCCGCGGCTGGCGCCGAGCGCGGCGCATCGATCGCCGGTCGCGCGATCATTGGTGGGGCCTGGGGTGGGGCACGACGAGGTGACGAGACACAGCATGCACGGCGACCACTCTGCGTCGGTCAAGGACCGGGCGTTCGGTTGGCCGAGCGGCCGTGATGACTTATCCGGGTCCGCCGTCGCGCTCGATCGCGGTGGATGGTTGCCCGGGCACCGTGCTCGCGATGGCCGGGTCGGCCTCACACGGCGGCGGGCCACGCCAGACGTATTGACCGTCGTCAGCGGGGACGAGTCGCGCATGGGCAGCGATGAGATCGCCGGGGATGACCCGATCTCCAGGCCGGGCAGGGGACGCGGGACTTCGGAGCGCAGGACCTCCGGGCGCGGCCGTGGTTGCCTCGGCCCAGCCAACAGTGACCGTCCGAAGGCCGTCAGGGGTGCCGGCCCGGCGGCGATCCTCAGTCCCACGTCCCGTCCGGGCGGCGCCTCATGACCGCCGAGACGCGCACGCCCGACGCCCCGGTGGACGGCTCCCCCCGCGACGGGAGAGCCGTCGTCGACGCGTCCCCCGAGGCGGGCTGGCGCTCGGCGTCGGTGGAGCGCGACGCCAACGCCGACCGTCCGGTCGGGTCTGGCCCCGTCCCCGGTGGACGCCGCCCGCGCCGTGGGCTCACGTCCATCCGGCGGGGCAACGGTCGGGTCAGGCGCGCGCGGACGGACGCGGTCCGCGCCGAGTCGGTGGGGTTGCTCACGCCGCCCTTCCGGGCGATCACGGTCGGGATGATCGCCCTGGCCTCGCTGGTCGCGTTCGAGTACCTCGCCGTCACCACCGCCATGCCGACGGTGGTCGAGGCGCTCGACGGGCTCGCCCTCTACCCGCTGGCGTTCGGCGGCGCGCTCGCGGCCGGCGTCGTCGGCATGGTCGTCTCGGGGAGCTGGAGCGACACCCGGGGGCCGGCCGGGCCGCTCTGGGGCGGGGTCGCCTGGTTCGTCGCCGGCCTTCTGCTGGCGGGTCTCGCCCCGGCGATGTGGGCGGTGGTCGTCGGCCGGGTCGTCCAGGGGTTCGGGGGCGGTCTGCTGTCGGTGGCGCTCTACGTCGTCGTCGCCCGGGTCTACCCTGCCGAGCTCCGGCCACGGATCTTCGCCGGGTACGCGGCGGCGTGGGTCCTGCCGTCGATCGTCGGGCCTGCCATCGCCGGCCTGATCGTCGAGCAGGTCGGCTGGCGCTGGGTGTTCCTCGGCGTCCCGATCCTGGCCGTCCCCGCCGCCCTGCTGCTGCGCCCCGGACTGGCGGGCCTGGGCGCGCCGCCGCGGGACGAGGACGCTTCCGATCCTGTCCCGGCCCCCACCCGCCGGGTGCCCTGGGCGCTCGGCGCCGCGGCGAGCGCGCTGCTGCTGCACTACGGCGGGCAGCAGCGGGGACCGAGCGCGGTCGTTCTCCTCGGCGTCGCCCTGGCCGGGCTGGCGGTGTTCGCGCCGCGGCTCCTGCCCGCCGGCACGCTCCGGGTCCGCCGCGGTCTGCCGGCGGTCGTCGCGCTGCGCGGCATCGCCGGGGCCGCGTTCGTCGGCGCCGAGGTCTACGTGCCGCTGATGCTCTCTCGCGAGCGCGGTCTCTCGCCCGCGGCCGCGGGCCTGACGCTGACGGCCGCGGCGCTTGGCTGGGGCACCGGCTCCTGGTACCGGGGCCGCCCCAACCAGCGCTATTCCCCGACCCGCGTCCTCCAGGCCGGGATGGCCCTGATCGCGTCCGGCATCGCGGCGGTTGCCCTCCTCGTCGCGCCGGCCGTGCCGACCGCGCTCGGCGTCGTCGGGTGGGCCGTGGCCGGGCTCGGGATGGGCGTCGTCTTTCCCACCCTGTCCCTCCTGACTTTGGAGCTCTCGCCTCCCGCGGAGCAGGGGACCAACAGCTCCGCCCTCCAGCTTGGCGACTCCCTGTTCACCGCCTCGGTGCTGGCGCTGGGGGGCGCGCTCTTCACCGCCCTGCTGTCGCGCTCCAGCACGGCCGCCTTCCTCGCCGGGTACGCCGTCGCCGGGGGGCTCGCCCTGCTCGGCCTGGCGATGGCGTCTCGGACCCGGGAAGAGCCGAGCGGCTGACGACCACCGGCGCTTGGGACGGCGAGCCGGACGGGAGCAGCAGGGAGCGTGGCTCCGACCCGAGCGTGGTGTTGATGCCGTCGGCGCGTCCCGGCACCTCGCCGCGACGGCGACGGACGGCGCGCTCGCGCCCACGGACGGCCGGTCTTCGGACGCCGCCGTCCCCAGACGGGCCTTCTGCCCGATGCCCCACGGCACGGCGTCCGGCGCCGGAGACTGCCCCACGGGGAAACCGCTTGCGTCACCCGGCCGGCGAGTCGGGTACCTCACGCAGGGACCGCACCGGGGAGAAGTAGAGGCGGGCGAACCCGAGCTGGATGCCCAGCGCGGCGACGAGCAGCGCCGGGCGCAGGCCGACCGCGTCGCCCAGCGCCCCGCCGAGCAGGGCCCCAACCGGGGCGGTCCCCAGCGCGAAGACCCGCATCGTGCCGTTGACGCGCCCCAGGAGCCGGTCGGCCGTGATCACCTGGCGCAGGCTGAGCTGGTTGATCGCGGTGACCGGCCCGGTCAGCGTGGCGACCAACCGCGAGGCGACCAGCAGCCCCACGGTCACGGCGAACGGTCCGCCCGCCAGCGGGGCCAGCAGGAACGCCGCGTCGCTGATGCCCGCCCCCCAGACGATCGACGGGCCGACGCCGAAGCGCCGCCCGGCCCAGCCCGCGGCCGCCGCCCCGACGGGGAAGGCCGCGCTGCCCGCGGCGAACACGAGCCCGAGTCCCGCCGGCGAGAGGCCCAGCTCGCGCGTCACGAACAGGACGTAGACCGCGCCGAAGGCACCCGCGGACAGGTTGAACAGGCTGAGCGACGTCGCCATCGCGGAAAGCATCGGGTCGCCGAGGACCACGCCGATCCCCTCCCGGGCCTCGGCCCAGAGTCCGCGCCGCGTCCCGGCCCCCGCGGGCGACCGCTCCGGGGTCCGGATGCGGGCGATCAGGACGCCCGAGACGAGGAACGAGGCGGCGTCGACGAGGATCGCGACGGGGGCGGACGCGACCTGGACGAGGATGCCGGCCAGCCCCGGCCCGGCGACCAGCGCCCCCGAGCGGCTGACCTCGAGCTTACTGTTGCCCTCGACCAGCTGCTCGCGTCGGACCAGCGACGGCAGCAGCGACGCGTGGGCGATGTCGAAGAACGTCGTCAGAAGCCCCGAGAGGAAGGCGACGACGCAGAGGTAGGGCACGCTCAGCCCGGTCGTCAGCGCCGCCACGGGGACGGTCGCGAGGACCGCCGCCCGCCCGACGTCGGTCCCGACGAGGATCGGGCGGCGTCGCGCGCGGTCGACCCACACCCCCGCGAACAACCCGACCAGCAGGGCCGGCGCGGCGCCCGCCGCGGAGAGCACCCCCATCTCGGTCGCCGAGGCGTCGAGGGTGAGCGCCGCCAGAAGTGGGATCGCCAGGGCGGTGACCTCCGACCCCAGCAGCGAGACGGTCTGCCCCGCCCACAGCCGGAGGAAGTCGGGATGCCGCCAGAGCCCGGCGACGTGGCGCGGCATGGTCGACGTGCCTCCTGTCCGGGTCGGCGGTCGGTGGACCGGGAGGCCAAGCCCCGTCACCGCACCCGGCGCGCTACCTGTCCGCCTCGCCGGCCACCCCTGCGGCCTGGTCGCTGACCAGGTCTTCGACCAGGTCGAGGAACCGGTACACCCGCACGACGGCGGCGATCGGAACCGCCCCGCCGAGCGCCGCGACCGCGGCGTGGCGGGCCTCCATCGTCTTGGCGACCGCGCACCAGCGCCAGCCGATCCCTCGGCGCGGTGGGCGGAGAGGGGCGCGGTCGGTCTCTGAGGTCGTCGTGCCCCGCCGGCATCGACGTCTCGGGGGACCAGGCCGCCTCGTCCAGGGGATCGATCGCCCAGCCGATCATGCGGCCAGCGTCCCACAGCCGCCGCCGGGCCACGGCCCTGGCGGTGAGCGCCGTGGCAACCCAGAACAGCGCCACCTTCTCGATCACCACCTCCGCCCGCTCCCGGTCGGAGAGCGGGGTCGGGGTCGGGGCCGGGACCGGCGGGATCCCGACCCGGCCGACGAGCAGCCGACCCGCCACGGGGAACCGGGCCGCCGCGCGGGGCTGCCAGTGCCAGTCCACCCGGCACGCGCCCGTCTCGCCGGGGTAGAGCGTGAGAAGGTAGCCGCCGGCCTCCGGCGCGTTCCGGAGTGCCTCCACCGCCAGCTGCGGGGTCCTGACGGCCGCCACGAGCGCGTGCCGCGCGGTGGGCGTCACCGCCGCCTCCCGGTGCTCGTCCGCCAGGACCACCCAGAGGTCGAGATCGCTCAGGGCGTCCGTCGTCCCCAGGCCGAGCGACCCGACGAGCCAGGCCGCCGCCACCCGGCCATCGTCGCGGAGGACACCCTCGATCCGCGTTAGGAGTCTGTCGCGCTTAACCGCGCGCCGTCCCAGGATCGGCGTCGAGGGACTAGGCATCGTCGCGGTCCGGATGGTCCCTGTTCCGGGCGACCTCGGAGACCTTGGGATCGCCCCGGGCCGGGAACCGGTGATCGCCCCGGGCCGACGGTACGCGCCGGTCCCACTCGTCCCGGTCACCGGGTCGCTCCTCGCCGAACGCTATCATGGGCGACGGACGGGGACGGCCCCCCCGCGGATCACCAGCCGAGGACGCCATGGCAGCAGCGGTCGCCAACCCCAGCTACACCGCCCAGACCGACGCCGTCGACGAGGACGCTACCCTCGACGCGGCCGTCGCGACCCTCAAGTTCCTCAGCGACCGGAACCGGCTGCGGATCCTGACCGCGCTGACGCGAGCCGAGGCCTGCGTCTGCGACCTGAACGAGGCGCTCGGGCTGCCGCAGCCGCTTGTCTCCTACCACCTCGGCAAACTCCGCGGGGCCGGGCTGGTCCGCTCCCGACGCGACGCCCAGTGGGTCTACTACTCCCTCGACCCCGACGCCTGGGCCGCGATGACGGCGCCGCTGGCCGGTCTGCTCGATGCGGTCCCGCTGCCGCCCGAAGCCGCCCGCGGGGCGAACGACCGCTGCCGGTTCGTCCCGTCCGACCCCCAACTTGCCGCCGCCGAAGACGACGACTGCTGCTAGCCCGGGTCGTCCCGAAGCCTCGGTCGCGGGGGGCACCGCTACGACCCGGGCTAGCGCATATCAACGCGCATTGATATAGTTCTCCCGGCGGCCCGATGGGCGGCCAAACCGCTCCTGTTCGGCGCCGAGCCTGAGGTCGTACCCGATGAGCGTCCCCTTCGAGCGCGCCACCGGGTTCGGCGTCGCCGCGGTCGAGCCGACGCCGCGGCTCTCAGTGATCGACCGCTTCCTCCCGCTCTGGATCGTTGCCGCGATGGCCCTGGGTGTGGGTCTCGGACGCGCCTTCCCCGGGATCGGCGACGCGCTCGACCGAGTCACGGTCGCCGGCGTCTCGCTGCCGATCGCCGCCGGGCTCCTCTGGATGATGTACCCCGTGCTCGCGAAGGTGCGCTACGAGTCTCTCGGCCGGTTCCGAGCCCAGGGCCGGCTGTTCGCGGCCTCGATCGTCTTCAACTGGGTGCTCGGGCCGGTCGTGATGTCCGCGCTGGCCTGGGCCTTCCTGCCCGACCAGCCGGCCTACCGCAACGGCCTGATCCTGATCGGCCTCGCCCGCTGCATCGCGATGGTCCTGATCTGGAACATGCTGGCCCGGGGCGACGGCGACACGGCGGCGGTGCTGGTCGCGCTCAACTCCGTCTTCCAGATCGTGATGTATTCCCTGCTGGGCTGGCTCTTCCTCACCGTGGTCCCCGGCTGGTTCGGCGCGGAGCGGACGGCCCTTGACGTCTCCGTCTGGGAGATCGCCCGGAGCGTGCTGATCTTCCTCGGGATCCCGCTCGCGGCCGGGGCCCTCACTCGGCTGACGCTCGTGCCGCGGCGGGGTGCCGACTGGTACGACAACGTGCTGATGCCGAGGCTTGGGCCAACCGCGCTGCTCGGCCTGCTCTACACGATCGTGCTGATGTTCTCCCTGCAGGGCGACCGCATCGTCGAGTTGCCGCTGGACGTGCTGCGGATCGCACTGCCGCTGCTGATCTACTTCGGCGTGATGTTCTTCCTCGCCTTCGTCATCTCCAAGCGCCTCGGCTTCGGCTACCCCGAGACGGCGGCGCTCTCGTTCACCGCGGCCGGCAACAACTTCGAACTCGCCATCGCCGTCTCGATCGGGGTCTTCGGGATCACCTCCGGGGAAGCCCTCGCCGGCGTGGTCGGTCCGCTGATCGAGGTCCCGGCCCTGATCGCCCTGGTCTACGTCTCGCTCTGGCTGCGGCGCCGGCTCTTCCCGGAGGACGCCGCGTCGGGCGTCCCGATCGTCCTGCCCACCGGCACCACCGGCCAACGCCTCACCTAGGCCCAACAGGGGACCCCGCTGCCTGACGCCTGACGCCTGACGCCTTAGAGGAATCGGCCATGGCGACGCGCATCGCGGTCTTCAGCGATCCCCACGGCAACCGCGCCGCGGCCGAGGCCGTCCTGGCGGCGATCGACAACGCGGCGCCGGACGCGGTCTACTGCCTCGGCGACCTGGTCGGCTACGGCGCCTGCCCCAACGAGACGATCGACCTCGTCCGCGGCCGCGGCATCCCGACGGTGACGGGCAACTACGACGACGGGGTCGGCTTTGATCGCGACAGCTGCGGCTGCGCCTACAAGGACGCCGCCGAGGAGGCCCGTGGGCAGGCATCGCTCTTCTGGAGCCGCCAGGCGACCACCTCTGGCCGCAAGGCCTACCTGCGGACGCTCGCGCCCGAGATCCGCGTCGAGGCCGAGGGGATCCGCTTCCGCCTGGTCCACGGCAGCCCGCGGCGGATGAACGAGTACCTCTTCGCCGACCGCGACGCCCGCTCGCTGGAGCGCATCGCGTCGGGCGCCGACTGCGACGTCCTGGTCTTCGGGCACACGCACATCCCCTGGGTCCGCGAGGTGGCCGGTACCCTGCTGGTCAACGACGGCAGCGTCGGCAAGCCCAAGGACGGCGACCCGCGCGCCGCCTGGGCGCTGTTCGACGTCCGGCCGGGTGCCCCGGTCGCCGTCGAGATCCGCCGCGTCCCCTACGACCCCGCGCCGATGGCGGCCGCGATCCGGGCCGCCGACGGCCTGCCCGACCACTTCGCCCGCGACATCGAGACCGGAGGCCGCCCGTGACGACCGACCGCGCCGCGACCACCCCACCCACGGCGGCCGACCCGAGCGACCGTGGCGACGGGCCGACCGCCGCGGGGGCGCCGGCGACGACGGGTGGGGCGTTCTCGGCCCGGGGCAAGCCGAAGCGCAGCCTGGCGTCGCTCTCCGTCGAGCGGCGCTATAAGAACGTGATCACCCTCTTCCTCTCCGGCCAGCTCCCCAACTTTGGGCACGAGCGGCACCTCCACGTCGCCAACATCCTGCGCCACCTGCCCTTCGGCCGCGAGCTGATGCACCTCGGCCTGCAGACGATGGCCTACCGCCACTTCGTGCCCGACAAGTACCGCCCCGACATCACCGACTTCTGGTGGGAGCGGCTCGACGGCACCCTTCCCGACCCGGCCGCCTTCGCCGACCTGCCGGGCGGGGCGGACGGCCGCACCGACGGCGCGGGGCCGTGCGCGGAAGCCGGGCGGTAGGGCTCGGGCGGACGGCCAGCGGCGGACCGAGCGTGGAACTCGGGGGCGCAGCACAGCCGCCACCCACGGGCGGTGGGCTCGACCGCGGGCCACGACTCCCACGCGGACTGAGCGGGGCCGACGCCGCCGCGATCGGGGGCGCGGGGTGAGTCCGCGGGAGTGACCTACCCGCGTCCGGACCGCTGTCTCCCGAGGCAGGGACGGCTCGTCTCACCGAAGGTGGTGGGACGGGCGACGCCCGGACGGGATCTATATTGACGGATGTCGATACAGGGCCTAGGATACGATCGCAGGAGGGGCGAGATGGCGACCGCGACGCTCGAGCGACCGAAGGCAGCCACCGGGGGCCGCTGCTGCCCGCCGGCGGCCGGCCCCGCGCTCGCGGAGGACGAGGCCGCCGCCTACGCCGGCTGGTTCAAGGCGCTCGCCGACCCGACCCGGATCCGGATCCTCAACCTGCTCGCCCAGAGCGAGGACGCCGTCTGCGTCTGCGACATCGTCGACCACTTCCCGCTCGGGCAGCCGACGATCTCCCACCACCTGAAGATCCTGCGCGACGTCCGCTTCGTGGTCGCCGAGCGGCGCGGGACCTACATGCACTACCGGGTCAACCGCGCCTGCCTCGAGGAGTTCCCGGACGCCGCGCGCCGGATCCTCAACGTCTAGGCCGACGCGTCAGCCCACCCAGCCGAGGAGGAGAGGGACGGCACAGGCAGCGAACCACCGCGCCGGGATGCATCGAACATCGTCGATCTTCAATGGTCGGGCATCGTGCCCGGCGCCCACCCACGGAGGTCCACCATGACGCCCGTTCCACATGCCGCCGCCGGACCCCGAACCGATGCCGATGACGCGTCGCTCCCGGTCGCGGTGATCGGCGCCGGTCCGGTCGGTCTCGCCGCCGCCGCCCACCTGCTCGCCCGCGGCGAGCGGCCGCTCGTGCTCGAGGCCAGCGCGGACGTCACCGCCAGCGTGCGCGCCTGGGGCCACGTCCGATTGTTCACCCCCTGGCGCTACGCCACCGACGCCGCGGCGACCGCCCTCCTCGCCGACGCCGGGTGGGCGGCCCCCGACCCGGAGGCGTACCCCACGGGCACCGAGCTGGTCGAGCGGTACCTCGCCCCCCTCGCCGCCCTGCCGGCGGTCCGACCGCACCTGCGCCTCGGCGCCCGCGTGACCGGCATCACCCGACGCGGCATCGACAAGATGAGGACGGCGGGCCGCGAGGAGGCGCCCTTCGTCCTCGCCGTCCGGGACGCGGACGGCGGCGAGGCGCGCGTCCTCGCGAAGGCGGTGATCGACGCCTCCGGCACCTGGACGACGCCGAACCCGCTCGGGGCCGACGGCCTGCCGGCGCTCGGCGAGGCCGCCCTCGCCGAGCGCATCGCCTACGGCATCCCCGACGTGCTCGGTGCCGACCGGGCGCGCTACGCCGACCGGACGGTGCTGGTCGCCGGCAGCGGCGCCTCGGCCTTCAACGCGCTCCTCGACCTCGCCGACCTGGCCGAGGCGGCGCCCGGGACGCGGGTCGTCTGGCTCACCCGCCGCGGGCTGACCGGCGGGCTCTTCGGCGGCGGCGAGGCCGACCAACTCCCGGAGCGCGGCGCCCTCGGCCGGCGGGTGCGCGCCCTGGTCGAGCGCGAGGTGGTCCGGGTCGCCGCCGGGGTCAGGGTCACCGCCGTCCGCCGAGCGGGCCAGGGCGTCACCGTCCACGGCGAGGGGGACGTCGTCATCGGGCCCGTCGACGAGGTGATCGTCGCGACCGGGTTCCGGCCCGACCTGTCGATCCTCGGCGAGCTGCGCCTTGCCCTCGACCCGGCCGTCGAGAGCCCGGTCGAGCTGGCGCCGCTGATCGACCCCAACGTCCACAGCTGCGGCACGGTCCGCCCCCACGGCGCCGCCGAACTCGCCCACCCCGAGCCGAACTTCTACGTGGTCGGGAGCAAGAGCTACGGCCGCGCGCCGACCTTCCTGCTGCTGACCGGTTACGAGCAGGCGCGCTCCGTGGCGGCGGCGATCGTGGGCGACTGGGCGGCGGCGCGGGAGGTCCGCCTGGTCCTGCCGGAGACGGGCGTCTGCTCGACCGCCGGCCTCGCCGACCGCGGCGGCGCCTGCTGTGGGACGGCCGCCACCGCACCGGCCGACGCCGCGGCGCCCGCCGCCTGCTGCGCGCCCGAGCCCACCCAGGTGATCCGCCTGGCGACCGCGACCGTCCCACGTCCCTGAGCCCGGCGCCGACCGTTCCCCCTCCGTCCCCGACCTCCCCGACTACACCCGGCTGGCCGGCCGTCTCGACCTTCGGCGCGGACGGAAAGGAGGCCCAGCGACCAGCGGCGACCGGTTCCCCAGCCTGATCGACGCGACCCGGCGGACGTTGCCCGTGACCAGAGGAGCAGACCGCGATGAACACCGTTCGCGTGTCCGACCGAAGGATGACGACCGAGTGTCGCGGCCCCGAGACCACCGTCTCCGGGCCATGCCGCGACGACGACTGCTGCCCGCCGGGTGGTGACGGCACCTGCTGCTAATACGGAACCCGGCTGTACGGTGGTATCGGGGGGAGCCGGCGGCCGGTCCCGCCCGTGGCACCCCTGGAGGTCAGAGGCTCAGCGACGAAGCCGGCTCAAGCCGGCAGGGGCTGGCCGGGGCGGGGGTCACAGCAACCACCCGGAGTCCGGGTTAGAAGCTCGGGGACGAAGCCGGCTCGAGCCGGCTTCGTCCCCGAGCCGGGCGAAGCCCCGGCGACCACCCGGCTTCGGTATAAGCTGCCGGATCGGTAGGCCGACGGGCGCGGCGCGGCGGGACAGCTTCCGCCGCGCCGCGCCCCCTCACCGGCGGCGGGGAGGGGCCGCGCCGCCCAGCAGCGCGGGAGGGCCGACGTGCGGATCGCCGCCGTGCGACACCCGGGAAGCGCCGACGCCCCGTTCTATGGCTGGACCCTGGTCTGGGCGCTCGGGGTGACGACCATCGTCTCCTACGGCACCACCCAGTACCTCTTCGGCGTGCTCGTGCTGCCGATCGAGGAGGACCTCGGCTGGGACCGGGCGACGACCTCCGGCGCCTACTCGCTCGGCCTGCTCGTCGCCGGCCTGCTCGGCCTGCCGATCGGCCGCCTGGTCGACCGGGCCGGCGCCCGCGTGCCGATGGCGGCCGGGTCGGCGCTGGGTGGTCTCGCGCTCTGGGGTCTCGCGGCCGCCCGGGAACCGTGGCACTTCTACGCGCTCTGGGCGGGGGGGATCGGGCTCGCCAACGCGCTGACGCTCTACCCGGTGACCTTCACCGTGGTCACGAACTGGTTCGAGCGGCGGCGGGGCACCGCGCTCGCGGGTCTGACCCTGCTCGGGGGCCTGGCGTCTCCCATCTTCATCCCCCTCGCCGGCGCCCTCGTGCCGCGTCTCGGCTGGCGCGGCACGCTGGTCGTGATGGGCGCGACGCAGCTGCTGGTCGCGCTGCCGATCCACGCCCTGCTCGTGCGGCGTCGGCCCGAGGACCTGGGGCTGCGGCCGGACGGCGCCGCCCCGGCGCCGACGCCGGAAGGCGGGGACCCGGCCGCGCCGCCGGCGCTCGGTGGCCTGTCCCTCGCCGAGGCGCTGCGGCAGGGCGCCTTCTGGGTGCTCACCGGCGCGGTCGCGCTGGCGCTGCTCGCGAGCACGGCGGTCGCCGCCCACCAGGTCGCCTACCTGGTCGGGCGCGGCCACGGCGCGGGGCTGGCGGCGACGGTCGCCGGGGCGGTCGGGCTGGCGAGCCTGCCGGGCCGCTGGTTCTTGAACCGGCTCGCCGACCGGGTCTCCCCCCAGGCGCTGCTCGGCGGGGCGCTGCTGGCCCAGGGGGTGGGGATCGCGCTGCTGCTCCGGGCCTCGTCGCTCGGCTGGCTCGTGGCCTACGCGCTCGTCTACGGCGCCGCCTTCGGGGCGATCTCCCCGCTGCGGGCGGCGGTCATGGCCCAGCGGTTCGGCCGCCGGGCCTACGGCACGATCGTCGCGGCCCAGGGGATCCCGATCGCGGTCTGCGCCGCGCTGGGCCCGGTCGCGGCGGGCCGCGTCTACGACGCGCTCGGCAGCTACCGCCTGGCGCTGTGGCTGGGCGTCGGGATGGCGGTGGTGGCGGGGGCGGGGGTGCTGCTGACGCCGTCCGCCGGGGGGGAACGCCGGTGATGGGAGAGATCCGGATCCGCCCGGCGGCGGCCGCCGACGCGGCGGCCATCGCCGAGATCTACAACCAGGGCATCCGGGCGCGGATCGCCACCTTCGAGACCGACGAGCGGACCGCCGGCGAGCGCCGCGCCTGGCTCGCCGCCCACGACGCGCGGCACCCGGTGATCGTCGCGGTCCTCACGGGCGACGACCCCGGGAGCGGCAACCCCGAGGGCAGGGGTCCCGAGGGCGGCGCCCGAGAACGCGGGGAGCGGGTGGTCGGGTGGGCGGCCGCCGACGGCTACCGCCCGCGCGCCTGCTACGCGGGCGTGGCGGAGTTCTCGGTCTACGTCGCGGAGGGCCACCAGGGCCGCGGCGTCGGCACGCTGCTCCTCGACGAACTGATCGCGGCCGCCGAGCGCGCCGGGCTGTGGAAGCTCGTCTCGCGGGTCTTCGTCGAGAACGCGGCGAGCCGCCGGGCGTGCGCCCGCGCCGGCTTCCGCGAGGTGGGCGTCTACGAGAAGCACGCCCAGCTCGACGGCGTCTGGCGCGACGTGGTGATCGTCGAGCGGCTGATCCCGGCGAACCTGACCTAGTGGCCTGTCGCGCTCGTCCCCGGTGGCGCGACAGGCCGTGCCCCTACCGGTGAACCACGGTTGGTGGTCGACCCGGCACGCCCATAAGAGTGATGAGTTTCGTACGGTATCCACCAACGGCGCGGACAAGCAGCCGTCGCGGCGTCGTCCCCGTAGGGGCGGAGGGCCCTCCGCCCGGCCACCGACCACCCCGAGCCGGGACCGCCACCCCGCCCCGCGGGGCACACTGGGGCGCGCCTCGACGCCCACGACGCGCCGGCACCCAGCGCGGGAGATCCACCCCTCGACCTCACCCAGACTCAGATTCAGGCGGGTTCGTCCCTGAGCTAGCGGCTCTCCCCGGGCAGATCCGCATGCCCCGGGTCGCGGACACCACCACGGACACCACCGCCGACACCACGGCGGTAGCGGACCCCGGGCTACTCCCCGAACTGGAAGAGCGAGCAGCCGCCGTCGACGAGCAGCGTCGCGCCGGTCATGTAGTCGGCGGCGTCGGAGCAGAGGAACGCCGTCGCCCTGGCCACCTGCTCGGCGCTCTGCAGCTCGCCGAGGGGAATCACGCCGGCGATCCGGCGGGCGTACTGCGGCTCGGTCTCGCGCTGGTGGCGGGCGAGGCCGGCGTCGACGATACCCGGCGCGACGACGTTGACCAGAATCTTGTGCGGCGCCAGCTCGCGGGCCATCGTCCGGGCGAGCATCCGGATCCCCGCCTTGGTCGCGGAGTAGGCCGCAATCTCCGGCCAGGGCACCTCCTGCACCCACGAGCCGGTGAAGAGGATCCGTCCGGGCCGGCCACGGGCGACCATCAGCCGCGCGGCGGCCTGGCCGGTGTTGAAGGCGCCCGAGAGGTTGACGTCGAGGTGGTCGCGCCACTGCGCGGCCGTGATCTCCAGGAACGGGGCCGACTGGACGATCCCGGCGTTGGCGATCACCACGTCGAGCGGCTCGATCGCCCCAAGCGCCGCGTCGACCGCCGCCCGGTCCCGCACGTCGACCTGGGCGTAGGCCACGGGGCCGTGGGCGCCCGCCCGCTCCAGCCAGGGGGCCGCTTCCGCCTCCGGCTTGCGGTCGAGCAACGTCACGCGCGCGCCCTGTCGGGCTAGCTCCGCCCCCATCGCCGCCCCGATGTCGCCCGCGCCGCCGGTGATCGCGATCCCGAGCCCGCCGATCCCCTCCACCGTTCCACCCCCATTGACACTGCCGGATACGGCCCCTATCGTATCGCGCTATGACCGGTCAGACCGCGACACCGCCGATGTCCCGCGAGGGGCTGGCGGCGTACCTTGAGGAGCGGATCGTCGCCGGGCGGCTCGCCGTCGGCGCGAAGCTGCCGTCGGAGCGCCAGCTCGCCGAGCGGTTCGGGCTGAGCCGACCGATCGTCCGCGAGGCCCTGCGTAGCCTGGCCGAGCGGGACCTGGTCGACGTCCAGCCCGGGCGGGGGGTCTACGTCCGCTCGCCGCGGGCCACCGACGCCGCGCATCGGCTCGACGCCATCTTCCGCCGCCGCCAGGCGACGGTGCGCGACCTGGTCGAGGCCCGCACCACGCTGGAGTGCGCGGCGGCGGCGCTGGCCGCGACGCGGGCCGACCCGGGCGACCTGGCCGCGCTGGAAGGAGCCCTGGCGCGGTTCGACGCGGCCGCCGGTCTGGTCGAGCGGGCACGGTACGATCTGGCGTTCCACCTTGGGGTCGCGCGGGCGGCCCACAACCCGGTGATCGAGACGATGTTCGGCGCGATCACCGGCCCGACGGTCGAGCAGATGCTGCGCAGCCTGGGCGACCGGGCGGTCGCCGAGCGGTCGCTGCCCTACCACCGGCAGATCGTGTCCGCGCTGCGCGACCGCGATGCCGAAGGCGCCCGGGCGGCGATGGCGGCGCACCTCGCGGTCGCCGAAGACCTCTACGGCGACGATTTCGACCGGAGCATCGACGCCGTCGCGCGGGGGGAGGTCGGACAACTGCTCGCCCCGGGGGCGACGCTGGAGACGCTGCTGCGCGAGGCGGTCCCGACGGCGGGGCCGGTCCGCGCCGCGGCCGACGGGAGTCCCGACGGAGGGAACGATGGTGGCAACGGGGACGCGGGGCGCGGCCACGCCGGCGCCTGATAGCATCGCCAGGCGCGGCACGCCGCTGCTCGAGGCGACGGGAATCACGAAGTCCTTCCTGCACGTGCGGGCGCTGGACGACGTCGACTTCGCCGTCTGGCCCGGCGAGGTCGTCGCGCTCGTCGGCGACAACGGCGCCGGCAAGTCGACCCTGATGAAGGTGCTCTGCGGGGCCTACCAGGCCGACAGCGGGACCGTCCGCGTCGAGGGCGAGGAGGTCCACCTCCGCTCGCCCCGCGACGCGATCGCCCGGGGCATCGCCGTCGTCTACCAGGACCTGGCCCTGGTCGACCACCGCGACGTGGCGGCCAACGTCTTCCTCGGCCGGGAGCCGACCCGGGCCGGGATGGTCGACAAGGCGCGGATGGTCCGCGAGGCGCGGGCCGTCCTCGACGACCTCAAGATCACGATCCCGTCGGTCCAGACCCTGGTCGGGCTGCTCTCCGGCGGCCAGCGCCAGGCCGTCGCGATCGCGCGGGCGGTCCACCAGGGCGGGCGCCTGGTCTTCATGGACGAGCCGACCGCCGCGCTCGGCGTCCAGGAGCAGGCCAAGGTGCTGCGCCTGATCGCCGACCTCAAGGCGCGGGGCACGACGGTGGTGGTGGTCTCCCACAACCTCCAGCACGTCTTCCACGTCGCCGACCGGATCGTGGTGATGCGGGGCGGGCGCAAGGCCGGCGAGCGGGACAAGGGCGGGACCACCGCGGAGGAGATCGTGGGGATGATCGTGGGCGCGGACCGGCTGATGCCGGCCCCGGCTGGGGTATAGGCGATGGCGACGACGCGGACGCCTCCGACGCAGGACGCCGCCGTGGCCCGGGCGTCGGCGGCCCAGACCGACGACCTGGCGAGTCCGACCCTCGACACCCTCTCGCCGAGCGCGCTGCGCCGGATGAGCCTCGGCCAGATCCTGCGGATCCGCGAGCTCGGCATCTTCGTCGCGACGGTGGCGATCTTCGCCTTCCTGGCCATCGCCCGCCCCGACACCTTCCTGACCGAGTTCAACCTGCTCAACCTGCTCCGCTCGATCTCGTTCATCGGGATCGTCGCGGTCGGGATGACGTTTCTCTTCATCGCCGGCGAGCTTGACCTCTCGGTCGGCTCGATGTACGCCTTCTTAGCGGTGATGGTCGGCTGGCTGATGGTCGACCAGGGCTGGGTCTGGTGGGCGGCGTCGCTGGGAGCGGTCGCCCTCGGCGCCGCGATCGGGCTCTTCAACGGCGGGGTGACGACCTACTTCCGGATCCCCTCGTTCATCGTCACCCTCGGCATGCTGAGCGCCCTCCGGGGCGGTGCCCTGGTCCGCTCCGGCGGCACGCCGATCACCGGCGTCGGCGGCGACCAGCCCGACTTCTACCGCTTCACCGGGGCCCAGGCGTTCGGGGTCGTCCCGGCCCCGATCCTCTGGTTCCTGGGGATCGTGCTGGTCGGCGGCTGGGTGCTCGCCAAGACCCGCTTCGGCTACCACGTCTACGCGACGGGGGACAACGCCCGCGCCGCCGCCAACGCCGGGATCCGGACCGTGCGCGTCAAGATCGCCTGCTTCGTGATGACCGGCGCCCTGGTCGGGCTGGTCGGCGCGATCACGGCCGGCTGGCAGCGGACGGGCAGCCCGACGGCCGGCAACCAGTTCGAGCTCGACGTGATCGCCGCGGTGATCATCGGCGGGACCAACCTCTTCGGCGGCTCCGGCAGCATCCTCGGCACCTTCCTCGGCGCGGCGGTCGCGGGGATGATCGCCAACGGGCTGATCCTGCTCGGGGCCGACATCAACAGCCAGCCGATCGCCAAGGGCGCCGTGATCATCCTGGCGGTCCTGCTCGACGTCTCGATCCGACGGCGGCAGGGCCTGTAGCATCGCCGCCCCCCGCCGGAGGGTCCGGCGGGGGGCGGCGGCCACGCGAGGAGGTGGCGCGGCGGCGGGCGACCCGACGACGAGCCCGCGGACCCAGCGGCGGGACCGCCCCGACGGGCGAGGCGGCCCGATCCCCGGCACGGCGACGACGCCCGTGCCCGATGGCCGCCGGCCGCGCCGGCCGGCGGCCGATCCCAGACGGAGGAGAACGCGATGACCCGCTCCCAGGACACCACCACCACCGCCGGCATCTCCCGGCGCGACGTGCTCGAGCGCGGCGGCGCGATCGGCGCCGGCGCGGCGGCCGGCCTGACCTTCGTCGGCGGCGCCACCGCCGCCCCGGCTCTCGGTCCTGCCCGGCTCGCCGCCCAGGGGGAGCCGGCCACCCCGCGCCAGGTCATCTTCGTCAACCACGACAACAACCCGTTCTTCGTTCCCGTCAAGATCGGGCTGGAGACCTTCTGCGCCCAGGCCGGCTGGCCGGCGCCGCAGTTCACCGGGCCGGCCGCCCCCGACGACCTCCAGACGGCCGAGCTGCAGCGGCAGGCGATCGCGGCCAAGCCGGCGGCCGTCGCCTTCACGCGGACCAACACCTCGACCTTCGACGACAACATCCGCGAGGCCAAGGCCCAGGGGATCTTCGTGATCCTCTTCAACACGGCCAGCGAGGGCTACAAGGACCTCGACGTCGCCTTCGTCGGCCAGGAGGCGATCCCCTCCGGCGAGGTCAACGGCTACCAGGCCGCCCGGCACGCCCAGGAGATCACCGGCCGCACGGACGGCAAGATCATCATGGGCACCATCCAGCCGGGCCACAGCGCGCTCGAGGCCCGGATGGTCGGGACCACCAACGGCGTCAACCGCTACAACCAGGAGAACGGCACCACCTTCACCACGGAGTCGCTCGAGACCTCGACCGACGGGCCGACCTCGATCTCGCGCCAGCAGTCCAAGTACGCCGCCGAGCAAGACCAGATCGTCGGCTGGGCGCACGCCGACTTCGGCCACGCCTTCACGGCCCAGTTCGCCCGCGAGAACGGGCTGGTCGGCAAGTTCTCCAACGGCGGCTTCGACCTGATCCAGGACGTGCTGACCGCGATCAAGGCCGGCGAGGCCCACTGGGCGATCGGCCAGAACCCGTACGGGCAGGGCTGGGTCACCGCCTCCCTGATCCACATGGCCCTGGAAGGCGGCTACCCGCCGTTCGACTACGACACCGGCGCCGAGCTGGTCGACGCCACCAACATCGACGCGGTGATCACCCGCGAGGCGAAGTTCGCCGGTTAGCCTGTCGGCGGATCCCATAGGGCATCGGGCGAGGAGGGGCGCGGCGTGCCGCGCCCCTCCGCTTGCCGGAGATCGGCACCGCCGAGCAGCCATGCCCGGCCGCGGTGGTCGTGTCTTGGGGGGAACCGCAGTCGACCGCCACGTACGTCCCAAGGATGGCGCGCCGGCGTGGCGGCATTCCCGTTGTGCGTCACCGCCCGCGAGCCCGTCGAAGCGCTGGCGATAGCTGACGGGCAGGTGGTCACCGGTCACGTGGCCACTCCATGGCGAAGGAATCGTCCGGCGCCAGGCGCGGACGCGCAGGAGAGACCCGTGAAGATCACCCGGCTGGAGACGCTGCGGCTCGACGAGTTCCCGAACCTGCTCTACGTCCGGGTCCACACCGACGAGGGGCCGATCGGGCTCGGGGAGACCTTCTTCGGCGCCCGGGCCGTCGAGGCGTACGTCCACGAGACGGCCGCGCCGCTCCTGCTCGGCGAGGATCCGCTGCTGATCGACCGCCACGCGCGCACGCTCTACGGCTACCTCGGCTATCGCTCCAGCGGCGTCGAGATGCGCGGCAACTCGGCGATCGACATCGCCCTCTGGGACATCTTCGGCCAGGTGACCAACCAGCCGGTCTCCCAACTCCTCGGCGGCGCCAGCCGAGAGCGCATCCGCACCTACAACACCTGCGCGGGGTACCGCTACGTCCGCCGCCCCCAGCAGGCGGTCGACAACTGGGGTCTCCCCGCCGCCGAGGCCGCGCCCGCGGGGCCGTACGAGGACCTCGACGCCTTCCTCCACCGCGCGGACGAGCTGGCGCTCAGCCTCCAGGCGCAGGGCATCGGCGGGATGAAGATCTGGCCGTTCGACCCCTACGCCGAGGCGAGCGACGGCCAGTACATCTCCAACCGCGACCTCGACCGAGCCCTGGAGCCCTTCCGGAAGATCCGCGCGGCCGTCGGCGACGACATGGACATCATGGTCGAGTTCCACTCGCTCTGGAACCTGCCGATGGCCCGTAAGATCTGCAAGGCGCTCGAACCGTTCAACCCGTTCTGGTTCGAGGACCCGCTCAAGGCCGACAACCTCGACGCCCTCGCCGACCTGGCGGCGACCACCGACGTGCCGATCACGATCAGCGAGACGATCGCCGGGCGGTGGGCCTTCCGGGAGGCCTTCGAGCGTGGCGCGGCCGGGATCGCGATGCTCGACCTGAGCTGGTGCGGCGGGATCTCGGAGGCGAAGAAGATCGCGACGATGGCCGAGGCCTACCAGCTCCCGGTCGCGCCCCACGACTGCACCGGACCGGTGGTGCTCACCGCCTCGACCCACCTCTCGGTCAACCTGCCGAACGCGCTGACCCAGGAGACGGTCCGCGCCTTCTACACCGGCTGGTACAAGGAACTCGTCACCGCGCTGCCCGAGGTCAAGGACGGCCAGGTCGCCCCGCCGCCCGGCCCCGGGCTGGGCACGGCGCTACTGCCCGGCCTGGAGGACCGCCCGGACGCGCACGTGCGGACCAGCGACCTGACGCAGGGCGCTCGCCGTTAGGGTCATCCCGGGTCGGGGCGGTCCAGGCGCTTGGCCCAGGCTTGCCGCCCGTGCCCGTCCTGGTACGACGGCTCACCAGGGATGGTCTGAGTCGGACGGACCGGGACCCCGGCCAGCGTTGGTGGGTTGTGGTGCCTGGGAACGGGCGCGTCCGGAACCGGGGTAGGAGCGGGACTTGCGCCGCCCGATCGCCGACCGCATCGCCCCTGACCGTGGCGGCACGTCCCTTAGCCGAAACGTGGGTGATCGCCGGGGCTTCGCCTGGCGGGTCCGCAGCCGGCTTCAGCCGGCCTTGTTCCTGAGCCTCTGCGTTCGGGGCTTGCCCCGGGCGGGCCCAGCCGCCACCCCTCCTCGGGATTCACTCCTGACGCTTCGGGTTCGGTGTCAGACGATCAGGCTGGTGTAGCCGCCGTCGACGGGGAGGACCGCGCCGGTGACGAAGCGGGCCTCGTCGCTGGCGAGGTAGAGCGCGGCGTAGGCGACGTCCTCCGGGCGGCCGATCGTGCCGAGTGGGTGGAGCGCGGCGAAGCCCGCGCGGGCGGCCGGGCGCTCCGCCTCCGGCAGGGCGTCGAGCACCCGATGGAGCATCGGCGTGTCGATCGTGCCGGGGCAGATCGTGTTGGCGCGGATGCCCTGGTGGGCGTGGTCGGCGGCGAGCGCCAGGGTGACCCCGACGACCCCGTGCTTGGAGGCGACGTAGGCGAGGCGGTCGCGGTGGCCGCGCAGGGCCATCACCGAGGCGGTGGTGACGATGCTGCCGCCTCCCCGGACGACCATGTGGGGCACCGCGGCCCGGGCGAGCCGGAAGATCGCCTTCAGGTTGACGTCCATCGCCCGGTCCCAGTCCGCCTCGGCATGGGTGAGCGCGTTGCCCTCGGGCATGACCCCGGCGTTGTGGAAGAGGACGTCGACGCCGCCGAAGCGCGCGGCCGCCTCGGCGACGGCGCGCTCGGGATCCTCGGCCCGACCGAGGTCGGCGACCACGGGCAGGACCGGGCCGTCCCCGCTGGCCTCATCGACGGTCCGACGGAGGCCCTCGGCGTCCCGGTCGACCGCCGCGACGCGGGCGCCCTCGCGCGCGAAGAGCACCACGCTCGCCCGGCCGATGCCGTGGGCGGCGCCCGTGACGATCGCCACCTTGCCGGCGAGCCGCCCGCGGCCCGTCGCTGCCGGTCCCCCCTGGCCGTCAGCCGGTCTCGCCGCTCCTCCCATCCGCCTTCTCCCCCACCGCTGCTCACCCGTCTCGTCGCTGCCCGGTCCCCGGTTCAAGGCTGACCGGCCCGGCCGAGCAGAGCAGAGCACGCCGAGATACATCGCGGTTAACGATACGTTGGAGTGGGCCGGTCGGGTTACGCCGCCAGCCCGACGTCGGAGCCGTGCCAATCGGGACGGCGCGGTCATGCCCCGGCGTGGACCCAGGCGGTGATCCCGCTGTGGTCGACGGCGCGGGCGCGCCCCCGCGCGGCGGCCTGCTCCAGGTGGGCTCGCAGCGCCCACTGCAGCTCGCGCGGGTTCTGGAACGGACCGAGCTCGGGGTCCGTCCGCTCGATGGCCTCGCCGAGGGTCAGCGGCGCGGCGGCCTCGCGCAGCGCCTCCTCGATCGCCGCTTCGGCCCGGTCGGCCCAGGCCCGGCTCTCGGCGAGGAAGGTCCCGACCTCGCCGCCGCGCATCACCGGGTAGTGGCAGGTCAGCAGCGTCCCGATGCCAAGCGCGGCGAGGCGGTCGACGGTGGCCCGGTAGGGGGCGACCGCGACATACGGCGGCGCGGCGGCCTTGGCGCCGCCGGTGTCGAGCTGGGACGCGCCGAAGACCGCGTCACCGATCAGGGCGTAGCCGCCGGCCGGGTTGTGCAGCGCCAGGTGGCCGGCGGTATGGCCGGGCACGTGGACCACGTCGAGCCAGTCGTCGCCGGCCAGGCGGATCCGCTCCCCGCCCTGGAAGAGGAGGTCGGCCGGCTCGGGCCGCCCCGAGAACATCCAGCCGTCGAGGGTCGCGAACGTCTCGTCGTCGTAGCGCAGGCCGAAGGGGCGGAAGCCGTCGTAGCGCTCGGCGCTGAGGACCGCCGGGTCGGCGACCCAGCGCGCGTCGGCGGCGTGGCAGGCCAGCAGCGCGTGGGGGAAGAGGGTCCGGGCCGCGCGGTCGCCGCCGATGTGGTCGGCGTCGGCGTGGGTGATCAGGACCAGCCGGACCTCGTCCGGCCGCCGTCCGAGCTCGGCGATGGCGGGCAGGTAGATCGCCTCCGGGGTGTCGGTCAGGCCGGTGTCGATCAGCGTCAGCCCGTCGCCGGCGAGCACGTACATCGCCAGCGGCTTGGTGCCGACGGCGAAGGGGAGCCGGTAGACGCCCGGCGCCACCTCCTCGATCGTCACCCCGCCCCCAACGGTACCCACCCGTCGCCCCTCCCGGCCGCGCCGCCGACCGCGCCGATTGTCCCGCCCCCGACGGCGCACCGGCTGGCGACGGTAGCACCTCGTGGGGGGGCTGCCAACCGGGCGGGGGCTGCCGTGATCTCGCGCGGCCACCCCCGGGCCCTTACGATGGTCCCCACCGCTGGCCACCAGTATCCCGCGCCTACGGGACCGCCCGGGCCGGTCCCTCGGGATCCGGACGCGCCGTGCGGGGTCCCGCGGCGCGGTGGCGGGCGGCGCTCGGCGTGCACCGGGCTCGGGGCGCCGCTGGCGCGCCGGTGCCATCCGGCAGCCAGACGCCGTGGTCGCCCGGATTCCCACCGCGGCCGCGGGAGCGGGGCGTGAGAGGGGAGACAGGTGGGTCGGACCGACGACGCGGGGATGGAGATGAAGACGATCGGCCTGATCGGGGGGATGAGCTGGGAGTCGTCCGCCCTCTACTATCGGATCGTCAACGAGGAGGTGAAGCGGCGCCTCGGCGGGCTGCACGCGGCCGAGGTCGTGCTGCTCAGCCTCGACTTCGCCCCCATCGAGCGGCTCCAGGCCGAGGGCCGGTGGGACGAGGCCGGGGCGCGGCTGGCGGAGGCGGCGCGGCGGGTCGAGCGGGCCGGGGCGGACCTCCTGCTGCTCTGCACGAACACCATGCACCGGGTCGCCGTCGCCGTCGCCGCCGCGGTCGGGATCCCCCTGCTGCACATCGCCGATCCGACCGCCGTCGCGATCACCGCGGCGGGGATCAGCCGGGTCGGCCTGCTCGGCACCCGCTTCACGATGGAGCAGGACTTCTACCGTGGCCGCCTGGCCGACCGCCACGGCCTCGACGTGCTGGTGCCGGGGGAGCACGACCGGCGGCTGGTGCACGACGTCATCTACCGGGAGCTCGTCCTTGGCGAGGTCCGCGAGTCGTCGCGCGACGCGTACCGGGCGGTGATGGCGCGGCTCGTGGGCCGGGGCGCGGAGGCGATCATCCTCGGCTGCACGGAGATCGTGCTGCTCGTGCGGCCGGAGGACGCGACGGTCCCGCTGTTCGACACGACGCGGCTCCACGCGGAGGGGGCGGTCGCGCTCGCCCTTGGCGGGGTCTCCGCCGCGTCCCGGCCGCTCGTCGGAGGCGTGCCGTAGCCGACCGCCCGCGGCGGCCACCCGACCCATGAGGGCTTCGCCCAGCCCCGCCGGGAGAGGAAACCCTTGTCCGCCCCCGGCGGCTGGCGTATCCTGGCGACTTCTCGTGCCGGGCGCGGCCCCGTTGGGGGGGACGCCGCCGCCGGTGCCGTGCCCGCGCCGGACGTGCTGGCTCCGCCGGGTGGTTGGGCGCGACGGCCGCCACGCGGGGCCACCGGGCCGACGCGTCTGTGGCCGGGTGCGGCGACGGGCTCGCGCCGCGGGAGCGGGGAGGGAGGGCGACGGTGCGAAGCTTCTTCCACCGCCAGGGCAAGTTCCAGCCGGTGTCGGCCGACGACGAGCGGGCCGACCAGCAGATCCCGGACGACCTCTGGGTCAAGTGTCCGGACTGCAAGGAGCTGCTCTACTCCAAGGAGCTGCGCCGGAACGCCCGCGTCTGCCCCCGCTGCGACCACCACTTCCGGCTACGCGCCCGCGAGCGGGTCTTCCTGCTCGCCGACGACGGCTCCTTCATCGAGTGGGACACCGAGCTGCGGCCGGAAGACCCGCTCGACTTCGTCGACGGCGGCGGGCCGTACACCGACAAGCTGCGGCGGACGCGGACCAAGAGCGGTGAGACCGAAGCGCTGGTCACCGGCCGCGCCACCGTCGGCGGGCACCCGGTCGGGCTGGCGGTCTGCGACTTCGACTTCCTCGGCGCCAGCATGGGCTCGGTCTTCGGCGAGAAGCTCGCCCGCGCGGCCGAGCGCTGCACCAAGGGCGGCATGCCCCTGCTGACGGTCTCGGCCTCCGGCGGCGCCCGGATGCACGAGGGGATCTTCTCCCTGATGCAGATGGCCAAGACCGTCGCCGCGCTCGCCCGCCTCGGGCGGGCCGGGGTGCCCCACCTCGCCCTGCTGACCGACCCCTGCTACGGCGGCGTCACGGCCAGCTACGCGACCGTCGCCGACGTGGTCCTGGCCGAGCCGAAGGCGCTGATCGGCTTCGCGGGCCCGCGCGTGATCGAGCAGATCACCAAGCAGAAGCTGCCCGAAGGGTTCCAGACCGCCGAGTTCCTGCTCGAGCACGGGATGGTCGACCTGATCGTCACCCGGCCGGCCCTCCGTGCCACCCTCTGCTCCCTGCTCGGCCACTACGCCGGCGCCCGCGCCCACCGCGACCTCGCGCCGAGCGACCGCGACGGCGCCGACGACCGCGGCGCCCCGAGCTCGGACCCAGACCTGGGGCACCTCGTCGCCGCGGCGGCGGGTGTCGCGGCCGGGTACGGGGCGAACGGCAGCGTGGCCGAGCCGCTGCCCGTGCCGACGGTGGCGGTCGGCTGGGCCGCGGACGGGCCGGGCCGGTGAGTTCGAGCCGCGCCGACGTGACCACCGCCTCCCCCACCCCGTCCCGTCCGACCGGGCCGATCAGCGCCTGGGACCGGGTGAAGCTGGCCCGCAACCCCGCCCGCCCGCACACCCTCGACTACCTGGCCGAGCTGGCCCGCGACTTCGTCGAGCTCCACGGCGACCGGTCCTTCGGCGACGACCCGGCGCTGGTCGGCGGTCTCGCCCAGGTAGGAGGGCGGACGGTGCTGGTCCTGGGGCACCAGAAGGGGACCAACACCAAGGAGAACATCGCCCGGAACTTCGGGATGGTCCGCCCGGAGGGCTACCGGAAGGCCGAGCGGCTGCTGCGCCACGCCGGGAAGTTCGGGCTGCCGGTCGTGACCTTCATCGACACGCCGGGCGCCGAACCGGGCATCGGCTCCGAGGAGCGCGGCCAGGGGACGGCGATCGCCGAGAGCCTGCTGACGATGGCGGACCTCGGGGTGCCGATCGTCGCCGCGGTGGTCGGGGAGGGCGGGTCGGGTGGTGCCCTGGCGATCGGGGTCGCGGACCGGATCCTGATGCTGGAGAACGCCGTCTACGCCGTGGCCTCCCCGGAGGCCTGCGCCGCGATCCTCTGGAAGGACGCGACCAAGGCGCCGGAGGCCGCGGAGACGATGCGGATCACCGCCGCCGAGCTGGCGCGCTTCGGCATCGTCGACGAGGTGATCCCCGAGCCGGTGCCGGCCCACGAGCGGCCGCGGGAGACGATCCTCGCCGTCGGGGCCGCGATCACGGCCCACCTCGACGCCCTCGACGCCCGCTACCCGCCCGCCGACCCGGCGACGCCGGACCGGCTGCGGGCGGACCGCTACGCCAAGTTCCGCCGGATCGGCACCTGGCGGGAGTCGGTCCGCCGAGAGCGTGGGCTGCCGGTCGAGCTCGCCGCCATCTGACCGCCCCGCACGCCGACCCGCTCCGCGCCGACCCGCTCCGCGCCGACCCGCTCGTCGGCCCGCGAGCCTGCTAAGGGCGTTGCACGGCCGCTGCGAGCAGGCGACGCGGCATCAGGCGGGCAACGGCGATGGGACGCGGTCCGGCGACCGTTGCTGGCGGCCGATCGTCGTCCCGCGCAGGCGACGAAAGCGCCCGACCCAGCCAAGACGGCGCTCGACCACATCGGTAAGGTCGGTCGGGCACGGCTTGTGGGGGACGCCTCGCCACGACATGCTGGACCGATGGTTGCCGTCAACGCTGATAGGGCACGGCGCGGCGGACGCTCCTCGTTCCGTTGGATCCGAGAGGAGGTTCGCATGGACCACGCGAAGCTCGGGCACACCGGCATGGACGTGTCTCGCATTTGCCTCGGGTGCATGGGCTTCGGGGACGCGGACCGGTGGATCCACAGATGGGTGCTGGACGAGGACAACAGCCGGCCGATCATCAAGCATGCCCTCGACCTGGGTATCAACTTCTTCGACACCGCCAACGTCTACTCCCTCGGGCGGAGCGAGGAGATCCTCGGGCGCGCCCTGCGGGACTTCGCGAACCGGGACGAGGTCGTCGTCGCCACCAAGGTGCACGGTCGGATGCATGAGGGACCGAACGGCGCCGGGCTGTCGCGCAAGGCCATCCTCAGCGAGATCGACAAGAGCCTGAGGCGGCTGGGGATGGACTACGTGGATCTCTACCTGATCCACCGCTGGGATTACGAGACCCCGATCGAGGAGACGATGGAGGCGCTGCACGATGTGGTGCGGGCCGGCAAGGCCCGCTATCTCGGCGCCTCCGCCATGTTCGCGTGGCAGTTCCAGCAGGCGCTGCACGTCGCCCGGACGCACGGGTGGACCCGCTTCGTCGCGATGCAGAACCACCTGAACCTGCTCTACCGCGAGGAGGAGCGGGAGATGCTGCCGCTCTGCCGCGCGGAAGGGATCGGGGTGACCCCGTACAGCCCGCTCGCTTCCGGTCGATTGACGCGCGACTGGTCGTCGGAACGCACGCTGCGGTCCGAAACCGACCAGATCGCGAAGAGCAAGTACGACGCGACGGCCGACGCCGATCGCATGGTGGTGGAGCGGGTCGCGGAAACCGCGGAGAAGCGAGGGGTGCCGCGCGCGCACATCGCGCTCGCCTGGCTGTTGCAGAAGGAGCCGGTAGCGGCGCCGATCGTTGGGGCGACGAAGACCGCGCACCTGGACGACGCCGTCGGCGCCCTGTCCGTCAAGCTGAGCCGGGACGAGGTCGCGTACCTGGAAGAGCCGTACGTGCCGCACCCCGTCGTCGGCCCTCAGTAGGCGTCAGGGGCCCCAGCCGGCCCTCCGGAACCCGAGGCGTCCGGCCGGCTGCCGCGCGTTCCGCGCGCCACCCTCAGGGCTCCCCTGGCACGCCCCCTGCAGCCCGCCACGGCAGAGCCCGCCGGACGGTGGGCTGGCCACGGCCTCAGCGAAAGGGTTCCACCATGGTAGACCGGATCCGCGAGACCGCCGGGAACGTGCTCGGCGGCACGGGCGAGGCGGGCACCAACGACGTCGACCAGCTCGCCGACCAGGGCCACTCGGTGCTCGGCGACCTCACCAGCCAGGGCGAGGGTCTCCTCAACAACCTGCCCCAGGGGGCCCAGGACCAGATCAGCAATCAACTCGGCGGCATCGGCGGCGCCGGTGGCGAGGCGACCGGCGAGGGCGGTGGCCTCGCCGAGAAGGCCGGCGACCTGCTCCGCAAGGTGACCGGCTCCTAGCCCGGCACCGTCGGCATCGCCGGCGCACACGACGGGGGGCGGGTCGCCTGGCGGCCCGCCCCCCGTCGTGTGCCTGCGCTCAGCCGATCTCCTGCGCCAGGCGGTTCGCCTGCTCGGCGACCACCCGCGCCGCCGCGCTCCGTAGCTGGCGACCCTGGGCCTCGTCGCTGAGGCCCGACGCCACCTGGACCACGGTGAGCCCGATCAGCATGTCCCGGATCACCGGCCCCCACGGCCCGTTGGGGTCGGGTCCGCCCTCCTGGTCGGGACCGACGTAGCCGACCGCGCCGAGCGCGCTGCTGACCGTGCTGCCGACGATCAGGTTCCGCAGGGCGAGCGGCGTGATGGGCTCGTTGCCGGGGATCACTCCCCCCGGCGGGACAAAGTAGAGCAGGTGGTGCGGTTGGTCGATGACCAACCGCAACCCCGCGGGGAGCGCCGCCTGTGCTCGCCCAGTGCCATGGCCCATGTCCGGTTCCTCCCGCGTCGCGATGCCGTCTCACCCGGGAACCTCCCGGCTCGACCCCATCGTGCGCTTCCCGAGCGGTCCCCGCATCGGGAGGACTACCCATCCTGGTTCTTCGGCCGCCGGGGATGGGAGGGAGGAACTACTCAGGGGCCGACGGTTCAGGCGAGGCCGAGCCGGATGGCCTGCGTGGCGGCGGCTGCCCGGTTCGGAACCCCGAACTTGGCGAGGATCGCCGCGACGTGGTTGGAGGCGGTGCGGCGGGAGATGGACAGGGCGGCGGCGATCTCGCGGTCCGACTGGCCCGCCGTCATCAGGCTGAGCACGGCCGTCTCCCGTGGGGTCAGCCCGTAGGGGCTCGGCGCCGCGCCGACGGTCGCCGTGGTCGCGATCAGCCGCATCGCCTCGGCCGTGGACGCGGTCGGCGACAACGCGCGGCCCGCCGCCCAGGCGGCGGCGAACGCCTCCTCCCCGGTCGCGGCCCGGCTCACCACCAGGGCACGGGCGTGTCGAGCACGCTCCGGATGCTCGAACGCGTAGCCGATCGCCGCGCGCAGCTCCTCCGCCGCGCCGAACAGCCGGACCGCCTGGTCGGGCCGCCCGCTCGCGGCGGCCAGCACGGCCACCCGGGCCAACCAGTCGGCGAGGCCCTCCTTGGTCCCGACCTCCCGCCAGCGCGCCAGGCTCTCCCCGAACAGCGCGGCCGCCCCGGCGTGGTCGCCGCGATCGCAGGTGACCAGGGCAAGGTCGCTGAGCGCGGCGGCGACGCCGTAGGCGTAGCGGTCGCCCGCCGTGCGGTAGAGCGCGATCGCCTCCCGGAGGAGCACGGCGGCCCGGACCGGGTCGCCTCGCCAGTGGGCCAGGATCCCGAGGTTGTTGCGGGCGAGGGCGATCCACCCGGGGTCGCCGATCGCGTCGAACAGGGCGAGCGCCTCCTCGAAGCACGCCGCCGCCGGGTCGAAGGCCCCCTGCGCCCGCCTGACCGCCCCGGACAGGTTCAGCGCGGTGGCGATCCCCACGCTGTCGCCGAGCTCCTGACGGACGGCGAGGTTCTCGTCGGCGAACGCGCCCGCCCGCGCGTAATCCCCCTGGGTGAAGGCGAGCGTCGCCGCGCCGCCGAGGGCCCTGGCCCGCGTCGCGGCCGATGCCTGGGCACGCCAGGCGGGGTCGAGCGCGCGCTCCAGCCAGCGACGTCCCTCGCCACGGTGGCTGTGGAACAACCAGAACGGGGCCAGCGCGCCGGCCAGGCGGAGGGCCCCATCGGAGTCGCCCGTCGCCGTCAGGAACGCCAGCGCGGCCCCGAGGTTGGCGTGCTCCGCCTCGAGCGCGCCCAGCAGGCGGCCCAGATCGCGGCCCCGGTAGATGTCGGGCTCCGTCCGCTCCGCGAGCGCCAGGTAGTAGCGGGCGTGCGCGGCGCGGGTCACCTCCTCCTCGCCGCTCTCCGCGAGCCGTTCCAACCCGAACTCGCGGATCGTCTCGAGCATCGCGAAGCGCGGCTCCCCGTCGGTCAGCTCGACCAGGCGGAGCAGGCTCTTGTCCACGAGCGAGGCGAGGAGATCCAGATCCTCGACCCCGAGATCGCCCTCCGGGTCGCCCACGGCGCGCGCCGCCTCGACGGTGCAGCCGCCGGTGAAGACCGAGAGGCGCCGGAAGAGGGCCCGCTCCTCAGCGAGGAGGAGATCGTGGCTCCAGGCGATCGCGTCCCGCATCGTCCGCTGCCGGTCCGGCGCGTCCCGCGGTCCGCCGGTCAGCAGTGGCAGCCGCCGCTCGAGCCGGGACAGCAGGGCGGCGGGGGAGAGGATCTTGACGCGGGCGGCGGCCAACTCGATGGCCAGCGGGACCCCGTCCAACCGCCAGCAGATCCCGGCGATGGCCCCGACGTTCTCGGACGTCACCACGAAGCCCGGGTTGGCGGCCTGCGCCCGCCCGACGAAGAGGCGGACGGCGTCGGACCGGGTGGCCTCGTCCACGGTCGGCGTTGCGTCGAACGCGGGGAGACCGAGGGGCAGCACCAGGTACTCGCGCTCGCCGGACACGCGCAGCCGGACCCGGCTCGTGACGAGCGCCGTCAGGCTGGGGCACGCCCGAAGCAGGTCGCCCACCAGGGGCGCGGCCTCGACGACCTGCTCGAAGTTGTCGAGGACGAGGAGGAGGCGCTGGCCGCCGAGGGCCAGGGCGAGTCGCTCCAGGAGCGGACGGTCGCCGTCCTCCCGCGCGCCGACCGCCCGGGCCAGGGTGGCGACGACCATGACGGGGTCGACGACCGGCGCGAGCGAGACGAACCGCACGCCGTCATAGAACTCCGGGGCGACGGCGGCGGCCGCGCTCAGCGCGAGCCGGGTCTTCCCGACCCCACCGGGACCGGTGAGGGTAACCAGGCGGACGTCGCCGTCGCGCAATAGCGCGGTCACGGCGGTGATCTCTCGCCGCCGCCCGACCAACGGGGCGAGCGGGGCGGGAAGGCTGGCCGAGCGGTCGGGGCCCAGGGTGGCGGGCATGGCTCAGCTCCCTCCGACACGGATGGAGACGCGATCCCTCGATTCTGCGGGACGCTGACGCCAAGGTCAATCGGTGCCCAGCTCAGAAGATCGGGAATATACTCGTTCTTACCACCATCTCGACTGTTGTCTGGCCAGATTGATCGCTCTTACACCGATGAGTACATCATTCCGCCAAATGCATCTTGGCCGGCTCCTTCCTAGAGCACGGCCGTGTTGTCCCGATTGGTTCCGTGTCGGCCGAGCGCCGCGGGTCGACACCGTGCTCGGCGAACGACGGCGGGCCGGCACCGGAGCCGATCTCAGGGTCTCCCGCGGCGCGGATGTGTGCCGGGAGCGGTTCACCGCGCCGATCGTCCCGGCCAGTGTCTCCGTGAGATGATAGGGATCATGATGTCGGCAGGGCACGTCCTCGCGATCCTGGAATCGAGTAAAGGGCGATCAGGGGGCTGGCCTTCAGCAGCCGTTCCGGCGGAATGGAGGGTCGCCCGCCGGCGGCGCAAATGCGGTCGAAGACCGGCGAGAGATCCGCGAGCGCCGAGTCGACGAGCCGCCTGATGATGCGCAGCGGATGGCTGGCGGGAATGCGGGCGTCGAGATCAACGAAGGCCAGCATGCTCAACTGGGGACTGCATCGACCACGCATCGCCGATCCATCGGTGGCCCGCTCGAACCCGGCCACCCTCGCGGGGATCACACCACGCGGCGCAGTGCCAACTCCGGGCGCCAGCGGCGCAGCGCCAGCCAGTACAGGGCCGCCATCGGCACCGCCCCGACGAGCGCGTGGTCCAGCGCATGCCACCGGTCCCCGACGTCCAGGCCGCCGTGCTCCTGGCGCTCGCAGACGCCGGGCTGCCAGCCGGCGCCTAACTCGGCGGGCAGGCAGGGGCTGATCACGTGCGGAACGACCTCGGTCCCGACCAGGACCAGCAGCGGCCCCACGAACGCGAGCAGCCGCCGCCCCCCGGCCCCCCAGCGCCCCCGCAGGAGGTCCCAGCCGCCGGCCAGCACGCTGGGCAGGCCGAGGGCGATCGCGAGGCCGTAGCCGAGGACTGGGAGGACGACGGGGAGGTCGGAGAGGCCGGGCAGCCCCCCGCCCCCGAAGCACGGGGGGTCCTCGCACTCGTCCACGACTGGTTCGGGCTCCTCGGTATCGGAAGCCCAGGCGGCGACGGCCACGCCGCCCGCGAGCGCGAGGGCGACCGCAGCGAGCAGGACCGGCCAGGCCCACCGCGCCAGCCGGTCCGCCCCCCGCTGCCAGCGCGCCGAACGCAGGCGTGCGTTGGTCTCCAGCGTCTCCACTGGCGCAACATACCACAGGCAGCAATGAGGTTTTTCAGCACCCTGCTAGGGGTCGTGACGACGGGCCGTCGGTCGAACGGTGTGTCGTCTGCGGACTCGGCTAGCCGACCGTCCGCGTGAAGCGCTCGATCGCGCCGCTCAGCTCGTCGAGGACGGCTTCGCGGTTGTCGGCGTCGGCGCCGACGACGCAGCCGCGGATGTGGTCCTCAAGCACCAGCAGCCCGGTGCCGCGGGCGGCGGCGATCACCGCCGAGAGCTGGGTCAGCACGTCGAGGCAGTACTGGTCCTCCTCGACCATCCGCTGGAGGCCCCGGACCTGCCCCTCCATCCGGCGCAGCCTGGCCAGGATCTTCGCCTTGTCGGTCGCGTAGGAGGTCGAGCGCCGGAAGGGAGCCGCCCCGTCCGTCGCGACGGTCGCGCCGGTGGTCATCGTGTCGTGCATCGTGTGCTACTCCGTTGCCCCGTGGTGGACGTCGTCGCTCGGCCCTCGCCGCCCGAGGCGATCGCCGCCCCACCGCTGAGAGGGTCTCGTCGAAACTGCCGAGCCGCGCGGAGACCCGGGAAGGCCTGCCTTGACCATTATACCCCCCTCGGGTACCATTCGAGTAGTACCCAGCCGGGGTATCGCCGCGGCCACCGAAGGGTGCGCTCACCGGGATAGGATCCCTCGATGCCAACGCCGAACACCGCTGCCTCACCGACACCGACTCCCACCGTCCCCGTGGGCGCCGCCGAGGGCGGGCGGCCGAGCGGCGGCGCGGTCAGCGAGGCCACCCTGCCGATCACCGGCATGACGTGCGCCTCCTGCGTCCGCCGGGTCGAGAAGGCCCTCGCCAGGGTCGACGGCGTCCAGGAGGCGAGCGTCAACCTGGCGACGGAGAAGGCAACGGTCCGCTTCGACCCGGCGACCGTCCGCCCCGAGCATCTGACGGCGGCCGTCCAGAAGGCGGGCTACGGCGTGCGCCCGCTGCCGGCGGCGCCTCCCCCTGCGGCGCCTCCAACGGTCGCCCCCGTCGCGCCGCCCACGGCGGCCGGCAGGGGCGAGGTCGTCCTGCCGATCGAGGGGATGACCTGCGCCTCGTGCGTGCGGCGCGTCGAGCGGGCGCTGACCAGGGTCCCCGGCGTCGGCGCGGCCGGCGTCAACCTCGCGACCGAGAAGGCGACCGTCGCCTTCGACCCGGCGGTGGCCGACCTGGGCCAGCTGCGCGCCGCCGTCGAGAAGGCCGGCTACAAGGTCGGCGCGGTCCCGGCGCCGGCCAGCGAGGCGCTCGCCGACCCGGCGGCCGACGCCGCGGCCGGGCCCGCCGCCGACGAGGCCGACGCCCGCGAGCTGGAGCGCCAGCACGAGATCGACGACCTGCGGCGCAAGTCGCTGGTCAGCCTCGCCGTCGGCGCCGTGATGATGGCGCTGATGTACGTGCCGCTCGGGATCCCGATGGCGGACCTGGCGCCGTTCCTCCTGATCGCCGCCACGGCCGTCCAGTTCTGGGCCGGCAAGGTCTTCTACCAGGCCGCCTGGGCCGCCGCCAGGCACGGCGGCACGAACATGAACACCCTGGTGGCGGTCGGCACCAGCGTCGCCTACGGCTACAGCGCCTTCGTCACGCTCTGGCCCGACCGGGCCGCCGACTGGGGCTTCGAGCAGCACCTCTACTACGAGTCGGCGGTGATCATCATCGCCCTGATCCTGATGGGCCGCTGGCTGGAGGCCCGCGCCAAGAAGCGGACCGGCGCCGCGATCCGGGCCCTGATGGGGCTCCAGGCCAAGACAGCCCGCGTGATCCGCAACGGCGTCGAGCAGGACGTGCCGGTCGCGGCGCTGCGGGTCGACGACCTGATCCGGGTCCGCCCCGGCGAGAAGGTCCCCGTCGACGGCGTGGTCACCGAGGGGCGCTCCGCGCTCGACGAGAGCATGCTCACCGGCGAGAGCATCCCAGTCGAGAAGGGCCCCGGCGACGCCGTGATCGGCGCGACGCTGAACAAGACCGGCGGCTTCGTCTTCCGGGCGACGAAGGTCGGCAAGGACACCACCCTCGCCCAGATCGTCAAGCTGGTCGAGGACGCCCAGGGCTCCAAGGCGCCGATGCAGCGCCTGGCCGACACCATCTCCGGCTACTTCGTGCCGGCGGTCCTGGTGCTGGCGCTGCTGACCTTCCTCGGCTGGCTGATCCTCGGGCCGGACCCGCGGCTGACCTTCGCCGTCTCGGCGGCGGTGGCGGTGCTCGTGATCGCCTGCCCCTGCGCGCTGGGGCTGGCGGCGCCGACGGCGATCATGGTCGGCACCGGCAAGGCGGCCGAGCACGGCGTGCTGGTCCGCGGCGGCGAGGCGCTCGAGCAGGCGCGGCGGATCGACACCATCGTGCTCGACAAGACCGGGACGCTGACCCGCGGCAAGCCGACCGTGACCGGCGTCGTGCCGAGCAACGGCCTGTCGGAGCACGACCTGCTGCGGCTGGCGGCGGCGGTCGAGGTCGGCTCGGAGCACCCCCTGGGCGAGGCGATCGTGGGCCGGGCGCGCGAGCTTCAGCTGGTGCTGCCGGCCGCCGAGGGGTTCGCCTCGGTCACCGGCAAGGGCGTCCAGGGTCGGGTCGAGGGCCGCGACGTGCTGCTCGGCAACCGGGCGCTGATGGCCCAGGCCGGGGTCCACCTGAACGGGCTGGAAGAGCGCGGGCAGGACCTCGCCCGGGGCGGCGCGACGCCGATGTACGTCGCCGTCGGCGGCGAGGGTGCCGGCCTGATCGCCGTCGCCGACACCCTCAAGCCGGAGTCGCGCGAGGCCGTCGAGCAGCTCCGGGCGCTGGGCCTCGACGTCTGGATGCTGACCGGCGACAACCGGGCCACCGCCGAGGCGATCGCCCGAGAGGTCGGCATCGAGCACGTCCTGGCCGAGGTGCTGCCGGAGCAGAAGGCCGCGACGGTGGCCGAGCTGCAGGGCCGGGGCAAGGTCGTGGCGATGGTCGGCGACGGGATCAACGACGCGCCGGCGCTGGCCCAGGCCGACCTGGGGATCGCGATCGGCACCGGGACCGACGTGGCGATGGCCGCCTCCGACGTCACCCTGATCGGCGGCGACCTGCGCGGGATCGTCTCGGCGATCGCCCTCTCGCGGCGGACGGTCGGCACGATCAAGCAGGGCCTGTTCTGGGCCTTCGCCTACAACGTGGCGCTGGTCCCGGTGGCGATGGGCGCGCTCTACCCCGCCTCCGGCATCCTCCTCAACCCGGTGCTCGCCGCGGCCGCGATGGCGATGAGCTCGGTCAGCGTCGTCACCAACGCCCTGCGCCTGCACGGCTTCACCCGGCCGGCGAGCGCGCGGGAGATCCTCCACCCGCCGCTGCGCACACGCCTCGCCGACGGCGGCTATCTGGTCGCGATCGGCGTGCTGGCCCTCGCGATCGGCGCTGGCGCGCTCTGGCTCAGCGACCGAGCCGGCATGGGCGTGACCTCGGCGATGGGCGACCACGCGGAAGTCACGACGGGCGACGACCACGAGGCCGGCGCGGCGGACGACCACGCCGGCATGACCGACCCGTCCGGCGCGGCCGGCGCGGCCGGCGTGGTGGCGCCCGAGGCGGCCGGGGTCCGCGTCGAGTGGACGAGCGCGCCGGCCGCGCCCCAGCCCGGGCAGCCGGTGGCGCTGAGCTACCGCGTCGTCGACGAGGCGAGTGGCGAGGCGGTGACGGATCTGCCGCTCGACCACCAGCGACCGATGCACCTGATCCTGGTCAGCCGGGACCTGGGGACGTTCCAGCACATCCACCCCGAGCTCGGGCCGGACGGGAGCTACCGCGTCGACACGACCCTGCCGAGCGCCGGGACCTACCTCCTCTACGACGAGTTCGTGCGCGACGGCCGGACCGTCCTCGACCGGCGGGAGCTCGTCGTCGGCGCGCCGACCACCCAGGCGGCGACCCTTGCGCCCGACACCGCGCCGAAGACGGTCGATGGGCTGACCGTCGCCCTGGGCGACCCGGGGACGATCCGGGTCGGCGAGTCGACGCGCCTGGCGGTGACGGTCACCCAGGACGGGCAGCCGGTGACCGACCTCGCGCCCTACCTGGGCGCGGCCGCCCACGTCGCGATCGTCGCCGAGGACGGCGGCGCCTTCGCCCACACCCACGGCGAGATCGCGGCGACAGCGGCGGCCGACGACCACGCGGAGACCTCGACGCAGGGCGAGGCGGAGGAAGCGGGCCACGGGCTGCCGGCGGCGTTCGGGCCGGACCTCGCCGTCGAGCACACCTTCCCCGCGCCGGGTCGCTACAAGCTCTGGGTCCAGGTCAGCCACGGCGACCGGGTGATCACCGCACCGTTCGTCGTCGAGGTCGCGTAGCAGGCGGCGCCGACGCCGGCGCGTCGGACGTCGCTCAGTCCCCCGTCCCTCTCGCGCCCGGTTGGCGGCGAGGCCGGCCCGGGGCCGAGCCGGAGGACCGGCAAACCCGGCGGGATCCGGGTCAGCGCCTGCGACGCCCGAGATGCCCCCCGAGGCCAGGTTCCTGGGCTCCGGGGGGCAACCCCGCCTCACCGCGAGCAGACGGGACGACGATCGCGGGGTGGTCCCCGGGGTCTCCCGCCACGGTGACCGGCCGGTCCGCGGCCGGCATCGTTCCTGATCCCCCGCTCTGGCCCGGAGGAGACTCATACGGATTCCGGGTGATCACCCGGACTTCGGCCGGCCGGTCCGCAGCCGGCTTCGGCCGGCTTGGTTCCTGAGCCTCTGACCTCGGGGCTTTCCCCGGGCGGACCCGGGCACCGCCCGCCACCGATACCACCACCGCACAACCGGATGCCGTATCACGGCCAGGACCAGCGCCACGCCCCGCCGGCCCAGCCCGATCCTGTATCTTCCAAGCCCCTGCACGCCGAGCCCAGGGCGACGGGCCGACGGCTCGCCCCGCTCGTGTCGCCTATCCGGCGATGCCCACGGGTACTGTCGAGGTGCCGTCGCCGCAGTTCGGCCCTGGGGCACGAGCGGACGGAGGGTCTGAGTAACGCCACGCGATCGAGCGCGGCTCAGGCGAGCCCGTGCTCGATCGCGAAGCGGGTCGCCGTGGCGCGGGAGCTGGTGCCCAGCTTGGCATAGAGATGGTTCAGGTGGGCGTGGACGGTCCGCGGGCTGATGAAGAGCGCCTCGGCGATCTGGGCGTTGGTGAGTCCCTGGGCGATCAGGCGGAGCACCTCGACCTCGCGGGCGCTAAGGCCCGCCGGCGGCGACGGCGGGGCGGCGACGCGCTGCCGGGCGGCGTCTCCGGTCCCGACGAGCGCCGCCGCGACGGCCAACGCGTCTTCGACCACCGCCTCGAGCGAGAGGGACCGACCGGCCGCCCAGGCGGTCGCGAAGGTCCCCTCGTCAACCTCGGCGCGCAGCCTCCCGAGCGTCTCCTTGTAGGAGGCGAGGCGGTTCTGCGGGACCACACCGGCGGTCTCGCGGAACCCCTCGGCCGCCCCGAGCAGCCGGACCGCGTCGTTCGACCGCCCGCACCTCGCCGCCAGGGTGCCGAGCGAGGCGACCTCCTCGAACAGGCCCCACCGGTCCCGCAGGTCCCCATACAGCGTGATCGTCTCGTGCCGGAGCTCGGCCGCACCCCGGATGTCGCCCTCCTCCTGGGCGATCTCGGCGAGGTGCTGGAGCGCCCAGGCGACGCCGCGCCGATAACCCGTGGCGCGGAACCGGGCCAGGCCATCCTCCAGCGGCACCCGCGCGCGGTCCAGCTCGCGCTGGCGGAGGAGCGCGGTGCCGACCGCGACGAGGGCGGTCCCGACCGCGACCTCGTCGCCCGCGGCGCGGGCGGCCGCGAGCGCCTCCTCGGCGAACTCGCCGACCCGCACGAAGTCGCCCCGCGTCCAGGCCACCAGGGCCAGGTGGTGCAGCGACTGGCTCACCCGACGCTGGTCGCCGAGCGCGCGCCAACCCGCCAGCGCGTCCTCGAGGAACACGACGGCCCGATCCACGTCGCCACGCGCCCAGGCCAGCATGCCGCCGGCCAGCAGCACCGAGGCCCGGCTGGCGGGCGAGGCGTTCTGGCTCAGCGGGAGGACCCGTTCCAGCCAGCCGCCCCCCTCGTTGAGCGAGCCCCGGATCCCCCAGAACCACCACAGGGCACCGACCAGCCGGGATGCGGTCTCGGCATTCCCGCTCTGGATCGCCCAGCCGAGCGCCGCCCGGAGATTGTCGTGCTCGCGATCGAGGTCGTCGAGGACCGCCGGCTCCCGGGCGGTGTAGAACCCGCCCGCCGCGTCCTCCGCCCGCGCCAGGAACCACGCGGCGTGCGCCCGCCGCGTCTCCCCGTCCTCGCCCTCCGCCCCGAGCCGCTCCAACCCGAACTCGCGGATCGTCTCCAGCATCGCGAAGCGTGGCCCGGCGATCTCCACGTCGTCCGGCCCGCCCGCGGGCCGCAGGAGGCTCTTGTCGAGCAGTGACGCGACGCCTTCCAGGGCGCTCACCCCGAGGACCTCCGGCGTGCCGGCGACGACCTCCGCCGCGGCCAGGTCGAAGCCACCCGCGAACACCGCGAGACGTCGGAAGAGCGCCTGCTCGGCCGGGGAAAGCAGACCGTAGCTCCAGGCGACGGCGTCCCGCATCGTCCGCTGCCGCTCGGGCAGGTCGCGGACTCCCCCGGCCAGGATCGGCAGCGATTGGTCCAGTCGGGCCAGCAGCGCCGTCGGCGGCAAGACCTTGGTCCACGCCGCCGCCAGCTCGATGGCCAGCGGCAACCCGTCCAACCGCCGGCAGATCGCCGCGACCGCGGCGGCGTTGGCCGACGTGAGCGCGAAGGCGGGTGAGACCTCACGGGCGCGCTCCACGAAGAGTCGCACCGCGGACGAGGCCAACGCCCCCTCCGGCGTCGGCACTCGGGACAGGTCGGGCAGGGCCAGCGGCCCGACCGGATACTCCTGCTCGCCACGCACGTGCAGGGGGGCCCGGCTCGTGGCCAGGATCCGCAGTCCCGGGGACGCCGCGAGCAGGTCGGCGATCTCCAACGCCGCCGCCAGGAGGTGCTCGACATTGTCCAGCACCAACAGCAGCCGCCGCGTCCGCAGGTACGCGCGCACGGCGTCGCCGCTCCCGCGCCCGCTTGGCTCCCGCAGGCCCAACGCCTCGGCGATCGTTGGGACGACCAGCGTGGGGTCCGCGATCGGGGCCAGGGACACCAGCACGACCCCGTCGGGAACGCTGTCGGCGACCTCGGCCGCGACGTGGAGGGCGAGCCTCGTCTTCCCCACGCCACCAGGACCGGTGAGCGTGACCAGGCGCGGCTCGGGGGTCGTCAGCAGGTCCGCGAGCGCGGCCGCCTCGCGCTCGCGCCCGATCAGGCGAGTCGGCGGCGTGGGGAGACACGGCGCGGCGAGGGTCTCCGGCGACGCCGTCGCGCGGTCGGGCGGCGGGAGGGACTCGGCCAGCGCCGCGCGCCCCGCGTCGCCGAGCCCCAGCGCGTCGGCGAGCGCGCGGACGGTGTGGGGGTAGGGGCGCCGCCGCTCCCCCCGCTCCAGGGCGCCGACCGCATTCGCGGTCAGCCCCGCTCGCTCCGCCAGCAGCTCCTGCGTCAGTCCCGCGGCCTCCCGCAGCGCCCGAAGACGGGCGCCGAAGCCCCCGGTCCGTTCCTCGCCCATCGGCCACCCGCCGCCTTATCCGCCTCGGCCGTCTGCGTTGTGTGGGCGCGTAGGGTAGCGCGGAACACCGTTCCGTACACGGGCCCCGTCGCATCGCCGCCGCCCGCCCCTGGTGGTGCTGTAGGGGCAATGTGGGGGCCCCGTTGGTGGTCCGAACGCGGGCCGTCCCCCAGACTCGGGACAGGACGAGACCGCGCCTCCGGGCACCGATGGGACGACAAACTCGATGGACCGAACGGAATCGATGGCCGAGTGGGGCGGCCACGGGGAACGCCGGGTGACGACGTTCGTCCACGGCGCTGAGACCGACGGGCGGCTCGCGCTCGTCGCGCTCGACGAAGTCCAGGGGCACGAGCCGCCGCGTCATCTCCACGCCGACGAGGATGAGGTGGTCTACGTGCTGGGGGGAGCGCTGACGTTCTGGGTCGGCGGGGAGGCGCGCCGGGTCGGCGCCGGCGCCTGCCTGCTCCTCCCGCGGGGCACCGAGCACGGCTACGCGGTCGAGACCGGGACGGCGCGGCTGCTGATCGTGCTGGCCCCGGCCGGGTGCGAGGGGTTCGTGACCGCGGTCGGTCCCCCCACGGACGAGGCCGGGCTGGAGCACCTGATCGCGACGGCCGCCCGGCACGGCATCGCGATCACGGGCCCGCCCCCGACGCCGACAGGGCACCCGCGGACCCCGCCAGCACCAGACGCGGAAACGATCTCGGAACGGACCTGACGGATGTGCCCACCCCGGTCGGCCGAGCCGCCGGGGCACCGCCGTCCGAATCGCGACCGCCACCAGGAGATTGGACCGCGTCGGCCGGGCGCCGATCGGTCGCCGGGGCTGTGGCAGGGCTGAACCCAGCTGGCGTCCGCCGCGCCCCCTCGGCCTCGCGACGAAACCCCCTGGCTCCCCTGGGCAGGTCCGGCCACCGGATCCCGTGCACCGCCGTCCACCCCGGTCCCGTATCGCGAGCGCCGTCGGGACCCGTTAGGCTGGGCCGCCCCCAGGAGTCCCACACCGCCCCGGTTGGCCCTCGGCGCTCCGTGGCAACCGAGCCAACTCCGAGCCCCGGTGAGGCCGGCAACGGGAGCGCCTCTGCCGGGGTCGCCGCGCGCGGTCTGATCACCGGCGCACCGCCGTGATGGCTCGCCTTGGCCGCGACCGCGGCGCGCCCGCCAACGTCAGGCGCGCTCGAACTTGAACCGGCCAGAACGCGGGGTCGGATGCCGAGCCTCGACCAGCATCCGTGCGCCCGCGGACCGATACGCCCTGGCCCGCCAACGCCGACGCCCCCAGTCCCTTCTCAGACCTGCCCGCGGCCCCGGCCACCCCGAGCCCCGCTGGGCCCGCTTCCGATAGACCGGCCTAGGGAGCCGGCGCTGGGGATTGGTGCCCGCTAGGTAGGGCGACGCGCAGCGTTTAGGTATCGCGGTTAGACGGTTCACTCGATGTCGACTCCGGCCCAGATTCCTACTGTTGGGGCAGTGGTCCTCACCAATCGGACGAAGGATCAGACGAAAGGACGACAGCGATGAGCTCTTCCCTCACGACCCTCGGACCGTCACTCGGACGGAACCTCACCCGTCGAACGGTTCTCGGCGGAGCGCTTGGCCTCGGGTTCGCCGTGGCCGGCGTGATTGCCGGTCAGCCCGGGCGCGCCGCGGCCCAGGGGACGTCCGCCCAGGGGACGTACCGGACGACCGCGGCGCTCAACCTCCGCGCCGGCGCGGGCACCTCCTACAAGGTCGTCTCTGTGATGCCGGCTGGCACCACGGTGCCGGCGAGCGGACGCGTCGCCAACGGCTTCCGCGAGGTCTGGTACCAGGGCTACCTCGGCTGGGCGCACGGTGACTACCTGGTCCCGGCCACCGGGGGCGGCACGAACCCGATCATCATCGGCCTCGGGGTCACGACCGCCGCCGTCAACCTGCGCTCTGGCCCCTCGACGAGCAACCGGGTGCTGCGCGTCCTGGCGAGGGGCACGCTGGTCGAGCGCAGCGACACGGTCCGCAACGGCTTCCGCTACGTGATCCACCAGGGCCTGGCCGGCTGGGTGTTCGACGCCTACCTCGCGGTCGCGAACGACGGCCCGGGTCCGCGGCCGGTGCCCGTGGCTCGGACGACCGCGGCCGTCAACTTCCGCGCCCAGCCGAGCCTGAGCGCCGCCATCGTCGCGGTGATCCCGGCCGGGACGCAGGTCAGCCTCCAGCCCGGCTACAGCAACGGCTTCCGCGAGGTTGGCTACAACGGCACCTACGGCTGGGTCTACGCCGCCTACCTGAACTAGCCGCCCCATCGGGGGCGGGGGGTGTCCCCGCCCCCGGTCGCGCCACCCCACCAGGGAAGACCACCATGCCCACCATGCCGTCCCCCCATACCCCCACCCTGGTCCGGACCAGTCGCACCGACGCCCAACGGAGGACACCCGCCATGATTTCCCTGACGCATGACCGCCGCATCCTTCGCCTCGTCATCGCCGTCCTGACACTGGCCTTGCTCGCCGGGCCGCGCACCGCCTGGGCCCAGGACGCCGCCCCCGACGACTCCCAGGCCGCTATCGACCTCGACGCCGACGGCGACGGGCTGATGGACGAGGAGGAGTTGGAGCTCGGCACCGACCCGGCCAAGTTCGACACCGACGGCGACGGCCTCGGCGACGGGTCTGAAGTCCGCGAGGACGGCTGGGGCACCAACCCGATCGCCGCCGACTCCGACGAGGACGGCATCGGCGACGGGGAGGAACTGTTTACCTACGGCACCGACCCGAATGCCGCCGACTCGGACGGCGACGGCACTGACGATGCCACCGAGATCGATGCCGGCACCGACCCCAACGACCCGAAGAGCGTCCCGAGCGACGGCGGGGTCACCCTCGACGCCGACAAGGACGGCCTGAGCGACGAGGAGGAGCTCGAACTCGGCACCGACCCGAATGACGCCGACTCTGACAACGACCGCCTCAGCGACGGCTTCGAGGTCCGCGAGTTCGGTACCGACCCCCTTGCCGCCGATTCCGACGGGGACCGCCTCGGCGACGGCGACGAACTGGAGGTCTCCAAGACCGATCCTCTCGCCGCCGATTCCGACGAAGACGGCTTCGGCGACGCCGACGAGATCGACGCCGGCACCGATCCCAACGACGCCAGCAGCGTTCCCGGCGATGAGGTGACCGACCGCGACACCGACGGCGACGGCCTCAGCGACGAGCGCGAGGCTGCGCTCGGCACCGACCCGACGGATCTCGACACCGACGGTGACGGCCTGAGCGACGGCGAGGAGGTCCTCGTCCACGACACCGACGCCCTCAAGGTCGACACCGACTTCGACGGCTACAGCGACGGCGTCGAGGTCCGCGCCGGCACGAATCCGCTCGACCGCAAGAGCTTCCCGACCGACGACGAGCCCGTCGACGACGAGCCCGTCGGCGAGGAGCCCATCGACGACGAGCCATCCCCCGCGCCGACGGCGAAGCCAACGACGGGCAAGCCGGCCGCGGACGCCACCGCGGGCAAGCCCGCCGCGGAGCCGGTCAGGGCCCTGCCCAACACCGGCGCCGGGACGACGAGCGACACCGGGTCGAGCGACGCCCCGTGGTGGCAGACCGTCGCGGCGGGCCTCCTCCTGGTCCTGCTGGCGGGGCTCGGCGCGAACCGCCGCCACTCCAACCGATCCCACTGATCCCGCGATCTGGGCCCAGCAGCAACGCCTGGGCGGACGAGGCTCGTCCGCCCAGGCACCACCTAGCAGCGACGCGGGCACGCTTGACTTATATACCCCCCTTGGGTATCATCAGAGCATGATACCCCGCGCGGGTATGAGGAATGGCGAGCGCCGGGAGAAGACCGATGACGACCACCACCGAGCAGGCGACCCTGACGGCCCCCGACATCTCGTGCGGCCACTGCGTCGCCACGGTCCAGACGGCACTCGGCACCCTCGACGGCGTCCGTCGCGCCGAGGCCGATGCGACGACCAAGCAGGTCTTGGTCGAGTTCGACCCGGACCGCGTCTCGGAGGCGCGGATCCGGGAGGTTCTGGACGAGGCAGGCTACCCGGCGCGGCGGTGACGTTAGATCCGGGGTCCTCCCCCGGACGGCGCGTCGAGCACGACCCGGCGCGCGATAGGCGGCAAGCGACGATGAACACTTCCACCCAGACCCACCCCCACCCATCCTCACAGGGCCCCGCGACAACCCAGCGGCCCAGCCACCCCGAGCACGGCCACCCCGAGCACGGGATGTCCCACGACGAGCATGGCGGCGTGCACCGCGGCTCCCTGGCCGACCCGCGTGACCTCGACTTCCAGGCCCCGGCCGCGGGCGCCCACGCCGCCCACGCCGGTCACGGCGCCCACACCGGTCAGGGCGCCCACGCCGGCCACGACAAGCACGCCGGGCACAGCCCGGCGATGTTCCGGGACCGGTTCTGGTTCTCGCTCGCCCTCGCGATCCCGGTCGTGCTCTGGAGCGAGATGGTCCGCGAGTGGATGGACGACCTGCTCGGGTTCGCCGCGCCGGCGTTCCCGGGCAGCGAGCTGATCGCGCCGGTGCTGGGCACGGTCGTCTTCCTCTACGGCGGGCAGCCCTTCCTGGCCGGCGGCTGGCAGGAGATCCGCGCCCGCCAGCCGGGGATGATGCTGCTCATCTCGCTGGCGATCATCGTCGCCTTCGCCGCCAGCGCCGCCACCACCCTTGGGCTCTTCGACCTCGAGTTCTGGTGGGAGTTGGCGCTCCTCGTCGTGATCATGCTGCTCGGGCACTGGCAGGAGATGAAGGCGATCGGCCAGGCCCAGGGGGCCCTCGGCGCGCTGGCGGCCCTCCTCCCCGACGAGGCCGAGCGCGTCACCGCCGCCGGCACCGAGACGGTGCCGCTGGCCACGCTCGCCGCCGGCGACGTCGTCCTGATCCGTCCTGGGGCTCGGGTCCCGGCCGACGGCGCGATCGTCGACGGCCGGGCCACGCTCGACGAGTCGATGCTCACCGGCGAGTCCCGCCCGGTCGAGAAGGGCGCCGGCGACCGCGTCGTCGCCGGCACCGTCGTCGCCGGCTCCGCCCTGCGGGTCCGCGTCGACGCCGTCGGTGAGGGGACGGCCCTGGCCGGCATCCAGCGCCTGGTCGAGGCGGCGCAGACGTCGCGGTCCCGCGCCCAGGCGTTGGCCGACCGCTTCGCCGCGCTCCTCTTCTATGTCGCGGTCGGCGCCGGTGTCGCGACGTTCGCGACCTGGGCGCTGCTGGGGGAGATCGACGAGGCCGTCACGCGCACCGTGACGGTGCTGGTGATCTCCTGCCCCCACGCGCTCGGGCTGGCGATCCCGCTGGTGATCGCGCTCTCGACCTCGATCTCGGCCAAGCGCGGGATCCTGGTCAAGGACCGCCTCGCCCTGGAGCGGATGCGGACCGTCGACACGGTCCTCTTCGACAAGACCGGCACCCTGACGCGGGGCGAGCACGTGGTCAGCGGGGTGGCCGCCGTCGACGGCGACGACGACGCGCTGCTGCGGCTGGCCGCGGCGGTCGAGGCCGACAGCGAGCACCCGCTGGCGCGGGCGATCGTCCGGGCGGCCACCGCGCGGGACCTGCGCCCCTTGCGGGCGACCGACTTCCGAGCGATCGCCGGTCGGGGCGCCGAGGCGACCGTCGACGGCGACGCGGTCGCCGTGGGCGGCCCGGCCCTCCTCCGGGAGCGCGGGCTGGCCGTGCCGGCCGACCTTGCGGCGTCGGCCGAGGCCTGGACGAGCCGCGGGGCGGCCGTCCTCCACGTGGTCCGCGACGGACGGGTCGTCGGCGCGCTGGGCCTCGAGGACGAGGTCCGACCGGAGTCGAAGGCGGCGGTCGCGGACCTGCACCGCCGGGGCGTCCGGGTCGTGATGATCACGGGCGACGCCCGCCCGGTCGCCGAGGCCGTCGGACGGGACCTGGGCGTCGACGAGGTCTTCGCCGAGGTCCTGCCGGAGGACAAGGACGGAAAGGTCACCGAGCTCCAGCGGCGCGGTGAGCGGGTGGCGATGGTCGGCGACGGGGTCAACGACGCCCCGGCGCTCGCCCGGGCCGACGTCGGGATCGCGATCGGCGCCGGCACCGACGTCGCGATCGAGTCCGCCGGGGTGATCCTGGCCAGCAGCGACCCGCGGGCCGTGGTCGGGGTGATCGCGCTCTCGCGGGCCAGCTACCGGAAGATGATCCAGAACTTGGGCTGGGCCGCCGGCTACAACCTCCTGGCGATCCCGCTCGCGGCGGGGGTCCTGGCGCCGGTCGGATTCACCCTGGCGCCGGCGGTCGGTGCCCTGCTGATGAGCTTCTCGACGATCGTGGTGGCCCTCAACGCCCAGCTCCTCCGCCGGCTGGACCTGGGCTCCGGGGCGTAGCGTCGGTGAGGAGTCGGCGTCCGGCGGCACCGTCGGTGCGGGACGCGCCCACGGTGATCGTGGGCGCGTCCCAGGGCGGCCGCCGTCAGTGCCGGCGGCGGCCGATCCCCTCTCACGCCCGGCGTCGCCGCGGTCGGTATCCCCGGCCAGCGCTCGCGCCGGTGACCTCCCGCGGCTGGCCGGTATCGCACGACGGGGGGCCGATGGGACGAAGCCTGCCCCCGCGTCGCCTCCCACTCCGAGCGCCGTCCGGGCGACGGGCCTGGCTCGTCGCCCTCCCCCTGGTCCTCCTGCTCGTTGGGCACGACGGTCTGATGGCGACCGGCGCCCACGCCGCCGCGGTCAACTCCCCGTCCAACGGGGAGCGCGACGTGGCGGCACATCGGGGACGGCCCCGCTCCCATGCGAACGCTCAGCACACCCATCCGGCGCACCCCCACCGGGCCTACGCCCGCGACGACCGATCGATCCGGACCGATCCGGCTCCCGACCGGCTCGATGGGCGCGACCCTGGCCCGTCCGTCGTCGTGGAGCCGCCGGGCCATGGGAGCGCCTGCGCCGCTACCCGGACCGCGGTTCGACGCTCGGGACTGAGGGAAACCACCGGGTCGCTTCCGGTCGCCGGCGTGGCCGCGGTCTGGAGCCTTCCCGCCGGCCGCGACCCGATGCCTACGCCGTCCTGGCGTGCTCCAGGAGCGCCGCCCGGCGTCCGCCGCGCGCTGCTGCAGGTGTACCGGATCTAGGCCGACCTCCTCGCTGAGAGCCGCCCGGAGGCACGACCCCCGGGGTCTCGCCGTGCCGCACGCGCACGGCCCACGCGCATGGAGGAACCAGTCGAATGCACCGCACCACCCGCCGGCGACCGATCCTGGTCGCCCTGCTCCTCGCCGCCACCCTCGCCGCCACCCTCGCCGGGATCGTCGCCGCCACAGGGGCGGCCGCCGATGTCCCACGCCTCGCTCGCCAGGCGACGCCCGTCCCCGCTGACCCGTGCGACCCAACGGCGGCCACCCCGACCTCCGGGATGGACCACGGCGCCATGGGACACGGCACGACGGACCAGGGCGCCACGCCGACGGCCGCCCACGGCTCCGACCACGACGCCGAGGGCCACGGGACGACGGGGCACGCCGCGTCGCCCACCGCCGCGGCCGGTCACGGCCACGACATGGGGGCGATGGCCGTCGAGTTCGACCAGATGTACCTCGACATGATGATCCCCCACCACGCCGCCATCCTGGCGATGGCGGAGGCCGCCCTGCCCCGGCTCGAGAACGCGGAGCTGCGGGCCATCGCCCAGCAGATCATCGACACGCAGGGCCCGGAGATCGAGGAACTGCGCGGCTACCGCGAGCGGTTCTACGGCAGCCCGGACCCGATGCCGATGGACGACGCGATGATGGGCACAATGGGCGACATGATGCCGTCCGTCTCCGTCCCCATGGACGAGATGATGGCCCAGATGGACGCGGCGACCCAGGTGGCCGCGCTCTGCGCCGCGGCCGACCCCGACCTGGCCTTCATCGACCTGACGATCCCGCACCACCAGAGCGCCATCGAGGCGTCGCGCGACGCCCTGACGATGGCCACGCACCCGGAGATCCGGGAGGTCGCGCAGCGGGTGATCGACGCCCAGGAGGCGGAGATCGCGGCGCTGACCCGGATCCGCGCCGAGCTGACCGGCGGGGCGACGCCGGCCGCGGCGGCCGACGCGATCCAGGCGCTGACCCCCGACGAGGTCGCGCAGATCGAGCGGGGGGAGGGGGCCGGCCTCGCGCTGCCGGCGGAGGCGAACGGCATCCCCGGGCCCCGTCATGCCCTCGACCTCGGGTCCGAGTTGGGCCTCACGGCGGCGCAGACGGCCGAGCTCCAGGCCATCTTCGACGCGATGCGCGGCGAGGCGATCCTCGCCGGGGAGCGCTACCTCGCCGCGCAGGCGGCGCTGGAGACCGACCTCCGAACGGGCGCGATCGGGACCGTCGAGCTGTCGGTACGGGTCGAGGAGGTCAGCCGGCTCCGGGGCGAACTGGCGACCGTTCATCTCCAGGCCCACCTGACGACGCGCGAGACCCTCACGCCGGAGCAGGTGGCGACCTACAACCGCCTCCGCGGCCACACCGGGTAGCGGCGGAGACGGACAGGGGAAGACCCGTCTGACCTTCGACCCGGTCGGTCCCGGCCACCGTGATGGCCGGGACCGACCGGGTCTCTCATCCCCCGATGGCCCTGGCGCTTCGTTACCGCAGGCGCCGGTGCTCGGCGGACCGGACGGGTGCCGAACCAGGCAGCGGCGCCCAGGACACCGGACGTGGATCGGGTCGGGTCGGCGCGTCGTCCTTGCGGGGACGCTCCCGGGGGTCGGACACTGTCGCGACCGTCCGCGTGGTCCGGGCGGCGGGCGACCAGGAGGGACGAGACCGATGAACCCCGACGACCGGCGCACGCTGACGATCGCCGCGATCCTGATCACCGTCCTGATCGTGGCCGGCGCGATCATCAACGCGGTGGCCGGCACCTGAGTGGCCGGCGCCTGGTACCGAATCGGGATGACCGGTGGAGGAATCGAGGGCGCGGGGACGGCCGGTCCCGTCCGGGGCGGAGCCCCGGGCTGAGGAACAAAGCCGGCCGCAGCCGGCTACGGACCGGCTAGCCGAAGTCCCACGGATCACCCGGGTTCAGGAAGCGTGGCCGGCCATCCTCGGCCCTTCCCGGTGCCCCTGACTCGCCGCCAACCGCGCCAACTCACACCACGCCCATCGGATCGTTCATCACGATAGAACAAGAACGCCAGGGCGGTCTCCGGCCGGAGGCGGCAACCGTGCCGGTCCGGGGATGGGTCCACGACCCGCCCGTGCCCGAGGAGTACGACGATGGACCAGACCCACACCCAGACCTACACCCAGACACCGACCCCGGAGACCGCGACGCGGACCCGGGACGTGATCGACGCGGTGGCCGGGATCGCGCCGGGGTCGGCGGCGGCGGCGCTGCGGGCCCGGCGGCCCGAGCTCACCGCCTACGCCCAGGGCACGCTCGAGGCCCTGCTGGAGCCGGCCGACCCGGGCGGCCTGAGCCGGCGGGAGCGCGAGATGGTCGCCCTCCGGGTCGCGGTGCTCACGCCGCACCCGGCGCTCGCCACCTTCTACCGGGATCGCCTCCGTGCCGCCGGGGGGACCGGGGACGACGTGGTCGCGATTGAGCTGTTCCCGGCCTGCTCGGCACTGTCGCCGCGGGAGGAGGCCATCCTGCGCCACGTCGACCTGCTGACGACCGCCCCGCGCGACGCCGAGCGGACGGACATCGACGCCCTGCGGGCGGCCGGGCTGGGCACGCCGGAGATCGTGACCCTCTCCCAGCTGATCGCCTTTCTGAGCTTCCAGGTCCGCGTGCTCCACGCGGTCCGCCTGTTCGACGAGGGGGCCTGAGCCGATGGCCACGCTGCCGCGCTTCACGACCAGGTACGTTGACTGGACGCCGTGGGTCGAGACGGTCGACGAGGTCGGCCCGACCGAGGAGCAGCGGGCGATCGTCGACGAGATCGCGACGTCGCCCCGGGGCCGGCCCTACTGGGCGACGCTCGCCCACGACGCGCCCGCCCTGAGGGCCCGCCACAAGCTCTTCCGGCAGTCGCTGGCGGGCACCGAGGACGGGTCCCCGAAGGCCGACCTCGAGCTGGCGGCGGTCGCGACCTCCCGCGTCAACGGCTGCGTCTACTGCGCGTCCGTCCACGCCCGGGCCTACGAGGGGCTGACCAGGAACCGCGCGCTGATGCGGCGGCTGCTCGACGAGGGCGTGGACACGGAACTCCCCGGGCGCGAGCGGGCGCTGGTCGACTTCGCGGCGAAGCTGACCCGGGACCCGGCCGCCCTGACCGGGGCCGACCTTGCGCCACTGCGGGATGCCGGTTTCTCCGACCTGGAGATCCTGGATGTCGCCCACGCCGCGGCGATGTTCGCCTGGGCGAACCGGCTCCTGCAGACGCTCGGCGGCCAGCACATCGAGGAGTAGCGGGACCGGGCGACACGGCCAACGGCTGGGGCTCGCCCACCATCCGGAATCCTGCTGGTCGGTGGTGGCATCGGGGTGCGCCAAAGGCCGGGCCCAGGCGGGGAGAGCCCCAAGGTCAGGCTGAATCCGGGTGGGGTGAGGGATCGGGACACGGGATGGGTCGGGCCCGGGGAAAGCCCCAAGGTCAGCGGCTCGGACACGAAGTCGGCCGAAGCCCGCGGACCCGCCGGGCGACGCCCCGGCAATGACCGGATCACCTATTGCCCATGCTACCCCGCGTCTCCCCACGGTGGCGGGCCCCATGCCAGCCCGCTCCTCGAATTGATCGTGCCCAGCGATCTTGTCTGCCTGCGCCTGCCTGTTCCGCAAGGAGTAGTCGGGTAGTTCGTTGTGGGGTGCTCGGAGTTTACGTCGCGGTCCGTCTCTTCGGTGGTGGTATGGGGGCGTGTCGGCGGCGTCTCCCGCCCGGGGCCGAGCCCCGAGGTCAGAGGCTCCCGAACAAAGCCGGCTGAAGCCGGCTGCGGGACTGGCGGGCGAAGCCCAGGCGATCACCCGGATTCCGTACAACCTGTTGCGCTCGTCAGCCCCAGTTAACGTCGGCTGGCGCGGTGCCCGAGCCTCTGGCCTCGGGACTTGCCCTGGGAAGGCCTGGCTTCCGGTGCGCTCTCGATTCCTCCTCCCGTCCTCCAGATTCGGAATGACGGGGTGGAACCCTGCGCCATTCTCGTCCGGCGGGGACCCGGCCCGTTCGGAGGCGTGGTGCGGCACCGGCCGCCCCGTCGCTGGGGCATGGGGCGTGGGATGCAGGGCGTCGAGCTAGCCAGCCCGGTGAACATAAGGATACGAACGGGTTACGACCCGGGTAGGTGTAAGGGGTCGTAGCCCGTTCGTATCTCGAACGATGCGGGCGCGTCGCGACCGGTCGCCGGTCGACTCGACACCTACCGCCCGGCACGCAGCAGCCGGAGGCCGTTCAGGACGACGAGGACGGTGCTGCCCTCGTGGCCGACGACGCCGAGCGGGAGCGGGATCCCGACCGAGAGCGTCGAGGCGACGAGGAGGGCGATCACGCCCAGCGAGAACGCCAGGTTCTGCCGGATCGTGCGCCGCGTGCGCCGCGCCAGCCCGACCGCCGCCGGCAGCCGCGAGAGGTCGTCGGCCATCAGCACCACGTCCGCCGTCTCGAGCGCGACGTCGGTGCCCGCCGCGCCCATCGCCACCCCGACGGTCGCCGTCGCCAGCGCCGGCGCGTCGTTGACCCCGTCGCCGACCATCGCCACCGACCCGCCGGCCAGCAGCTCGCGGACGGCGACCAGCTTCTCCTCCGGCAGGAGACCGGCGCGGACCTCGTCGATCCCGACCTGGGCCGCGACGGCGGCCGCGACCCGGGGATCGTCGCCGGTCAGCATCACCGTCCGCCGCACGCCCATCCGTCGCAGCGCCGCGACCGCCGCCGCGGCCTCCGGGCGGACGGCGTCGGCGACGGCGAGCACCCCGCGCACCCCGGTGGCGTCGCCGACGAAGATGGCGGTCTGGCCGGCGTCGCGGAGCCGGTCCGCGGTCGCCCGCGCGGCGTCGCCGACGGGGATGCCGAGTTCGGCGAAGAGCCCCTCGCCGCCGACCGCCGTCTCGCCCGGCTCGTCCCCGATCCGGGCGGCCACGCCGCGGCCCGTGACGGAGCGGAAGCCGGTCACCTCCGGCACGGCTAGGCCGCGCTCGCGGGCGGCGGCGACGACCGCCTCCGCCAGGGGGTGCTCCGACAGGCGCTCGACCGCCGCCGCCCGTCCGAGCAGCACGGCCTCGTCCCAGCCCGCACCGGGCAGGGGGACGACCGCGGTCAGCGACGGCCGTCCCGTGGTCAGGGTGCCGGTCTTGTCGAAGGCGACGGTGCGGACGGTCGCCACGGCTTCCAGGTGGTTGGCGCCCTTGAAGAGGACGCCCCCCCGGGCCGCGCTCGCCAGCGCCGAGAGCGTCGCCGCCGGCGTCGAGATCACCAGCGCGCACGGGGAGGCGACGACCAGCAGCGTCATCGCGCGGTAGAAGGCGTCGCCCCAGGCCACGCCGGCGACCAACGGCGGGGCGACCGCCGCCACCGCCGCGGCACCGATCACGGCGACGGCGTACTTGCCCTCGAAGGCGTCGGTGAAGCGCTGGGTCTTGCTCTTGGCGGCCTGCGCCTCCTCGACGAACGCGACGATCTTCGCCAGCGTGCTCTCGGTGGCGAGCCTGGTCACCCGGACCTCGAGCGCGCCCGTGCCGTTGATCGTGCCGGCGAAGACCGGGTCCCCGGGCCGCTTGCCGACCGGCAGGGACTCGCCGGTGATCGCCGCCTGGTCGCAGGTCGACGCGCCGCTGGTGACGACGCCGTCGACCGCGATCCGCTCACCGGGGCGAACCAGGATCGTGTCGGCGAGCGTCAGATCGGCGACCGGCACGACCGCCTCGCCGCCGGGAGCGCCGGGGCGGAGCACGGTCGCGACGGCGGGGCTGAGGTCCATCAGCGCCCGGACCGCCCGCTCGGTCCGACCGAGGGCGTGGTGCTCGAGGGCGTTCGACGACGAGAAGAGGGCGAGCAGGACCGCGCCCTCGGCCCAGGCGTCGACGGTGGCCGCGCCGAGCGCGGCGACGACCATCAGCAGGTCGACGTTGACCCGCCGCCCGAGCAGGTCCTTCCCCGCCTCGACGGCGGCGAAGGTGCCGCCGGCCAGGTACGCGGTCGCGAAGAGCGCGAGGACGGCGCCGTGGGGGGCGGCGGTGAGGCGGTCGACCGCGACGGCGAGCAGGAGGAGGGCCCAGCAGGCGACGGCGGCACCGGCCAGCCGCCAGTGCTCCCACGCTCCCGCGCCGTCGTCCGACCGCTCCGACCGCGTCGGGCGAGCGGCTGCCGGCGACGGCACCGGGGTCGCGATCGACCGTACCGACGCCACGGCCCCAGCCACGGCGGGCGCGCCGAGGGGACGTGTGGCCGACGCCGGGCACGCCGCGCAGGGCACGGCCAACGGCGCGAGGCCGCGCTGCCGTGGGTGGTTGAGCGCGCAGCCGAGGTCAACGCTGCAGGTAGCCATCGGGTCCCGGTCTCCGGTCGAAGGGCGAGAGGGGCGAGAGAGGCGCCGACCGACAGAGGGAGCGGCGCCAATACCGACCGCCGGGATCACCGATTCGCCAGGTCGGTATTGAGAATGATTCTCATTGTCAATAATACCACGGCGATCTGGCCGGGGCGGCCCGGCCGGTAGCGGTCCGCACCGCACGCGGCCCGACGGCGGGCGCCCGGAGGTCGGCGCCCGGCCGGCGCCCCCTGGGTCCCGGCTGGTACCTGTTCTGCGTTGTCTGGGGGCACACGCGGCGAGGCGGCCGCGCGACTCACGGAGGAGGGAGACGCGATGCGCTTCTACTGTGCCTTTACCTGGTACCCCGGGACGACCCGCGCCCAGGTGGCCGAGCGGCTTGTCCAACAGCACGACGCTGGGGCGAACCACCCCGAGCGGATCCGGGGCTGGTACAACCTCGCCGGGGGCGGCTCCGGCTTCCTACTTGTCGACTACGACGACCCGCGGGAGCTAACGGCGTTCCTCCAGCCTTACATGGACCTGATGAGCTGGGACGTGCGGGCGGTCACCGAGAACCAGTACGACATCCAGATCGAGGCTCTCCGCCAGGTGGCCCAGCAGGCGACCTAGCAATCGGTCACCCCCAATCCAGGACGACCTATCCCGGGCGGGGTGGCGGAGACGTCGCCCCGCCCGGGCATCCCGGCAGGGCACGAAGACTCTCCTAACGATGATCGTTGTCAGCGATATGATCGACTATATCGATGTTCTTTTGGTCTTGGCCTGTGACTACGTGAGACTCGGCGCGCGGTGGAGTGGCGCTCCCTTGATGTCCCTGGTATCCGCGGTCGCTCCGTTGCCGCGGCGGCGATTGGCCGACGACGGTTCCCGCCCAGGACTCCTGGCACGGCCGCCTGGCACGCTGACCGGTATACACACCAACAGATCCCGGAGCGCGGAGCGATTGCAACGGAGCCCGCGTTGCTCACCAGCCCGGCCGCCGATCGGCTGGACGTAGGCACCCGGTCCTACTCTGGCGGGCGCGTTGACGACCTGGACTCCACTCAGGCACGTTGATCCGACGCCGTGCCCACCGACGGTGTCACCGGGGTCGTCCGGCTCCCGCGTCGGCTTCGACCGCATACCCCGCCGCGCGGCGGCCGCATCCCCGCCGGACGGCGGCCGCGTCCCACCGCGCATGCCCCGTGATGACTCCTGGGCCGCGGCCAGACGGTGAAACGCCACCGCCAGTGGCGGCAACCGGCGGGCCCGACGGATTCCTCCAGCCCCTCTGCCTGTCCGTCACAGCCTTCGGGCGGGATGTGGACAACCGCGCGGGGTCGGTGGATAACCGGTGTGGACTGTGGACAACGCTGCGGACAATCGCGGCCGAGCCGGGGACAACCGGGCCGCGGGCGGTGGGTAGCCCGGGTCGTCCGGTGGACCGTCACAGCACGTCCGTACGCGGTCTCCCATCCGTCGACGGTGGGGCTGGGGAGATGTGGACTCGGCCTCCCCAGGCTGTCCCCCCGGTTCTGCCCACGGTGCCGGGCTTTCTCGGGGGTTATCCCCATGTCCACCGCCCCTAACACTGATACGGTTCGTCTCTCACTCAATAAAAAGAGAACGTGGACACGACCGGTGCCCCATCCCCTTCGATCACGACGAGGGTCGCTCGGCAGTCACAGGCCGCCCCGGCAGTGACGGCGCCCGGATGCCGTCGCTGGGGTCCGCGCCCATCAGTAGAAGACGGTCGGGGTTCGGTGATAGGGCCGGGTGTCCGCCGGGAGATCCTGGCCGATGCCCCAGAGCGCCCAGTCGACCTCGAAGGCGCGCAGGGGATGGCCGCCGGCGGTCTCGCGGCGGAGCATCTCGCAGGCCCAGACCGTCGCGGCGCGGATCTCGACCTCTTCCGGCGACCCCGCCGGGATCGGGTCGAACCGGTCGATCCGGGCGGCGAGGTCGTCGCCGTAGGCGAGCACACCGAGCCGGCGGAGCACCTGGGGCACCTGGGGCACCTTGTAGTCGGCGAAGGCCGTCAGCCCGTCGAGGTCGGCGAAGGCCCCGAGTCCCTGGCCGTCGAAGGCGCCCACGAGGTCCGCGACGAGGATCTGGGCCCGCTTGTAGAACCGGACCTCCTGCCCTCCGTAGGTCGCGGTGTCGGCGAACGACGGGAAGGTCGAGACGATCAGCTCGACCAGCCGGGCGGCGGAGCCGCCGGCGGCCGCGATCAGCGCCGAGGCGGGGTCGGCGCCCTGGGTCGGATCGTCCCACCGGCGCAGGCCCCGACCGAGCTCGCGCAGGTGGGCGACGCGGGCGGCGAAGAGCGGGATCTCGGGGGTGCCTGGACGTCCCTCGTCGGGACGGAGGATGCGGCGCACCTCGGCCTCGGGGATCGCCGCGAGGAAGGCGGGGTCCCAGAGCGGGACCCCCTCGTCGGCTGCCCGCGTCAAGGCCGCCGCCAGGGCCCAGTAGCCGTCGTGGACCCGGTCCCCGACGCGCACCCGCCAGCGCCGGTCGGGGTCGGGCGCGCCGCCCCAGAAGCAGAAGTTGAGGGCGTCGAGGACGAGGACCCAGGCCGCGGTCCGGCCCGGCCGCTCCGGGTCGCGCCAGTGGAGGCTCCCGTCCCACGCCGGCGGTGCGGATCGCCCCGCCGCGAGTTCCGCCCCGACCGCGGCGACACGCTCGGGGACGATCCGGACGTGGTGCGCGGCGGCGACGACCGGCCAGGCGGTGGCCAGCACGCCGAGGGGGTCGTGGGCGGGCGGGGTCGGAGGCTGCGGGAGGGCGGGCATCCGGGCTCCTGGCTCCGGGTTCCGGGGTCGGCCGCGGCGATCGCCGCCGGACTCCGTCCGAGTGTACGCAGTGACGCGCCGTCCGTCCCCGCGGCCCGGCGTCGGGTGCCTCCGGCGTCCGTCGTCGGGGACCCCCGGGATCCGACCATGCCCGCTCGGGCGAGGGGGGGACACGCGGCGGCACGCGGCTCGCAGGGGGATCCCAGGGGACGGGCGGCAAGGCGGATGCTCGCTCGACATGGAGTGGCGCGCGGACGGCGGTGACGGGGAGGGGGATCGGTGGCCAGGTTCGGGTGCGGGACGAGCGTCGTCGCGGGGCTGTTCGCGCTGGTCGGGATCGTGCCGCTGCTGGGGTGGGTGAACTGGATCACCACGCTGCCACTGGCGGTGCTGGCGTCGGCGGTCTGCCTGGTGGCGCTGCTCCGTGAGGAGCGAACCACGGCGGCGCTGCTCGGTCTCGCGGCCGGAGTGCTGCTCGTCTTCTGGGCGGTCTTCCGGCTCGGCCTCGGCGGCGGGGTGGTCTAGCCGCCGGACGGGGAGGCCGACCGATCACCCACCGGCCCCGAGGCCGCGTTTCCGGTGACGAGACCCATCGTCCTGTACGATCATTCGTGGGTGGATCTGGACTGGCTTGAGTCGGTCGGTCGACCGCTCCGTTTGCCGCGCTGCCCGCTGCGTTGACAGTGGCTGGACGCCGCGCCCATGATCCACGGTGGAGGATCTGCGACGCGCGGGGGACCTTGAGCCATGTCAATGACGGCTCCGCAGGACGGTCCGGTCGACCCAGCAGACCCGGTCGTGCGGTCGGTCTCCGCGAGTGGCCGGCGCGCCGTGGCTCCGCTCCCGCTGCCCCCGACGTCCCTGGTCGGTCGGGAGCGGGAGGTGGCCGAGGTGGCGGCGATCCTCCGCCGGCCCGACGGGCGCCTGCTCACCCTGACCGGCCCCGGCGGCGTCGGGAAGACCCGCCTCGCCCTCCAGGTCGCGGCCGACCTCGCCGACCTGTTCGCGGACGGCGTGGCGTTTGTCGACCTGGCCGCGATCCGCGATCCCGGTCTCGTCCTGCCCACGGTCTCCCAGACCCTCGGCGTCCGGGACGCGGCGGGGCGTCCCCCGTTGGAAGGCCTCGTCGGCGCGCTGGGCGATCGCCGCCTGCTGCTGGTGCTGGACAACCTGGAGCAGGTGACGGCGGCGGGTCCGGAGATCGCCGACCTGGTCGCGCGGTGTCCTGGCCTGGCCATCCTCGCGACGAGCCGCGCCGCGCTGCGGGTGCGGGCCGAGCGGGCATACCCGGTACGGCCGCTGCCCGTGCCCGAACCCGGTCGTCCCGTCTCGGCCGCGACGGTCGCCCACAACCCCGCGGTGGTCCTCTTCCGAGAGCGTGCCCAGGCCGCATCCCCGGAGTTTGCCGTCACTGACGCCAACGTCGCCGCGGTCGCCGAGGTCTGTCGCCGCCTCGACGGGCTGCCGCTGGCGATTGAACTGGCCGCTTCTCGGACCAGCGTCCTCTCGCCCCAGGCGTTGCTGGCGCGCCTCACCGACCGACTCGCGTTGCTCACGGCCGGCGCCCGCGACCAGCCCGAGCGGAATCGCGCCATGCGGGCGACAGTCAGTTGGAGCCACGACCTCCTTACCCCCGAGGAGCAGACGGTCTTCCGACGGCTCGCGGTCTTCGCCGGGGGATTCACCCTGGAAGCGGCGGAGGCGATCGTGCCGGCGGTCGGCGAGCCGGGGATGGGCGTCCTCGACGGGTGCGCCTCCCTGCTCGAGAAGAGCCTGCTGGTGGCGGCGGAGGACCCCGACGGCGAGACGCGCTTCGCGATGCTCGAGACGATCCGCGAGTTCGGCTGGGAGCGGCTGGCGGCGAGCGGCGACGCGGCGGGGACTCGGGATGCCCACGCCGACTGGTTCCTGGCGTTCGCCGAGCGTGCCGAAGCCGGGCTGTTCGGGGCCGAGGAGCCCGACTGGCTCGACCGTTTCGGCGCCGACCACGCAAACCTCCGTGCCGCGCTCTCGTGGCTGCGGGAGTGCCGGGACGACGCCCGGTTCCTCCGCCTCGCCGCGGCCCTGGGCAGGTTCTGGTATCGGCGGGAACACTACGTCGAGGGGCGCGCCTGGCTGGAGCACGCGATCGCGATCGCCCGCCGGGAGGGCGTGTCCACCGCGGGGGCGGAGGTGCTCGAGGCCGCGGGGAAGCTGGCCTGGGCCCAGGGCGACATCGCGCGGAGCCGGGCCCTGCTCCGGGAGGGGTTCGAGGCACGGCGGTCGGCCGGGGACACCCTGGGCGCGGCGCGGTCGGCCGTGGCCCTCGCCGACGGGGAGTGGCGGGCCGGGGACACGGAGACCGCGGCGACGCTGCTCGACGACGCGCTGGCGACGCTGCGCCGGCTGGAGGACACCCCCTACTGGGTGTCGAACGCGGCACGCCTGCGCGGCCA
>CADCWG010000162.1 GCA_902806335.1 uncultured Thermomicrobiales bacterium | reverse complement strand
GCGTTCCAGGGGAGTGGGCCGGCCGGCCGGGCACGCTCCCGGGCTACCGGCTGCGCGTCTCGGCCGCCGCCGAGCGACGCGGCGGGACGGTCGTCGTCCGCCTCCTCGGCGTGGCGGCCGTGACGGTGCCGGGGGACCCGTCCGCCGCGGACGTGGTGGCCGCCCCGCGCCCCGGCCGGTCGGCCCTGGTGGTCGAGAGCAGTTGTCTGGTCCGGCTGGCGCGCGACCGCGCCGGCGAGCTCACCCGCCAGCCGATCACCCACGGCTGGGCGGACTGGGTCGACGGCTGGGCCGTCGACCCGGGCACGGCCGACCCGGGCACGGCCGACCCGCCGCCCGGGGGCGTTTTTCGCACCGCCTGGGAGACCACCCGGACCGGCCGCGACCGGCGGCTCGATCTCGCCAGCCCGCCGGTGCCCGCCGCGGCTGGCGGGACCGTGCGGGTACGGGTGTTTGACCCCTTAGGCGGGCGGTGGGACACGATCTGCCGGATCTCGTGATGCGGATTCCGGGTGATCGCTGGAGCGCTTGAGGGCGCGGTCGACCCCGTACCCGCCCAGGGCCGGTCCCGGGCTCGGACGCTCGGGCACGGAGCCGGCTCGGGCCGACCGCGGACCGGCCGGACGACGTCCCGGCGACCGCCCCGATTTCCACGGGTTGTCGACCGCCGCGGCCCGCGGCGGTCGCGGCCTGGACGGCTCGGTCGCCGTCTGGGACGTCCGATCGGCCGCCCTCGGCGCATGGGGGGCTATGGCCGTCCCCGTGGATCTCCGCGTGGCGTTCGCTCGCGTCACGCAGCCTCGCCCTCGCTGGGGCGGCCCTGTCCGTCGTGGGGCTCGGCGACCGTCTCGGAAGGCCTCATACGGGATCCGGGTGATTGCTTGGGCTTCGCCCGGCGGGATCGCGGCCTGCCTCAGCCGGCTTCGTCCCTGAGCCCGGGGCTTGCCCCGGGCGGGCCGGCATACCCGGTACTACCACTGATCATCCGGATTCGGTATCACAGGCGGGGCACCGTCACGCCGCCGATCACGAAGGGGGCCCCACGCGCGGTCGTCTGTGCCGCCGCGGCGACGGTCGCCCGGGACGATGCGACGTCCGAGTGATCGCGGGGGCCTCGCCTGGCCGGCCCGCCGCCCGCTTGGACCGGCTGCGTGTCGGAGCCCGCGGCTTGTCCCGGGCGGGCGCCGCGAGGACCGGACCTCCCATCCCTGAAGTGATCGCCCGGATTCGGTATCAGCGTCGCGTCGGCGTCGCCTCGGCGGCGGGCCGGGGCGTGTCACCCCTCTACAATAAGTCGCGTCAGGCGGTGATCGACCAGGTGCGCCGCGCGGACGCGGGTGTCGGCCGGGGCGGGAACGGGGAAAGCGGTGAGATCAGCGACGACGGACCGGGTGGTGCCGCCCACCGATGGGGCACCGGGGCAGGGGGACGCGCCGAGGGAAGCGGAACCCGTGCCTGGCGGTGCTCGCGCCGGTGTCGGCCCCGCCGCGTTCACGCTCGACCCACGACAGCCGGCGGATCCCGCGGCGCTGGTCGGGGTCGTGGTCGTGGAGGAGGTGCGGGCCGGCGGGCGACGCCTCTTCCGCAAGGGGCACCGGTTGACCGCCGCCGACCTGGCCGCGCTGCCCGGCGTCGAGCGGCCGTTCCACGCCGTCCGCCTCGGGCCCGACGACGTCCACGAGGACGCCGCCGGGCTCCGCCTCGCGGCGGCGGTCGGTGGGCAGGGGGTCTCGGCCCGGGGGCCGGTCCAGAGCCGGGTCAACCTCGTCGCGGCGACCAAGGGCCTGCTCCGGGTCGACGCCGACCGGGTGACGGCGCTGAACCGCCTGCCGGGGATCGCCGTCTTTACCCTCCCCGACCGCCTCGCGGTGGTGCCCGGCAAGATCGTCGCCGGCGCCAAGGTGACCCCGGTCGCCGTGCCGGAGGCCGACCTGCGGGCGGCCGAAGGGCTGGCCGGGGACGGGGCGGGGGCCGTGGTCGAGGTCAAGCCGTTCCTCCCGCTGCGAGTGGGCGTGATCACCACCGAGGGGCTGACCGGGACGCTCCGGGAACGGTTCCGGGCGACCGTCGAGCGCAAGCTCGGCTGGTACGGCGCCCGGGTCCTCCGCTTCGAGGACCTGCCGGACGACGTCGGCGCGGTGGCGCGGGCGATCGAGGGGCTGGTCGGCGACGGCGCCGACCTGATCCTGGCCGGCGGCGGCAACACCGTCGATCCGCTCGACCCGACCCTGCTCGCGCTGCCGGCGGTCGGCGCCGAGTTGGTGATGTTCGGGGCGCCGGCCCACCCGGGCAGCATGTTCTGGCTGGCCGAGCGCGTCGCCAGCCGAACGCCGATCTTCAACCTGGCCAGCTGCTCGATGTACTCCCAGGCGACGGTCGCCGACCTGATCCTGCCCTGGGTGATGGCCGGCGAGCGGGTCGGGCCCGACGACCTGGCCGCGCTGGGCCACGGCGGTTTGCTCGACCGCGGCATGGCCTGGCGCTTCCCCCCCTACGACGCCGACGCGGCCGACGAGGCGGACGAGGGGTGACCCGGCGCGGTGGGACGGCGGGAGGGCCGGACGGCGACGGCGGTGACCGAGGTGGCGGCGCGGTCGTGTGGGGCCGGCGGGGGGCTTCGGTGCTGACGGCCGCCCGGCGGTATCGGTCGGGTCAGAGGCGCGGTCCGCGCCCGGTCGGGGGTGCCCGATGGGTAGTACCCGGCGCGGCCGCGCCGGCGCGGGGATCGATGGTCCCTGGGACGCGACGGCGACCCCGCGCGTGATCCTCCTCGTCCACGCCGCCGCCACCTGGTTCATGGTCGGGCTGATCTGGTTCGTCCAGGTCGTCCACTACCCGCTCTTCGCCGGCGTCGGGGAGGAGGGGTTCGCCGCCTACGCCGCCGACCACTCCCGCCGGATCACCCGGGTCGTCGGGCCGGTGATGCTGCTCGAGCTGGGGACCGGGGTCCTCCTCCTGGCGCGGCGGCCGGCCGACGTCGGCTGGGGCTGGCCGCTGGCCGGACTGGCCCTGCTCGGGGTGGTCTGGGCGTCGACGGCGTTCCTCCAGGTCCCCCGGCATACTGAACTCGGGGCGGGGTTCGACGCCGCCGCCTGGCGGGCGCTCGTCGCCACCAACTGGGTCCGCACCGTCGCCTGGTCGCTCCGCGGCCTGGTCGTGCTGGTGCTGCTCGCCCGGGGGCTGCGGTGACCGGTTCGCCGGCGCCGGGCGCTCCCCGTGACCCGGTGTTCCGCTTCCGCCCGGTCGCCGAGGCCGACGCGGTGGCGATCGCCGGCTGGCGCTACCCGCCGCCCTACGACCTCTACGACCTCGACCCCGACGATTGGCATACGCTGCTCGATCCGGCCGCCGGCTTCGTCGTCGCCGATCTCCTGCCCGCCCCGACGGCCCCGGTCGCGGCGCCCGGCGGCGCCGCTCCCGGGGTGGGTGCCGGCCCGGTCGGCTTCGCCGTCTTCGGCGCCGAGGCCCGGGTGCCCGGCGCCGAGCGGGCCGGCCTCTACGACCCCGCGGACCGGGCGCTCGACATCGGGTTGGGTCTCCGCCCCGATCTCACCGGCCGTGGGCTCGGCCCGCGCTATGTGGGGGCCGTGCTCGCCGCCGGGGCCGACCGCCACGACCCGCCGTCGTTCCGCCTCGCGGTCGCCCGCTCCAACGGCCGCGCGATCAGGGCGTACCAGCGGGTCGGCTTCGTCCCGGGCCCGACGTTCGCCAGCCCCGTCCGCGGCGTCGCGGTCGAGGTCGAATTCTTGCTGATGACCCGACCACGTACCCTATGCACGACCGCCGCGGTCTCCCCCAGCGGGGAGCATCTGCGGGCCGATCCAGACCCTAATGGCCGGCCCGGCCCGGATGGGTCCGACCGACAAGAGGACGAGAGAGCCCCATGAACTGCCCCATCGACGGCACCACCCTCCAGATGACCGACCGCCAGGGCATCGAGATCGACTACTGCCCCCAGTGCCGCGGCGTCTGGCTCGACCGCGGCGAACTCGACAAGCTGATCGAGCGGGCCACCGTGACGGCCGCCCCCATGGGCGCGGTGCCGCCCGCGCCGGCCGGTCACTACCCCACGCCTAACCTGCGCCCGGGCGACCGTCCGTCCCGGCGCGACGACGACGACTGGGACGACGACGAGCGCCGCGGCTACGGCGGCTACGGTGAGGGGCAGAGCCGCAAGAAGCGCAAGAAGTCGTTCCTCGACGACATCTTCGACTTCTAGCCGGCGGCGGCGCCCCGGTCGGCCTCCCCATCGTCCGCCGCCCCCATCGTCGGCCGCCCCATCGTCGGCCGGCCGACGGGAGGCCACCGCCGGGGAATCCGACTGGCTCGGGTGGTCCAACGCCGCGCTTCCCCGCGCGGTGCGTCGCTTGGCGCGGGACGCCACGGGAGCGACCAAGGGCCAGCCCGCGGACCGACCGTCTCACTCAGACCCAGAGGAGGCGTCGCCATGCCGTCGCCGCCCGCTGTCACGGCCGACGCGTCCGGCCTCCATGCCGCGCTCGTCGACGACCTGCTGCGGCAGGGCGTGATCCGCTCCCCGGCGGTCGAGGCGGCCTTCCGGGCCGTGCCGCGCCACCCCTTCTTGCCCGGCGTCCCGCTCGCCCAGGTCTACCGCGACGAGGCGATCCCCACCAAGCGCGGCGCGGACGGCGTGCCGATCAGCTCGTCCTCCCAGCCGGCGCTGATGGCCATGATGCTCGAGCAACTCGCGGTCCGGCCGGGCGAACGGGTGCTCGAGATCGGCGCCGGCACTGGCTACAACGCCGCGCTGCTCGCCCACCTCGTCGGCCCGTCCGGGTCGGTCGTCTCGGTCGACATCGACGACGACATCGTCGCCGCCGCCCGCGCCCACCTCGCGGCGGCCGCGGTGCCGGAGGGTGCGCCCGTCACGCTCGTCCGCGGCGACGGCGGCGAGGGCTACCCGCCCGGGGCGCCCTACGACCGGATCGTGCTCACGGTCGGGGCCTGGGACATCGCCCCGGCGTGGGTGGACCAGTTTTCC
>CADCWG010000161.1 GCA_902806335.1 uncultured Thermomicrobiales bacterium | reverse complement strand
CGGCGCGGCCGGGGGCGTCGCGTGCCGCCCGGGCGTCGCACCGTCCTACCCGCCCGCGGCCAAGGACCTACCACACGCGAAGCAGTGAGAGGACCAGCATCGATGTCCATCGCCGACGCAACCATGGGGCTGAGCCAGGAGCCCGCCGCGCTGCCGCTTACCCGCTCCGAGGCCGCGTTCGCCGCGGCGCGGCAGGTCCTGCCCGGCGGGGTGAACAGCCCCGTCCGCGCCTTCCGCGCCGTCGGCGGCACGCCGGTGTTCATCGACCGGGCGGCGGGCCCGCGGGTCTGGGACATCGACGGCAACGAGTACATCGACTATGTCCTCTCGTGGGGACCGATGATCCTCGGCCACGCCCACCCGGCCGTCGTCGAGGCGATCACCCGGGCGGCCGAGCGGGGCAGCTCCTACGGGGCGCCGACGCTGGCCGAGACCGAGCTCGCGGAGGTGGTCGCCGAGCTGGTGCCGTCCGCCGAGCTGGTGCGGCTCGTCTCGTCGGGCACCGAGGCCACGATGAGCGCGCTGCGCCTGGCGCGGGCGGCGACGGGGCGGACCAAGATCCTCAAGTTCGCCGGCTGCTACCACGGCCACGCCGACCTGCTGCTTGTGCAGGCCGGCAGCGGCGTCGCCACCCTCGGCCTGCCGGACAGCCCGGGCGTCCCGGTCGGGGTCACCGCCGACACCCTCGTCGCGCCCTTCAACGACCTCGCCGCCGTCGAGGCGCTGGTGGCCGAGGTCGGCGACCAGGTCGCGGCGGTGATCGTCGAGCCGGTCGCGGCCAACATGGGCGTCGTCGAGCCGGTGCCGGGGTTCCTCGAAGGGCTACGCCGGGTGACGAGCGAGCACGGGGCGCTGCTGATCTTCGACGAGGTGCTGACCGGGTTCCGGGTCGCCCTCGGCGGCGGCGCGGCGCGGTATGGGGTGACGCCGGACCTGGTCACGCTCGGCAAGGTACTCGGCGGCGGGCTGCCACTGGCGGCCTACGCCGGTCGCCGCGATGTCATGGAAACCGTGGCCCCGGCCGGGCCGATGTACCAGGGCGGGACGCTCTCGGGCAATCCCGTCGCGACGGCGGCGGGCATCGCGACGTTGCGCCTGCTCCGGGAGCCGGGGGTGTTCCCGGCGATCGAGGCGAAGGCCGGCCGCCTGGTCGCCGGGATCGCCGAGGCGGCGGCGGGCGCGGGCGTACCGCTCCAGTCGACACACGCCGGCACCCTGGGCGGCTTCTTCTTCGCGGAGCGGCCGGTGCGAAACTACGTCGACGCCAAGACCAGCGACACCGCCCGCTACGGCCGCTTCTTCCACGCCCTGCTCCGGCGGGGCGTCTACGTCGCGCCGTCCCAGTTCGAGACCCTGTTCCTCTCGGCGGCCCACGGCGACGACGACCTCGACTCGACGCTGGAGGCGGTCCGCGCGGCGCTTGCCGAGGCGACCTAGCGGCACCAACCGGGCGCCGCGCCACGCCCGACGATCCCCCGCGGACAGCGGGCCAGGGGACGGTCCGCCGACCGGTGACCAGAGTGCCGGCGCTCGCGCCGCGGGTCGTTATGTCGAATCAGCGCGGCCGCTGGCGGGCACGGGCGACGGTCGTCCCCGTGCCCGCCAGGGGCGAGGCCCGGTGATCGCCTGAAGTCTCGCCCGGCAAGCTCGCGGTCAGCTCCCGCCGTCCGCGGCCCCCAGTCGCTAAACCCAGGCTTTGCCCCGGACGGGCCTGGCCGCCGTCCCCCTCCACCACCGTACAGCCGGATCCCGCGGGGAGGCCGTGGCCTCGATCGACGGGGGTCGCGGCGAGTGGGGCGGACGGTGGGCACCCGGAGCACCCGCCTGGCGGCGACCCGGCTGTGCGGCACGGGGAAGCTCCGGACCGGTCCGCCGGTCGGCGTCCCGGCGGCTCAGCCGCCGGCGGGGGGCGAGGCGGGCACCCCATCGCCGCCGATGGCGTAGAGGTAGCCGTCGTCGCCGCCGACGAAGACGATCCCGCCGACGACGGTCGGGGTTGAGCTGACCGCGCCTTCCAGCGCGTACCGCCACAGCCCGTGGCCCGCCGCGTCGACCGCGAAGAGGGTCGCCCCGCCGCCCACGAAGGCGGCGTTGCCGGCGATGGTCGGCGAGCCGGTGACCGGCGCGCCGGTCGCGAAGAGCCAGCGCTCGGCCCCCGTGGCGGCGTCGAGCGCCAGCAGGCCCGTGTCGTCCCCCCCGACGTAGACCACCCCGCCCACGACCGCCGGCGAGGACTCGCCGCCGGCGGCGTACCGCCAGCGCTCGCGGCCCGAGACGGCGTCGACGGCGAAGAGGAGACCGACCCGGCTGCTGACGTAGACGAGGCCGCCAGCGACGGCGGGCGAGCCAAAGACCGCGCCCTGGGTGCCGAAGCGCCAGCGCTGCCGTCCCGTGGCCGCGTCGAGGGCGTAGAGGTTGCCGTCGTCGCTCCCGACATAGACGCTGCCGCCGACCACCGCCGGCGAGGAGTAGACGATCCCCTCCGCCTGGAACTCCCACGCCTTGCGTCCGCTCGCCGCCTCGACGGCGTAGACCAGTCCCTCCTGGGCGGCGAGGTAGACGACCCCGTCGACCACCACCGGCGACGACGCCCCGGCCTGCCGCATCGGGAACCGCCAGCGCTCGCGGCCCGAGGCGGCGTCGACGGCGACCAAGGCGTAGCCGCCCCCGATGTAGACCACCCCGTCGACCACGGCCGGCGAGGAGCGGACGATGTAGTTGCCGAGATCAAAGCGCCAGCGTTCCGTCCCCGTCGCGGCGTCGAGGGCGACCAGAAAGCCGGTCCGCGTGCCGACGTAGAGCGTGCCGTCGACGACCGCCACGGTCGACGCGACCTCGCCCGCCGCGTCGTAGCGCCAGCGCAGGGTCGGCGAGCCGACCGGGCCCGGACCGGGGTGCTCCCCGGTGTGCGCCGGGCCGCCGCGAAACATGGCGACGTTCCCCGAGACGACGGCCGACGTTTCCGCCCCGTCTCCCGTCGACGTGCCCGGCGGGACGAGCCAGTCCGGTACCTCCGTCGGCGTCGGCGTCGGCGTCGGATCGGCCCACGGCAGGGTGGCCGGGTCGAGCCCCTGGAAGACGACGGCGCCGAGGACCGTCGCCCCGCCGATCGCGGTGACCAGCCCGACGCGGTCGAAGGCCGCCCGGTCGTGCCGCATCCGCCACAGCCCGGCGACGGCCAGCAGCAGTCCGCCGACGAGGGCCGCCCGGCCGGCGACCGCGCTGACGCTGGCGAAGAAGGAGCCGGCGGCGAGGAGGAGCCCGAGCGCGAGGAGTCCGCCTCCCGCCCCCTCGGCGCCGCGGCGGGAGCCCATGGGGATGGTGCGGATCGGGTGGTAGGCGCCGACGCCGCGGACGAGGACGACCTCGACCGGCACGCCCTCGAGCGACTGGCCGCAGTCGGGGCAGAACCCGTCGGTCGGGCGGTTGTCCCGGCCGCAGGCCGGACAGGTACGGACCGCAACGCTCACGGGAGCCTCCGTCCCGGGCGGACGGCTGGCCGGCCGGAACGACCGCGCCGCGCCCTTGTCCCCGTGACGGCCGCTCCCTGGTCTCGCGTCGGACGGGAGCGGGACCGCGGCGACCCGGCCTTCGCGGGTCACCGGCGGTGGCGACTCCCCCGCCCACCACGGGCGGGGGTCGCGACGTCACGCGGCTGGTACGGAAAGTCTACCCCGCGGCCGGCGGGGGCGTCGCCAATCGCGACCGATCGGTTGCGTTTCGGCCGGGCGGCGAGCGGGGGGCGTCAGCTGGCCCGCTTGCGTGCGACGCAGATCGTCCACGGGAACGAGCCGCCGAGCCAGGCGACGTCGAGCGCGGGGTCGGCCCGCACGAAGTCGGCGAATGCCCCCCGCCGCCAGAGCTGCCGGTGGTCGGGGTCGCTGCCGCGTGGGCGGATGTCGAGGTTCTTGCCCCGCGCGGCGTTCGCGAGCGAGAAGTAGGGCTCCTGCGGGACGCTGAGGACCACCGCCCGGCTGGCCACCCGGGCCAGCTCGCGCAGCGCGGCGGCCGGGTCGTCCTGGTGCTCGAGGACCTCGAAGCAGCCGACGACATCGAAGGCGTTCGCCTCGTGCGGGATATCGAAGATGCTCGCAACCTGGAAGGTGGCGCGCGGCGCCCGCTGCCGCGCCAGGTCGACGGACGCCGGGTTGAAGTCGAAGCCGGTCACGGCCAGGGCCGGCAGCCTTGCCAGCAGCGCCTCGGCGACGAAGCCCTCGCCGCAGCCCGCGTCGAGGAACGACTCCGGGCGGAGCGCCGCGACCCGGTCGACGATGCGGCGGTGGAAGCGGTCGATCAGGCGCCGCTGGAGCGGGTTGCCGCTGGTGTGCTTGCGGTAGTTGCTGGTGTCGCGCGCGTCGCCGACGGGCGGCGCGGCGACCGCGGCCCCACCCGACTCGGCACGGGCGGCATTCGCCTCGCTCACGGTGCTGTCCATCCTCGTGCCGGACGACGGGCCACCGCCCCCCACCCGACGTAGACCGCGGTCCGACCGCGAGGCTCCGTTGGCCCCGCGACCACCCTACCCGTCGCCGCCCGCCGCCTCGACGGGCGGGCGGGCGCCGCGCGAGGCGATGACCGCGGCGGGGGGGTCGCCGCGCGCCGCGAGCCAGACCCGCACCCCGACGTAGAGCACGGGGATCGCCGCGAAGAGGGCGACCCGGTAGGTCACCGCCGCGACCAGGACCGCCGCCGCCTGGGCGTCGCCGGCCCCCGAGGCGCCGGCGACGGCGACCATCAGCGCCTCGCGGACGCCCGCGCCGCCCGGGATGGGGCTGAGCATGCCGACGAGCACCGGCAGCGTCGTCAACCCGAGCACCAGCCCCGTCCCACGGTCGGCCCCCAGCGCCCCGAGCAGGAGCCAGAGGACGGCGCCCTGCCCGACCCAGTAGACGACCGACACCGCGAGCGCGGCGGCGGCGGCGGCCGGACGCCGCCGAGGATAGCGCAGCAGGCCGGCGGTCGCCCCGCCGACCCGCCGCCGCAGGGCGGGTCGCCGCAGGGCG
>CADCWG010000160.1 GCA_902806335.1 uncultured Thermomicrobiales bacterium | reverse complement strand
CGCCGGACCCCCGCCCCCCGCCGGGCGCTCCGCCGGCCGCCCGTAGTCTGGGTGGCGCCCAGGTGCTCGGGAGGGGACGGATCGGTGGGACTTCGGCAGGACGCCAGCGAGGCCAGCGAGGCCCGCGCGTGAGCGTGCTCGGCGAGATCGTCGCCGGGGTCCGCGAGGACGTCGCAGCCCGCGAGGCGCTCCGCTCGCTGGCCGAGGTGAAGGCCGCGGCCGCCGACGCGCAGCCGGCCATCGACGCGCTCGCCGCGCTGCGGGCGCCCGGGGTCGGGGTCATCGCCGAGGTCAAGCGGCGCAGCCCGTCGAAGGGCGACCTCGCCGAGATCCCCGACCCGGCCACCCTCGCCGGCCAGTACGCCGCCGGCGGCGCCCGGGTGATCAGCGTCCTGACCGAGCGCCGGCGGTTCGGGGGTTCGCAGGCCGACCTCGACGCCGTGCGCGCCGCCGTCGACGTCCCGGTGCTGTGCAAGGACTTCGTGGTCAGCAGCTACCAGGTGCACGAGGCGCGGGCGCACGGTGCCGACGTCGTGCTGCTCATCGTGGCGGCGCTGGAGCAGAACACCCTGCTGGGTCTGCTGGAGCGGGTCGAGTCGCTCGGCATGACGGCGCTCGTGGAGGTGCACACCGAGGCGGAGGCCGACCGGGCGCTGGACGCCGGCGCCGCCGTCATCGGCGTCAACGCCCGCGACCTCACCACGCTGGAGGTCGACCGCTCCACCTTCGAGCGGATCGCCCCGGGGCTGCCGTCGGAGGTGGTGAAGGTCGCCGAGTCCGGCGTCCGCGGCCCGCACGACCTGATCGGCTACGCCGCTGCAGGCGCCGACGCGGTGCTCGTCGGCGAGGGGCTGGTCACCGCCGGCGACGCCCGCCAGGCGGTCGCCGACCTGGTGACGGCCGGAGCACACCCCGCCACCCCGCGCACCACGCGCTGATCTCGGCCTTCCTGCAGGGGCCCGCCGCGAGCCTGCGAGCGGTGGGGGGCAGGGAGGTCCTTACTCTGCTCCCATGACCACGAGCGCCGTCCGTCCGACCGGGGAACGCGTCGCACCTCCGCGGCCGGCCTGGCCCGACGCCACGGGGCACTTCGGGGTCTTCGGCGGCCGCTTCGTGCCCGAGGCCCTGATCGCCGCGCTCGACGAGCTGACCGAGGCCTACGAGGCGATGCGCGTCGACCCCGCTTTCCTCGCCGAGTTCGCCGCGCTGCAGCGCGACTACACCGGCCGACCCAGCCCGATCACCGAGGTGCCGCGATTCGCCGAGCACGCCGGCGGCGCCCGGGTGCTGCTCAAGCGCGAGGACCTGAACCACACCGGCTCGCACAAGATCAACAACGTGCTGGGCCAGGCGCTGCTGACCAAGCGGATCGGCAAGTCACGGGTGATCGCCGAGACCGGCGCCGGTCAGCACGGCGTCGCGACCGCGACGGCCGCCGCGCTCATGGGGCTGTCCTGCACGATCTACATGGGCGAGGAGGACACCCGCCGGCAGGCGCTCAACGTGGCCCGGATGCGGCTGCTCGGCGCCGAGGTGATCCCGGTGACCACCGGCTCGCGCACCCTGAAGGACGCCATCAACGAGGCGTTCCGCGACTGGGTCACGAACGTCGAGGCGACGAACTACGTCTTCGGCACCGTCGCCGGGCCGCACCCCTTCCCGGCCATGGTGCGCGACTTCCAGCGGGTGATCGGCGACGAGGCCCGCGCGCAGGTGCTCGAGCGGCTCGGCCGGCTGCCCGACGCCGTGCTGGCCTGCGTGGGCGGCGGGTCCAACGCCATCGGCATCTTCACCGCCTTCGTCCCCGACGACGGCGTGCGGCTGGTCGGCCTCGAGGCCGGCGGCGACGGCGTGGGCACCGGCCGCCACGCGGCGTCGATCACCGGCGGCACCCCGGGTGTGCTGCACGGGGCCCGCTCCTACCTGCTGCAGGACGACAACGGGCAGACGGTCGAGTCGCACTCGATCAGCGCCGGGCTGGACTACCCCGGCGTCGGCCCGGAGCACAGCTACCTGCACGACATCGGCCGCGCCGAGTACCGCCCGGTCACCGACAGCGAGGCCATGGAGGCCTTCGCGCTGCTCTGCCGCACCGAGGGCATCATCCCGGCGATCGAGACCGCGCACGCCCTGGCCGGTGCGATGATGGTGGGCCGCGAGCTCGGGGCCCGGGGGGACGGTGGGCGGGGGGAGGACCCGCCCGTGCTGCTGGTCAACCTCTCCGGCCGCGGGGACAAGGACGTCGAGACGGCGTCGCGCTGGTTCGGCCTGGGCGATCGCGAGCACGTCGACCCGGGGGCCGGACTCGACGAGGACCAGCGGCCCACCGAGGGCGCCGTCACCAGCGGCGACGCAGTGCCCGGGCAGGCGGCGGGGGAGCAGGCGTGAGCCTCCTCGCGGACCGCATCGCCACCGCGCGGGGCGAGGGCCGCGCTGCTCTGATCGCCTACCTCCCGGTCGGCTACCCGGATGTCGACACGTCGATCGATGCGATGGTCGCGGCAGTCGGGGGCGGCGCCGACGCTGTCGAGATCGGCGTCCCGTACAGCGACCCCGGGATCGACGGCCCGGTGATCCAGCAGGCCGTCGACGTCGCCGTGCGCGCCGGCGTCGGCATGCGCGACGTGCTGCGCGCCGTCGAGGCGGTGGCCGCGGCGGGCGCCGTCCCGGTGGTGATGAGCTACTGGAACCCCATCGAGCGCTACGGCGTCGAGCGATTCGCCGCCGACCTGGCCGCCGCCGGGGGAGCGGGCGCGATCACCCCCGACCTCATCCCCGACGAGGCGGCGCCGTGGCTGTCGGCCTCCGACGAGCACGACCTCGACCGCGTCTTCCTGGTGGCGCCCTCGTCCACGGACGCACGGCTCGCCTCGACGACCGCTGCCAGCCGCGGCTTCGTGTACGCCGCCTCCACCATGGGGGTCACGGGGACCCGGGCGACCGTGAGCGACGCCGCTGCGAAGCTGGTCGCCCGCACCCGGGCGGCGGCCCCCGACCTCGCCGTGTGCGTCGGCCTCGGCGTCTCCGACGCCGCCCAGGCAGCCGAAGTGGCCGGGTTCGCCGACGGGGTCATCGTCGGGACCGCCTACGTGCGTCAGCTGCTCGACGGGCACGGCAGAGCGGGGGTGCGAGCACTCTCCGCTCAGCTCGCCGAGGGAGTTCGAGGGTCGGTGCCGGCATGACGCTCGCCGCCATCCCCAGCCCGACGCAGGGCGTCTGGGAGCTCGGCCCGCTGCCGCTGCGGGCCTACGCGCTGTGCATCATCGCCGGGATCGTCGTCGCGGTCGTCATGGGGGAGCGCCGCTGGGTCGCCCGCGGCGGCGCCCCGGGCGTGGTCGGCGACATCGCGGTCTGGGCGGTGCCGTTCGGGATCGTCGGCGGGCGCATCTACCACGTGGTCTCCAGCCCCCGGGCCTACTTCGGCGAGGGCGGGGAGCCGCTGCGCGCCTTCGCCATCTGGGAGGGCGGCCTCGGCATCTGGGGTGCCGTCGCCCTCGGCGCGCTCGGCGCGTGGATCGGCTGCCGCCGCCGGGGCATCCCGCTGCCGGCCTTCGGCGACGCGGTCGCGCCCGGGATCCTCGTCGCCCAGGCCATCGGCCGGCTCGGCAACTGGTTCAACAACGAGCTCTACGGCGGGCCGACCGACCTGCCGTGGCGGTTGCGCATCCACGAGTGGTCGGGCGGGCAGGCGGTCCTCGGCCCGGACGGCGCGCCCGTCGTCGCCGGCTACTTCCACCCGACCTTCCTCTACGAGCTGCTCTGGAACCTGGCGGCGGCGGCCTTCATCATCTGGGCCGACCGGCGCTGGCGGCTCGGGCACGGCCGCGTCTTCGCCCTCTACGTCGCCGCGTACTGCCTCGGGCGCTTCTGGATCGAGATGATGCGCACCGACCCGGCCGAGACGATCGCCGGCATCCGGCTCAACGTCTTCACCGCCGGGATCCTGTTCCTCGCCGCCGTCATCGGATTCCTGTCCCAGCGGGGCCGCCCGCGCGAGGCGCTGGCCGGGCGGGCCGGCGGCCGGCCGGCCGGGACGCCCGCTCCCAACCCGCCTGCCGAGCGGGCCGGCGGAGGGACCGACGAGGAGCCCGTCGAGGAGCCTGCCGAGGACCTCGCCGACGAGCCCGTCGACCCGTCCCCGAAGGGCGCCCCACCCGCCGCGCCGTGACCGTCGTCACGGAGGGAAATCGGTCGCGGGTGCTGTGTACGCTTCGCGGAGCACCCGGCCGGCGATCCCGACCGGGGTGCACATGTCGGAACCGGGCCAGTGCCGCCCCGTGGACGACGGCGGGCCGGCGACCATCCGGCAGGCCGGCCCCGCGCACCGGGACCTCCGCGGAGAGCCCTCGTCCCCCTGCACGCCGCACCTGACCACTGGCCGGGAGTGACATGTCCGACCGCACCACAGTCCCCTTCTCCGCCGTCCCCGCGCCGGTCGGGCTCTACGACCCGGCCAACGACCGCGACGCCTGCGGCGTGGCGCTCGTCGCCGACGTCCGAGGAAGACGGAGTCGTCGCATCGTCGCGGCCGGCCTGACCGCGCTGCACAACCTCGACCACCGCGGCGCCGCCGGCTCCGAACCGAACTCCGGGGACGGGGCGGGCATCCTCACCCAGGTGCCCGACGCGCTGCTGCGCGCCGAGGTCGCCTTCGACCTCCCGCCGCTGGGCGAGTACGCCGTGGGGATCGCCTTCCTGCCCGCCGACGACGCCGAGCGCGCGGCACGGGTCGAGGACGTCGCCCGCCTCGCGGCCGAGGAGGGCCTGACCGTCCTCGGCTGGCGCGAGCTGCCGATCGACGCGGACGGTGCCGACGTCGGCCCGACCGCGCGCGCGGTCATGCCGCACTTCGCGCAGGTCTTCGTCGCCGAGACGATGGGCGCGCGCGCCGACGCGGTCGCCTTCGGCGGCACCGCGGCCCCCCACGGCGTCACCCGGCTGGAGCGGCGCTCCTTCGTGCTGCGCAAGCGGGCCGAGCGGGCCGCCGTCGAGGCCGGCAGCTCGCTG
>CADCWG010000159.1 GCA_902806335.1 uncultured Thermomicrobiales bacterium | reverse complement strand
CCTCCGGGGGCGTCCGCTGGAAACCACCACTCGGGCCGTCCGGACAGTCCGAGTAGATCTTCGACGGCGGTCGAAATGTTGAATTGTCGCTTCCCGATGCGACCAGCGAGAAGTGGCATACGCCGTGCAACGATTATCCGCACGGTCGATCGCGGCCGTGCCCCGCCGTCACCGGCTTCGGCCGCGTGGCGACCGACCGTCGCCGGGCTCGAGTCGGCGCCGACAGGCGCGTCCCGCGTCGAATTGCTGTGCCCGCTGCTCGCGCCAATGGGGGCCGAACAGCCGGGACGATTCCGAAGGAGGAACCGCGATGGATCTGGATAAGGATCAGAACGGGCGGATCGCCACTGAGCAGTCCGACGGGTCGCCCGCGGCTCGGGCCGGCCGTCTCACGCGCCGCGACGTCGTCAAGGGGTCGGCCGCGGCGGGCGCCGCGGCGAGCCTCGCCGCCGGAGGGTTCTCCCGGAGTGGTGTCGGCCCCCGCCGGGCGCGGGCCCAAGGCGCCGAGGTCTCGGGGCGGCTCGTCTCCTGGGGCTATGGGGCGGCCGAGACTAACCAGCTTGCCTTCGCCCGGGTCGAGGCCTTCCGCCAGGCCTACCCCAACGTCGAGCTGGAGCTCGTCCCCGAGGCCGACACCCAGAAGATCCTGACCGCGGCGGTGTCGGACACGCTGCCCGACCTGCTCTGGCTGCCGCGCGAGGCGATCGCCAGCTACGCCGGCCGCGGCAGCGTGATCGCCCCGATCACCGAGTACGTGGAGCGCGACGGCTACGACGTCTCGCGCCACTACGAGAACGCGGTCGCCGAGTCGACCTACGAGGACCAGCTCTACGGCATCCCCGGCGGGATGGACATCCGCGTCATCTACGCCAACATGGACCACCTGGCCGAGGTGGGGATCACCGACCCGAGCGGGATCGACACCGGCAACTGGGATCAGCTCCGCGACCTGGGCGGCCAGCTGATCCAGCGCGAGGGCGACGTCGTCCGCCGCTGGGGCTTCGACCATAAGATCCAGGCCGGCGCGATCTACCTCTGGGGCAACGCCAACGGCGCCAAGTTCCTGAGCGAAGACGCCCAGGAGGCGACCTTCAACGACCCCAAGGCGGTCGAGGCCCTCGACTGGGGCGTCCAGGCCTACGAGGGCCAGGGGACGGTCGAGGCCTACGACGCGGTCAGCTCGACGTGGCAGAACGACGAGCAGTTCGCCCGCGGGCAGGTCTCGCTGACGGTCTACGAGAGCTGGATGATGACCATCCTCTCGCAGACGGTCCAGGACCTGAACTTCGCGGTGCTGCCGCTGCGGCCGCGCGGCGCCAGCGACGGCATGACCAGCCTGGTCGGCGGCCGCTCCTGGTGCATCTCGGCGGGCGCCCAGAACCCGGACGCGGCCTGGGAGTTCATCAAGTTCATGCACTCGGACGAGACCTGGCTGATCGGGCAGCAGGCCGTCAAGGCCGCCCGCGACGCGGCCGGCCAGGTGTACATCCCCGGCCTGACCGCCTCCAAGACGGCCGACGCGGCCACCCTGGAGCAGGTCTACGAGCCGATCAACCCGCGCTTCGACGCGGCGGTCCAGCTCTTCCCCCAGATCCTGACCACCGCCCCGAACCGCGAGATCGCCAAGTCGCCGGTCAGCACCGAGCTCGACGGCTACATGCGCGACGAGGCGGTGCTGCCGGCGCTGCGCGGCGAGAAGCCGGCCGAAGAAGCGCTGACCGACGCCAACGAGAGCGCCCAGGCGGCGATCGACGAGTTCATCCCGGCGTCGTAGAAGATCCTGGCGGTCGGGGCAGCGCCGTCGGCGCCCCCGACAGCCGCCGTTTCCCGGCCGGGTCGACCCGATCGGGTCGACCCCGGCGGGTCGCCGACCCCGGCGCCGCGCACTCGGCGGCGCCGGGGTCCGCTCTCCTCAGCGACGGTATCGTAAGGAGACCCCTATGGCCCAAGCGGTGCTGCCCCGAGAGCCGGGGCGGGGGGGCATCGTGGTCCCGTCCCGTGGCCGACGACGCGTCTCGGAGGAGACGGTCGCGGGGTGGACTGCGATCAGCCCCTGGGTGGTCGGGTTCCTGATCTTCACCCTCGGGCCGCTGATCGCCTCCATCTACTTCAGCTTCACGTCCTACGACATGCTCCGCTCGCCGCGCTGGGTGGGCCTCGAGAACTACCGGCGGCTGATCTTCGACGACGCCCTGCTGCCGAAGGCGCTGGCCAACACCTTCATCTACGCCCTGATGCACGTGCCGCTGCACGTCGTCACCGCCCTCGGTGTGGCGCTGCTGCTCAACGAGGCGCGGCAGATGCAGGGCTTCTTCCGGACGATCTTCTACCTACCCTCGATGACCCCGGCGGTGGCGACCGCCTACCTCTGGATCCTGATCCTCAACCCCAACGACGGGCTGGTGAACCGCGGGCTGCGCTTCCTCAACCTGCCCGCGCCCGGCTGGACCACCGACCCCGATTGGACCAAGGCGACGATCGTGGTCTCCCAGATCTGGGCGTTCGGCGGGGCGATGATCATCTACCTCGCCGCGCTCAAGGGCGTGCCGCAGGACCTCTACGAGGCGGCCAAGCTCGACGGCGCCAACGCCTGGCAGCGCTTCCGCGGCGTGACCCTGCCGATGATCTCCGGGGCCACGTTCTTCATCGCCACGATCAGCACCATCAGCTCGCTCAACGTCTTCACCCAGGGCTACGTGATGTTCGACAGCCGCGGCGGGCCGGAGAACTCGGCCCTGTTCGTGGTGATGTACCTCTTCCGCCGCGCCTTTGAGAACTTCCAGATGGGCTACGCGGCGGCGATCGCCTGGCTCCTCTTCCTGATCATCCTCGTCGTGACCCTGATCCAGTTCCGCTTCTCCAAGCGATGGGTGTACTACGAGGCGGGCGAGACCTAGCCGACGCCACCGCCCGGCGCCGTACCGGGCGAGGACGATCGTCGGCGGCGCGGTCCGACGACGGCACCGTGGGAGAACACAATGGCGGTCAACACCGGATCGACCATGGCCCTGCCCCAGGCGCGGGCCGGAGAGCGGACCCGCACGGCGGGCGGCCCGGGCCCGCGAAAGGGGCGGGACTTCGGGCAACTGGGGCTCTACGCGGCGCTGCTGGGCCTCTCGGCGCTGTTCATGTTCCCCTTCGCCTGGCTGGTGCTGACCTCCCTCAAGCCGCCGGCGGAGGTGTTCTCGCCGGGGCTGATCCCCGAGCCGTTCACCCCGAAGAACTACAGCGACGTCTTCAAGTACGCGCCCGTCGGGAGGTGGCTCTGGAACACGACGCTGGTCTCGACCCTGGCGGTCGTCACCGTCGTCTTCTCCAGCTCGCTGGTGGCCTACGGCTTCGCCCGGCTCCGCTTCCGGGGCCGCCGCGCGCTCTTCGCGCTGGTCATCTCGACCTACATGCTGCCGTCGGCGGTGCTCTCGATCCCGACGTTCCTGATCTGGAACGAGCTGGGCGCGGTCAACACCTTCTACCCCCTCTGGGCGGGCAACCTGTTCGGGTCGGCCTTCTACGTGTTCATGCTGCGCCAGTTCCTGTTCACGATCCCGCAGGACCTGGTGGACGCGGCCCGGCTGGACGGCGCGAGCTACCTGCGGATCTACTGGAACATCATGCTGCCGCTGATCAAGCCGGCGCTGGTCGCGGTGGCGGTCTTCGAGTTCCAGGCGAAGTGGAACGACTTCTTCGTCCCGCTGATCTACCTCAACGACCCCAACAAGTACACGATGTCGCTCGGGCTGGGCATGTTCAAGTCGGACTACGACACGCAGTGGGCGCTCTGGATGGCGGCCTCGGTGATCCTGACGCTGCCGATGATCGCGCTCTTCTTCCTGGCCCAGCGCTTCTTCATCGAGGGCATCGCGACCACCGGCCAGAAGGGCTGACCGACGGCCGTGACGACCCGGGCCGCCCACCCGCTGGGGACCATCTGCCGCCCTCAGGCGGCCATTGAACTGGCTCTCCAGGACCCCTTGACAGCGGCATGGTGTCCGTATAGTATGTACGTACAGTCTCAGGGAGCCGAGGCTCCGGGCGACGGACCACCGGGACCGACAACGGCGGGGCGGGCTGCGGGGTCCAAACCGGGACCGGGTCGGCACCCCCGGGTCGATCGGACGAAGCGCACGCGTTGCGGGGCGACGTGCGCGGAGGCCAGTCGGCGGGTCGGTCGGACGGAACGTCAGCCCCCTGGGACTGTTTTTGCACGCCGGTCGGCATGTCAGGGCCGCGACGCCCGAAGTTGCCCGCTCCCCGCCATCCCCGCCGGCGACGGGACGTCCCCTTCGCCCCGGGTCCACGCGACGGGCGCCCGCCCGCACCGGCGGGGACGGTCCAGCGCCGGCACCTCAAGGCAGCACCGCTCCACCCAGGGGCTCGCGGAGCGCCCCCCCGTCGGGGCCGATCCCATGCCCCCTGTTTGCAACGGCGCCGGTGGGGCCCATGCGCCCCACCCTTCCTCTCACCCGGGTTTCGGGTAGTCCCCGGGCCCAGCCCGGCGGGTCCGCGGCCAGCTTGAGCCGGCTGCGTCCCTGAGCCTGGGGCTTGACCCGGGCGGGCCCGGCCGCCGCCGCGCCCCCTCTACCACCAGCCAACAGCGGGATCCCGTGTCAGACACCGTCGAGTCCCGATGGCATGCCGAAAGCGGCTCACTCCCCCACCGCGGCGTCGTCCTCCAGGCGGAGGATCCTCGCCCAGCGCGGCGGGACCGGACCCACCGCCGCCGTCCCGCCGCGCACCGGGAACGTCGTCTCGTCGTTCAGGATGTCCACGAGCCGGCCGTCGCCCGCGCCCGGGAGCGTGATGGTGAGGTCGACCGGGTCGCCGGCGGCGTTGACGACAATCGCGATCCGCCCCTCGGCGGACGTCCGCAAGAAGGCCAGGCACTCCGGGGCGACGTGGAGCTGGCGGTAGTCGCCGTGCTGGAGCGCGGGCTGCCCGCGCCGGATCCTGGCCAGCCGCGCGATCGCGTGGCGGAGGTCGGGGTGCGGCCCTGTCCGGAGGAGCGCGTCGAGGTCGAGCGCCGGCCGGAGCGGCGCGTCGCTGCTCGGCTCCCGCTGGCCCCCCAGCCCCCACTCGCTGCCGTAGTAGATCGAGGGGATGCCCGGCATGGTGAACAGCAGCGCGTAGAGCGGGTAGAGGTGGGCCGGGTCGCGCAGCCTGCTGGCGACCCGGTCGACGTCGTGGTTGTCGGCGAACGTGTAGAGCGCCAGGTCGCGGTAGATCCCGCTCGGGCCGGACTGGCGGTCGAGCGAGTAGGCGATCTCGAAGAAGTTGCGGTCGTTGTGGCTGGAGTAGAGGCCCTTGTAGCACTCGTAGTTGGTGGTGGCGTCGAGCGTCTCGGGGTTCGCCCAGTGCCGGTAGTCGCCGTGGACGACCTCCCCCATCAGCCAGAATCCGGGGCGGCGCGCCCGGACGTGGCGGGCGAGGTCCCGCTGAAAGCGGACGTCGAGGCGGTCGGCGGCGTCGAGCCGGAGCCCGTCGATCCCGAAGCGGTCGATCCAGTGGTCGACGGCGGCGAAGAGGTGGTCCCGCACCGCCGGGTTGTCGAGGTTGAGCTTGACGAGGTCGAAGTGGCCGTCCCAGCCCTCGTAGGCGAACGGGTCGCCGAAGGGGCTCGACCGGTCGAAGTCGAGACAGAACCAGTCGCGGTAGGCGGACCGCTCCCGCCGCTCCCGCACGTCGGCGAACGCCCAGAAGTCCCGGCCGACGTGGTGGAAGACCCCGTCGAGGATCAGGCGCATCCCGCGCCGGTGGAGGTCGTCGGCGGCGGCGGCGAGGGTGTCGTCGTCGCCCAGGCGGCGGTCGACGCAGAAGTAGTCGGCGGTGTCGTAGCCGTGGGCGGTGGACTCGAAGACCGGCCCGAGATAGAGCGCGCTCGCGCCGAGGTGCTCTAGCTCGTCCAGCCAGGCGTGGAGGCCCGTGAGCCGGGGCTCCGGTGGCGATGCGAAGTCGTTGCGCGCGGGGGCGCCGAAGCAGCCGAGCGGGTAGAGGTGGTAGACGACGGCGTCGGTCATCGGGGTCATCGGTGGCTCCTTGCGCCCCGCGGGCGGCGGAACGGGTGCGATCGGGATGTGGAGAGGGCGGCATGCGGCCCGTCGGAGCGCCACACGGCGGGCGAGGAGCGGGTGGCGTCGGCCATCCTGGCGACCGTCGCGGCTCCCGAAACTTATAGTACCTACCGGTAGGTATAGGTCGGCGACACGGAGTGGCGCTGAGAAGAGTCGGGGCGGCCCCGAGCGGCGGGACGTCGCGGCGCTACGAATAGATGCCGTGGCTGAACTGGTGGGTGATGTCCCGGACGAGCGGGCCGTCGACCCGTTCGGACCCGGCGAGCACCAGCGTGGCGTAGCCGTTGAGGAGCCCGATCAGGCTGAGAGCGTAGCGGCGGTGGCGGCCGCGCATGTTGCCGTGGTCGGCGGCGGCGGCCCGGAACATCGCCTCGACCAGCGCCTGCTGCCGCCCGAAGACGCCCGCCGCGGCCACGGCGGCGTCGCTCTCGGGCGGGGCCGACGAGAGCGCGAGCAGGAGCCGGCAGGCCATCGGCTGCTCGGTCGCGAACCGGAGGTGGGCCTCGACCGCCCCCGTCAGCGTCTGAGGGAGGTCCCCCCCGTAGCGCACGGCGGGCCCCAGCCGATCGAGGAGGGAGGCGCCCGCCTCCGCCAGCACGGCGTCGAGGAGTCCCCGCTTGCTCCCGAAGTAGTGGTAGAGCGTGGGCTTGGTGACCCCCGCGGCCGCGACGATCTCCTGGACGCCGACGGCCTCGTAGCCGCGGCCCGCGAAGAGGCGGAGCGCGTGGGCGACGAGATCCGCTCGGTTGTCCACGGTGTCCCTCCTCCCGCGTCAGAGTATACCGATCAGTATAGCTGTGACAAGGGTCGCCTCGCGGGACCGGAGGCTGAGCCGCGCGACGACCGGCGGCCGGCCCCTCCCCACCGCCGGTACGGCTACTCTCGCGCGGCGTTCCACATCCGGATCATCGAGAAGCCGAGCGTCGACCGCGCCAGCGCCCGGTGGAGCGACCAGAGCGAGGGCGTGAAGCGCAGTACCGCGCCCGAACTGACCAGCGCCGCGAGCAGGTCACCGACGGGCTCCACGGCCAGCGGGGCGACCGGCTCCCGCGAGACGTGATAGCCGGACTCGGGGTCGTGGACGACGAACGTCGCCCCCGGGAGTCGGTAGGCAAAGAGCCGGCAGGCGCGGACCCGGTTCGGCCAACCGCCCTTGATCGCGACCACGTCCATCGCGTCCGTGACGCCGAGCAGGCGGTCGACCTCCGCTGGGTCGCTGCCCGGCCGCGCCCAGAAGCAGACCCTCGGACAGTCGCGTGGGGTGTCGTCGTGCGCTGCCCGCTGCCCCTCGATCGCCCAGACGACGGGCGGACCGGCTAGTCGACCCGCCCCGGGCGGGCGCGGCTCGAACCGGGCGATTCCCGGGTCCTCGCTGAAGTGGAACAGGTCGTCGGCCACCGCTCCCGCCTCCCCGCCGCGCCGGTCCGACCTTGACACGCCTCCCGGACCGCCGTAGATTGTGGATCAACAATCGAATAGTGCTGCCTTATCAAGAGAGGTGGAGGGAGACGGCCCTGTGAAGCCCGGCAGCCTGCCCCGACCGCGAACCCCGCGGACGGGCAAGGTGCCAATTCCGGCAGAGCGATCTGCGAGATAAGGGAATGGCGCGCGACGCGCACCCCCTGCTCCGGCGGGGGGTGTTTTGCGTGCCGAGACCACCAGAGGAACCACCCGCCATGCCACGCCACGACGCCACGATCGGGGCCCGCCGGTGAGCGGCCGCCCCGAGACCGACCACGACCGGACACCCGCCCAGCCACCCGCCGCGAGCGAGGCGCGGCGCCACCGCCTCCACGTCGTCGCCCCGGTGGCCCCGGCCCGCGACGCCGGGGACGGCCGGCAGATCCTGCCCGGTCCCGCCGGCGATGACCGTCGACCGGACGGCGAGGGCGAACTCCGCACGGCCGAGTTCGGACCGCTGGCACTTGAGCTCGGCGGCCGGCTGCCCCGGGTCACGCTTGCCTACCGGACCTGGGGCCGCCTCAACGCCGCCGGCGACAACGCCGTGCTCGTCCTCCACGCCCTCACCGGCGACACCGGCGCAGCCGGCGAGGGCGGCTGGTGGACGCCGCTGGTCGGCCCCGGCAAGGCGATCGACACCGACCGCGCCTTCGTGGTCTGCGCCAACGTGCTTGGCGGCTGCCAGGGGAGCACCGGCCCCGCCTCCCCGGAGCCCGGGGGCGAGCGCCCCTACGCGATGCGCTTCCCGCTCGTCACGATCGGCGACATCGTCGCCGCCCAGCGCCGGCTCGTCGAGCGCCTCGGGATCACCCGCCTCGTCGCCATCGGCGGCTCGATCGGCGGCTTCCAGGCCCTCGAGTGGGCCACCCGCCACCCGGACCTGGTCGCGGCCAGCGCCCCCCTCGCCGCCACCGGCGCGCTCGGCCCCCAGGGCATCGCGCTCCACGGCGAGGCCGGTCGGCGGGCGGTCATGATGGACCCGGACTGGCGCGGCGGCGACTACGCGGCGGCCGGCGTCGCCCCCCGCCGCGGCCTCGCCCTGGCCCGGATGATCGCGATGACGACCTACCACAGCCGGGAGAGCATGGCTCTCCGGTTCGGCCGCAACCCGGCCACCCGCCCCGGCCGCTACCCCGCGTTCGGTCCGACCTTCGACGTCGAGGGCTACCTCCAGTACCAGGGGGACAAGTTGGTCGACCGCTTCGACGCCAACAGCTACCTCTACCTGACCCGGGCGATGGACCTCTACGACGTCGGTCGCGACGGCGGCGAGGCGGCCTGGCTGGACCGGATCGCGGCGCCGATGCTCCTGCTCGGGGTGCGGACGGACTGGCTGTTCCCGCCCGACGAGATCCAGGCTCTCGCCGACCGCCTCCGGGCACGCGGCAAGGACGTCGAGTACGTCGAGCTGGACTCCCCCTGGGGCCACGATGCGTTCCTCAAGGAGTGGGACCTCCTCACCTCGATCGTCGGGCGCTTCGTCGACCGGGCGCTTGCCCCGGCGCCGACGGCAGCGCCGGCAGCGCCGAGCCCGCTGAGCTGGGAGGAAGGTGCCGCGCGGTGAACCGGTTCGGCTACGACCTGCGGCCGCCCCGCGGCCCCAAGGACGGCATGCCCACGGCGACCTCCGGCTGACCGCCTGACTTCCCGCGCGACGCGGGCATCGTCGGCAAGTCACCGAGGGTCGCCACGCGGCCGCCCTGTCCCGGGGTTGGGTACCCGGCCATCGGCATTTGGCATTCATCATTCGACACGCAGGAGGACGCACCGTGGGTGAGGCAGACCAGGTTCAGGCGAAGACGCTCGGGTTCGAGACGCTGGCGCTCCACGCCGGCCAGGAGATCGACCCGGCGACCGGCTCCCGGGCGGTGCCGATCTACCAGACCACCAGCTACAAGTTCCAGGACACCGCGCACGCCGGGCGCCTGTTCGCGCTCCAGGAGTTCGGCAACATCTACACCCGGATCATGAACCCGACGACCGACGTCCTGGAGAAGCGGGTTGCCGCGCTCGAGGGCGGCGCGGCCGCGCTGGCGTTCGCGTCCGGGCAGGCGGCCGAGACCGCCGCGATCCTCAACCTCGCCGGGGCGGGCGACGAGATCGTCTCGACGACCAGCCTCTACGGCGGCACCTACAACCTCTTCCACTACACGCTGCCGAAGCTGGGCATCAAGGTCAACTTCGTCGAGCCGACCGCCGACGCGGTCCGCGCCGCGATCACCGACAAGACCAAGGCCGTCTACTCGGAGACGGTCGGCAACCCGAACCTGGTCACGCTCGACATCGCCGCGGTCGCCGACGCGGCCCATGCGGCGGGCGTCCCGCTGATCATCGACAACACGCTGCCGAGCCCCTACCTGGTCAACCCGATCGCCCACGGCGCCGACCTGGTGATCCACTCCCTGACCAAGTTCATCGGCGGCCACGGGACCTCGCTCGGCGGCATCATCGTCGACGGCGGGAACTTCGACTGGGCCGCCTCGGGCCGCTTTCCCGACTTCACGACGCCCGACCAGAGCTACCGCGGCCTGGTCTACACCGAGGCCTTCGGCAACCTCGCCTTCATCCTCAAGGCCCGGGTGCAGGGGCTGCGCGACACCGGGGCCGCGCTCTCCCCGTTCAACGCCTTCCTGCTGCTCCAGGGCGTCGAGACCCTGCCCCTGCGCATGGAGCGCCACAGCCAGAACGCGATGCAGATCGCGCGGTTCCTCGGCGAGCACCCGAAGGTGTCGTGGGTGAACTACCCCGGCCTGCCCGGCCACCCGGCCTACGAGACGGCGACCCGGTACCACCGGGAGGGTCTCTTCGGCGCGATCCTGGGCTTCGGGATCAAGGGCGGGCTGGAGGCCGGCCGGACGTTCATCGACGGCGTCGAGGTCTTCAGCCACCTCGCCAACGTCGGCGACGCCAAGTCGCTGGTCATCCACCCCGCCACCACCACCCACTCCCAGCTCGACGAGAACGCCCAGCAGCTGACCGGCGTGACCCCGGACTACGTCCGCATCTCGGTCGGCCTGGAGACCGTCGGCGACCTGATCGCCGACCTCGAGCAGGCCCTCGACAAGGCCTAGGCCAGCTGACCGGGGGTTCGGGCCGCCCCCGAGACACCCGCATCACCGCGGACCGTAGGGGAGGGCCCTGTGCCCTCCCCGCCCCGCGCCCTCCCCGCCCCCTCCCCTACGGTCCGCGGCGCGGGAGTGGCGGGCGGCGCGTCATGGGGAGGCGGGCGCGTAGAATGGCCGGACCTTCCCGTCCGTCCCTCGCCGGAGCGCGCCCGATGGCCACCGAGACCCGACTCGTCCCCGCCGCGACCGCCGCCGCGACCGCCGCCGCGACCGCCGCCGCGACCGCCGCCGCGACCGCCGCCGGCACCGATCCGTCCTCCCTCGCGATCACCCTCGCCGACGTCGAGGCGGCCGCGGGGCGGCTCGCGGGCGTCGCCCACCGGACCCCGGTCTTCCGGGGCACCGCGTTCGACGACGCGGCCGGGCGGCCGACCTGGTTCAAGGCCGAGCAGTTCCAGCGCTCGGGCTCGTTCAAGTTCCGCGGCGCCTACAACCGGCTCGCCACCCTCGACCCGGAGACCCGCGCCCGCGGGGTCGTCGCCTTCTCCTCCGGCAACCATGCCCAGGCGGTCGCCCTCGCGGCCCGCCTCTTCGGCGTTCGGGCCACCGTCGTGATGCCGAGCGACGCCCCGGCGGTGAAGCGGGCGGCGACCGAGGCCTACGGCGCCGAGGTGGTCCCCTACGACCGCCTGACGGGAGACAGGGCGGCGATCGCCGCTCGCCTCGCCGCCGAGCACGGCGCGACGGTCGTGCCGCCCTTCGACGACCCGGCGATCATGGCCGGCCAGGGCACCGCGACGCTGGAGTTCCTCGACGACGCGCCTGACCTCGATGTCGTGGTCGCGCCGGTCGGCGGTGGCGGGCTGATCTCGGGCACGGCCGTCGCGGCCAAGGGGCGCAGGCCGGACATCCGCGTGGTCGGGGTCGAGACCGAGGCGGCGAACGACGCCCAGCGATCCCTGCGCTCGGGCGAGGTCGTCGCCATCGCCCCGCCGGACACCATCGCCGACGGCATCCGCACGACGAGCCTCGGCCGCCTCACCTGGCCGGTGGTCCGGACGCACGTCGACGACATCGTGACCGTGAGCGAGGCCGAGGTGCGGGCGGCCCTGCGCTTCCTGCTCCTGCGCCTGAAGCTTGTGGTGGAGCCCACCGGCGCGGTCGGCGCGGCGGCGGTGCTGTTTGGCAAGCTCGACGGGGTGGTGCCGCCGGGCGCCCGAGCCGGGGTGATCCTCTGCGGCGGCAACGCCGCGCCCGAGACGCTGGCGGAGATCCTGGCCGAGGGGGCGTAGGGCCGGGTCCGAGCGTCTGCCGGCGCGTCGGCTTCGACGGGAGGAGTCGGTCCTCAGCCCGGCGCGGGGTCGGCCGCGGTAGAAGCGCGGAGCCGGTCCAGCGACGCCTCGATACGGCTAACCCCGAATCTGGGCGATCGCTTGAGGAATCGCGGACCCGGCCGTCCCCGCGGCCCAGATCCCACCTCCCAGCAGCCGGATTCCGTATCAGGTACCGGCCAACGGAGGCGCCTCGTCTCTGTGGTCGGCCCTCTGGGGAGGCGACCGCTTGGGTCTCCCAGCCCAGGTGTGCCGACGCCGCGGCACGGTCGCACCGCTCCGGACGCGATCGCCCCGCCTGCCCCGCCTGGCGGCTCCGGCCTGTCTCGGTGTGGCCAGGCGCCCCTACGACGTGCCGGCCTGGGAGACCTCCGGCGACCGCGCGGGCGCGTCGGTCCCCTCGCCCGCCGCGGCTGGGCGGGAGATGAGCTTCAGCCACTCCCCGCGGAACCAGTGCGCCTGCCAGGGGACGGCGGTGCGGTTCTTGTGGCCGCGGAAGTCGACCAGGTAGAGGGGCGACCCGTAGGGGCCGCGCGGGTTGACCTCCGTCACGGTGCCCGTCGCGCCGTCGAAGCGCGCCTCCTGCGACGTGGCGAAGAGCACGTGGATGCCCATCACCCCCCGCTTGTTCGGCCCCTTCGGCATCGAGACCGTGACCACGTCGTCGACCTGATAGCTCGCCATCCGCGCCGCGCCTCCGTCGCCCCTCCGGGCCACCCGTGATCCTGTCGGGCGCGTCCCAGTCGGGACGTCCCCGGCTGGGCAGCCCGCCCCGATCGCTCCTCGTGCCGACAGTCGGCAGTATAGCCCAGCGCCCGGGCTCCAGTGGCAGCCCCACACCACGATGTAAAGGTGAGGGGTGAATATTCTCAATGTGGTCTTGACAGATCTCAATACTGGGCGTAGCGTGGTGCCTGTCAGCGAGCGGTGGTGCGACCGCGCCGCCACAGGAGGAACTCCGTGCAGGCCCCACTTCCCACCGTCCTCGGTCGATGCCCGGTCTGCGGGGATGAGCTCGCGGTCACCCGCCTCCACTGCGGGACGTGCGAGACCGGGATCGAGGGTCGCTTTCGTCTCGGGCGATTCCAGCGCCTCTCGGGCGACCAGTTGGCCTTCCTCGAGGTCTTCGTCAAGAACCGCGGGATCATCAAGGATGTCGAGGCGGAGCTTGGGATCTCGTACCCGACGGTGCGGGCCCGGCTCGACGAGGCGCTGCGGGCGATGGGCTTCGCCACCGGCGAGGACGCGCCGCGGCCCCGCCAGGCCCAGGCCCTCGCCCGGGAAGAGCGCCGGCGCGTCCTCGAGGACCTCCGCGAGCGCCGGATCTCCGCCGAAGAGGCGGCCCGCCGCCTGGCGTCGGCCGGCACCGGCTGATCGCCCGGACGCCGGCCGAACTCCCCACGGCGTCCTCTCCCTGGTCCACGAGCGACGACACGGCGGCCGCGAGACGCGTACTGGAGAACGACCGATGGACGACCAGCAGACCGCGGACGTCAGCGGCACGAACGGGCCGGCGCCAACCGAGGCGTCCACCGGGACCGGGCGGGGGCGGCGGGAGGAACCGGCCGACGAGCGGCTCGAGATCCTCCGAATGGTCGAGACCGGCACCATCACGGCCGAGGAGGCGGTGAGCCTGTTCGACGCGCTCGACCGCGGCGCTTCCGCCTCCGCATCCGCCGCCGGTCCGGCGCGGGGCGCCGCGCCGCCCCCCCAGGCGCGCAAGCCGCGGGTGCTGCGGGTGCGGATCACCGAGAGCGGGGCCCCGCGACCGACCGTCAACGTCGCGCTCCCGCTCGGCCTGATCGGGACGGCACTCGAGATCGCCGAGATGCACGCGCCCCAGTACCTCGGCAACACCAAGGAGATCCGGGCGGCGATCGAGAACGGTGCCGTCGGCCACATCGTGGACATCGAGGACGAGGACGAGCGGGTCGAGGTGGTCGTCGAGTAGGGCCGGCCACCGGCGACGTGAACCGGCCGCGCGGCCGCCCCGGGCGGGGGCCCGCCGGCGATCAAGCCAACGGGGTGGGAGGGCGCAGGCGCCCGAGAGGAGACGTCGATGAACGCGGGGATCGGGCAGCAGACGGGAGACGCGACGGTCGACATCGACCCCGGGCAGCCGCTACGGGTGACGGTCGGGATCGCGAGCGGCCGGGTCGCGGTGCGGACCAGCGACCGCGCCGACCTGGCGGTCCACTGGCGCGCGAGCGGCCGGCGGAACGGCGACGCGGACCTCGCGGTCGAGGCGAGCGGCAACCGGGTCGAGATCGGACCGCGGCAGGGGCGAGGCGGGAAGTTCCCGGGTCTCGGCCGGGTCTGGGGCGACGGCGGCCACTTCGACGTCGAGATCGACCTGCCCCGGCTGTCGGCGCCCACCTCGCCGGGCGGAGAGCCGCGCACGACCCTCCAGGTCAAGACCGCCTCGGCCGGTGTCGAGGTCGTCGGGGTCGAGGGGTCGGTCTCGGTCACCACCGCCTCGGGCGAGGCGCGACTCATCGACGTCACCGGGAGCCTGAGCGTCCAGTCGGCCAGCGGCGATGCCATCGTCTCCGGCGCGTCCGGCCAACTCACGGTCCACAGCGCCAGCGGCGACGTGCGCGCCGACGCCGGCGAACTCACCCACTGGTCGTTCCGCACCGCCAGCGGCGACGTCTCCCTGGCGGCGACGCCGGTCGGCGCCGGCCCCTTCGAGGCCCAGACGGTCAGCGGGGACGTCGTGCTCGCCCTCCGTCTTCCCGAGGCGTCGGGCGGTACGTCCCCCGTGACCGTCTCCTTTGGATCGGTCTCGGGCGACGCGGACGTCGCGGCGCCGTTCCGGCGCGAGCCCCAGACGGTGCCATCCGGGCGGGGAGCCGGGCGCGCCTGGCGGCTCGGCCCGGAGGGCGCGGTCGCGACCCACCTCGCGGTCAAGACCGTCAGCGGCGACCTCCGGATCAGAGCTGAGCCGATGGCCGAGCGTAGACGGTCGGCGCCCCAGCCCACGGCGGGCCCGGCCGACCAGGCCGCGCCCGCGGCGCCCTCACCGCGGGCGCCGGAAGCCCCCGCGGCGCCGATGGCCGCGATGGCGCCCATGGCGCCCAAGGCCCCGACGGCTCCCAACGCGCCCATGACCCCTGTGGCCCCGATGGCCCCCATCGCGGCACCTGCCCCGACGGTCGCCGCCGCACCGGACGTCGCGGTCCCGCCGGTGCCGCCGGTGCCGCTCTTCCCGGCGGGCCTGCCGTTCGCCCACGGACAGACGCAGTCCCCCCCGCTCCCTGGGAGTGGCACCGACAGCACGGAGCCCCGCTCGGACGACATCGTCGGGAACGTCGCGGATGCCACACCCGAGGGACACGCGACGACGACCGGTGCGACCGACGGCGGGAGCGCCTCTCGGCTCGAGGTCCTGCAAGCCCTCGAGCGGGGTGAACTCGACATCGACGAGGCGATGACCCTGCTCGACGGCCTCAACCGCGACGCCGCCGAGACGGCGGACGCCAACCCCTAGCGACTCACGGCGCGCCGCGGCGCCTCTTGCCCGCGGCACCACCCACTAGCGCGGCCGGTCGGCGGCCGACGGCAGGATGCCTCGCGACCTCCCGGTCGCGTCAGGAGGGCGACGCCATGTTCCAACACCCGCTCGAACTCGAAGCCCTGGCCGACGAGCGTGCCCGCCGACTCCGATCGGATGGCAGGTCGGCGGCGTCCCACGGCGCCCCGATCGCGGCTGACCCGGCCGCCCTGCGTCGCGGTGTCGGCCGGGCCCTGATCGCCCTGGGCGAGGCGCTCGGGGGGCGCGATTCCGGCCGAGAGGGGCTCCGGCGGGCTCCCCACGGGGCCGCCCAGGTCGGACTCGGGTAAGCCATCACCGGCGGGCACCCGGCCGCTTGCCGGCGACGGGTCGCGTGACCCCGGCGCCCCCCGGTTGCCATCGTCGAGACAGATCCGGCCCGCGCGGGCCGCGGGCCCGCCACCCCGGACGGCGCCGGGTCCGCCGTCCCGTCCCACAAGGAGCGGTCGATGGCCCCGATCGACGCCGCCACCGACGTCGCTCCGCCCGCGGCCGACCCCGCTCCCGCCGGGCCGCGGGCGCCCATCGGGCAACCGGAGCCGGTCGGGGCCGAGGCGACGCGGCGCGACCGCGTCCCCTTCCTCGCGCTCTTCGCCGCCAACTCCGTCTCGCTCTTCGGCAACGCGCTGACCTCCCTGGCCATCCCCTGGTTCGTGCTCGAGACCACCGGCAGCGCGGCGCGGACGGGCCTCACGGCCGTCGCCGGGACGGTGCCGACGATCCTGGCGATGGCCTTCGGCGGGGCGATCGTCGATCGCCTCGGTCCGAAGCGGATGAGCGTCGTCGCCGACCTCGCGAGCGGGGCGACGGTCGCGGCGATCCCACTGCTCCACCACACGACCGGCCTCGCGTTCTGGCAACTGCTGGTGCTCGTCGCGCTCGGGGCACTGCTCGACAGTCCCGGCCACACCGCGCGGATGGCCATCCAGCCCGACGTGGCCGTGCTCGGCGGCGTGCCGCTGGAGCGGGCCAACGCCGCCGGGCAGGCCGCCGGCAGCCTCTCCCTGCTCCTTGGTCCACCGGTGGCCGGGATCCTGGTCGCCGTGGTCGGGACCAGCAACGTGCTCTGGCTGGATGCCGCGACCTTCGCCGTCTCGGCGGCCGCCGTCGCCGGCCTCGTCCCGTCGCCACCGCGCGCCGTCCTCGGCGCCGACGAGCCGGCGCCGTCGTACTGGCGTGACCTGCGCGAGGGCTGGGGGTTCCTGTTCGGGGACCGGGTCCTGCGCGCGATCGCCGTGACCGCCACGGTGATCAACTTCCTGCTCGCCCCCCTGGCGGCCGTCGTGCTCCCGGTCTACGTGGAGGACGCCTTCGGCAGCGCCCGCGCCCTCGGGTGGGTCCTGGGGGCGTTCGGGGCGGGCAGCCTGGTTGGGGCCGTCGCCTACGGCGTGTTCGGGCCGCGGCTGCCACGACGGGCGACGCTGATCGGCGGGTTGCTGCTCGCCGGGTTCCCGCTCTTGCTGCTCTCGACGACGCCGCCCCTCGCCGCGACCGTGGCCGCGGCCTTCGCGGTGGACCTGTTCCTCGGACCGGTCAACCCGCTGGCGGGGACCGTGATGCAGGAGCGGGTGCCGGCCGCCCTCCGGGGTCGGGTCTTCGGGACCCTGGTCGCGGTCGCGATGCTGGCCGCGCCGGTCGGGATGCTCGTCGCCGGGGTCGCGCTCGAGGTGATCGGTGTCGGGGGCGTCGTGGCGTCGATCGCGGTCGCCTTCCTCGCCGTCTCGCTCTCGATGCTCGCCAACCCGGCCTTCCGCCAACTCGGGGGCCCGGGCGCGCTCAAGGCAGCCGCCGACTGACCGGTACCACCGCCCGGCCCGGGGGTCACCGCAAAGGTGACGTCGCCCGTCGGGGCGACCAGAGGGTCCGGCTCCGCGAGATCGACCGGCGGCACGGGCTTGCACTCATGCCCGAGAATGGCCCGGCGACACACGAGAGGCGCACGCCTCCGATCGGCCACCAGTCCGACCCACCTCGCCCGCCGTGGCGACGATGCCGAGTGTGCGGGGCTGTCGGCGGAGTCCGGCTGAGCCTCGACGGGGGGGCGCCGGCGTGAGCGGCGCCGACCGCCTCGCCGTTCGCTCGGAGCGTCGACCGTGTCCGCGTCCGTCCCGATGGAGGAACTCAGATGGCAACGGTCTACGAGGCGATCGGCGACGACCATCGGGCGTTCATCGCCGCCCAGCACATGTTCTTCGTCGCCAGCGCGCCGCTCGACCCCGACGGGCACGTCAACGTCTCGCCAAAGGGGCTCGACGGCTTCCGGGTCCTCGGCCCCAACCGCGTGGCGTACCTAGACCTCACCGCGAGCGGCAATGAGACGTCGGCCCACCTGCGCGAGAACGGCCGGGTGACCTTCATGTTCTGCGCCTTCGCCGGACCGCCCAAGATCCTGCGGCTCTACGGGCGGGGCGAGACCGTGCTCCCGGGGAGCGAGCGGTGGGCGGAGCTGGCTCCGCTCTTCCCGGGCTACCAGGGCGCCCGCCAGGTCATCGTCGCCGAGGTCAACCGGGTCCAGACGTCGTGCGGCTTCGCCGTGCCGACCTACGACTACGTGGGCCAGCGGGACACCCTGCTCCGGTGGGCCGACGCCAAGGGCGACGACGGCCTCGAGTCCTACCGCCAGGAGCGCAACGCGCGCAGCATCGACGGCCTGGTGACGCCCCTCGCCGAGGACCGGTAAGGTCGGCCCAACGCCAGGAAGCGGGACCGCGAGGGCGGCCAAGCCCGCCCGGAACAAACCCCGGGCTCAGGGACGACGCCGGCTGGGGCCGGCGGGGCGGAGGCCACGGCAACCACCTGGAATGCGGATGATGGGTGCGGGCACGGGCGACGAGATCGCGGCGACTTCGCGGAGGACCACCCCACCGGCGGCGCCGAGCCTGAGTCCGCGGACCAGATGCAGCCGCGGCCGGGACCGCCAGCGCGACCCCGGCACCCACCTACCCAGTGAGAGTGACCCGTAGAAAGCGGAGCGCGAGGGCCATCGCTCCCGTTCGACGTGGACGGGCCGGGCGGGTGGACGGGCCACGAGGAAGGTGGTAAGCCACCGCTCATGATCCGACCGACGTACCCCCTGCTGACCGAGCGCCTGGCACTGCGGCCGTTCGCCGACGACGACCTCGACGCCCTCTACGAGATCCAGCGCCGGGAGGACGTCGCCCGCTACCTCTACTGGGGCCCTCGCTCCCGGGACGAGGTGCGCGAGGCGCTCGCGATCCGCCAGGGCATGACGTCGCTTGACGCCGAGGGCGACGGTCTCGTCCTCGCGGCGGTCCTGCGCGACTCGGGCACGCTGGTCGGCGACTTCACGCTGCGCTGGCTCAGCCGGGAGCACCGCCAGGGCGAGATCGGGTTCATCCTGCACCCGGACCACCAGGGCCGCGGCTACGGGACCGAGGCCGCCCCGGTGCTGCTGCGGATCGGCTTCGAGGGACTCGGGCTGCACCGGATCATCGGGCGCTGCGACGGCCGGAACGCGGCGTCGGCCCGCCTGATGGCCCGGCTCGGGATGCGCCGCGAGGCGCACCTGCGCGAGAACGAGTTCGTCAAGGGCGAATGGTGCGACGAGCTGGTCTACGCGATGCTCGCCAGCGAGTGGCGGGCATCGGCCGGCGGCGAGCGCGAAAGGGCCTAGCAGCCCGTCGCCCGTGTCTCGCCGGTCGGGGCACGGCATGCCGCGCCCCCGCGGTCGTGCAGAGGGATCGCGCTAGGGCATCGAGCCCTGGGCGACCGGGGCCGGGCGGCCGGCGGCGGTGTGGGCCCAGACGGCGCCGCCGGCGATCACCACCGCGATCACCACCGCGATCGGCTCGATGCCGATCAGGTCGGCGGCGATGCCGGTCAGGAGCGTCGGGACCAGGGCCGCGAGGTTGCCGATCAGGTTCTGGGTCGCGATCACCTGCCCCCGGGCTGCTGCCGGGGTCCGGTTCAGCAGCACCGCGCGGGTGGCCACCCCGACCACCGCTGAGGCGAGCCCGGCCGGGATCGAGAGCCACATCGCGATCAGCACCAGCGGCGAGATCCCGGCGAGGTCGCTGAGCCGATCGACCGGCAGCCCCACCCGCTCGAAGGCCCCCTCGAGGCCCTCGACGAACCCGAACGCGGCGATCGTCGCGGCGAAGACGGCGAGCGCCCCCGTAGCGGCCCGCCGCTCGCCGAAGCCCGCCGCCAGGCGCGGGGCCAGCCGGAGCCCGACCACCAGCCCGAGCGCGGCGGGCGCGAAGACGAAGACCGTGTTCTCCTTGGAGGTGCCCAGCACCCGCTCAAGGTAGATCGGCATGATCACCACCAGCGAGCTCATGCCGATCCCGACCAGCATGTCGTCCGCGAGCGCCTCGTAGGCGACCCGGTCGCCGCGGACGGTCCGCCAGCCGACGAGCAGCGCCGCCCGCGCCGAGCCGAAGGAGCGGACGGGACGACCGCCGCTCGCCCCGGCCGGACGCCGCTCACCCACCCCGGCCCTCCCTCCGGCCGAAACCGGCGCCGCCCGGAGATGGTCGTCGAGGCGCGGCAGCAGGGCGCAGAACAAGGCGGCGGCGAAGAAGAGCGCGGCGACGACCGCGTAGAGCGCCCGCGGCCCGGCCAGCTTGAGCAGCACCGGCGCGAGCAGGATCAGGCCCAGCGACTGAGCCAACGTCAGCGCCAGGTTCGAGAGCGCTTGGGCCGACGCGTACCGCCCGGGGGGAACCAGGGCCGCCACCACCGCGCTCTCGGACGGCGAGTAGAACTGGTGGATCACCCAGATCCCGAGGGTGGCGGCGAAAATCCCGCCCAGCGTCGGGTCGCTGAGCAACAGCGCGACCACGAAGGCGAACCGCACCAGGTTGAGCCCGACCATCAGCGGCCGCCGCGGCAGCGCGTCGACGACGATCCCGGCCGGCAGGCCGAAGACGATCGACGACACGATCGAGCAGGCCACGAAGAGCGCGTTGTAGAACGAGGCGTCGGTCCGGTCGGCAACGACGATCAGCAGGGCGTAGAGCAGCGCGCCCTGGGCCGTCTGCGCGGCCACGCGGCTGAACCAGAAGAACCGGAAGGCCTCTTCGCGCAGCAGCGGCTGGTCCAGCGGCAGCACCCGCCGCGCGAGCCAGCCGAGCCCGCGGGCCGTCAGCCACGCGCCCTGGGCCGTCCGGCGGGCACCCTCGGTGGTCAGGGCGCGGGCCTGGGGGCCGGTCAGGGTCGCCACGGCGACGGTGCTGAGTTCCGCGGTCCGGGCGGCGGCGCGGGCGGCGGTGCGCTTCGAAGCCACGCCGACGGTCCCGCCGACCGTGGTGGCCAGCGCCCGCCCGGTCTCGACCGCCCGCGCCGTCCGCCCCGCGCCGGCGATCCCGTTTGCCCCGCCCGGTGTCGCCGCGACGGGCACGATGGCCGAGTGCGAGGCCGTGCCCGCGCCCGAGCCCGAGCCGCCCTGCCCGGCGGCGTCCCGTTCCCCCAGGCCCGAGTCGCCGGCCTCCGAGTCGCCGTCGGCATCGGGTCCGGTACCGACCGGCAGGACCTCGCGCCCAGGCCCCGAAGCCAACTCCACTGAGTCGCCCCCGACGGGTTCGGCCGCGGCGACCCGCTCAGGGCTCGCGGACTCGCCCTCGGCACCGAACCGGCCGGACGCCGCGGCCCGATCGGCCGCGGCCGGCGGGGGGCCGATCTGGTCGTCGTCCTCGGGAGGTGGTCCGCTGGTCCTGGGCATCCGGTGGGGTCTCTCTCGGGGTCCCGCGCGGTCGTCTGACCGGCGACGTCTGTCCTCAGCATACCGGGCGTGGCGGGCCGGCGACAGGGTCGGCACCCGCGTGCCTCGCCCCGGCCCCGGGGCTAGGCAGACGGCTGGCCGCGGGAAGTGGGGCGCCGATCGGGGCCGGTGCCTCGGCAGCGTCGGCCGCGGATAGACCCGGCCGATCCGGGGTCAGTGCGGCGCACGGACGCGGGTGCGCGGCGACGCGGGCACCGCCGTCGGCACCGCGGGGAGGTCCCGCGCGCCAGGAGCCGGCACGCGAACCGTCGTGGGCGAGAGACGACCGGGAGGGGGACAACTCGAAGCGTCGCCGGAACCGGCTCCCCGAAGCGTCGCCCCTATACGAACGGGACGGCGTCGCGGAGCGCGTCGGTGACGGTGTCGAGCGACGGCAGCACGTCGAGGAAGGCGATCAGGAGCAGGGCGTCGCCGACCAGCAGCAGCGCGGCGAGCGCGGCGGGGCCGACCAGCCCGAGCGAGCGGAGGTACCGACCGATCGGGAGGCGCTCCGTGCTGGCGAGAACGAAGGCGACCCAGCCCAGCCCGACGAGCAGGCTGCCGATCACCTGGGCCTCGGTCTCGTCCCGCTCCCGCCACACCAGCACGGCGAGGTTGAGGATTCCGAGCAGGAGCCCCGGCAGCAGGAGGAGCCCGACGGACCCCCAGAGCCCTTCCGCGTGGCGGGCACGGGGGGATCGCTGGGCGGGTCGGCGCTGGTGCGGCCAGGCGCCCTCGACCACCGTCTCGACTTGCTGCAAGGTCAGCGCCGTGGCAACGCAGAGGCCGACCAGCAGCCAGAGCCGCCCGTCGCCCACACCGTCGACCAGATCGCGCAGGGTGTCCATCTCGCCTGTCCCGACCCCGGGCGGCGCACGGGCCGCCCGCTCTTATGTCGCGACGGTGAGGGTAGCACACGCCCCCGGGCCGAGCCGTCTTCCGCCGGACGCCTCTCGAGGGCCCTGGGGCGCCGCGCGGTCCGCCGGCAGGCCCGTGGGTCCGCGCAGCGGGCGCACCACGGGGTTGATCGGCCCGGCCACCAGGTCGGCGAGCGCAGACCTCCCGGCGCTACCCCCGTCGTTCGGCGCCGTGAACGGGGACCGCTCAGGATCCGGTGGTGTTCGACAGCCGGGTCTCGACGACCGGGCACCGCGACGAGCCGCCCCTCTCCCGCGTTGGCGGGGTGGGATCGCCATGGCCAGGGGGACAGCCGGAGTTGTCCGTCAACCGTGTTTCGCCGGGCGGGGCACCGCATGCCGTGCCCCCGCGGTGCCGTGCCTCGCGGGCAGCCAGGCAGCCGGGCAGCCCAGGGGGCGCCCGACCGAGCTAGGTGTCCCCATCGACGAGGCGTGACGGACCCTTACCGCGGACCGGGAGTATCGCCCGCCATGCCGCCGAGCGCCTCGGCCACGACCGCACCGAGGCGCTCGGTGCCGCGGGCGATGGTCGCCTCGTCGAGCGTCGAGAAGCTCAGCCGCAGCCCGCGGTCGGCCCGTCGGTCCGGGTAGAACCACCCTCCCGGCATGTAGACGACCCCGCGGTCGGCGGCGGCCGGGAGCAGCGCCGCGGCGTCGAGCCCCTGGGGCAGTTCCACCCAGACGAAGAAGCCTCCCGTCGGCGCCTGCCAGGTGGTCCCCGCCGGGAGGTGCCGCTCGAGGCAGCGCAGCAGGGCGTCGCGGCGGCGGCGGTAGACCGCCCGCGCGGCGACGAGGTGGCCGTCGAGGAACCCGTCCGCCGTCCGGTGGACGATCCGGGCCGTCATCCGCTCGCCGTGGATATCGGCCGCCTCGCGGGCGTTCGTGAGGGGGTCGACGAGCTCAGTCGGCGCGACCAGCCAGCCGACGCGCAGCCCCGGCGCGATCGTCTTCGAGAACGTGCCGAGGTAGACCACATCGGGGTCGAGTGCCCGGAGGGTCGCGATCGGCTCGCCGTCGTAGCGCAGCTCGCCGTAGGGGTCGTCCTCGACCACGAGCAGGTTGTGGCGGCGGGCCAGGGCGAGGACCGCCCGGCGGCGCGCGTCCGACATCGTGCCGCCAGTCGGGTTCTGGAAGGTCGGCACGGTGTAGAGCAGCTTTGGGGCGGGCAGCCCCCGCGCGGCGCGGTCGGCCAGGGCCGATCCCAGGGCGGCCACGTCGAGCCCCTCGTCGTCCATCGGGACCACGACGTAGGTCGCCTCGGCGGCCTCGAAGACGGTCAGCGCGCCGAGGTAGGTCGGCCCCTCGACCACGACGGCGTCGCCGGGGTCGAGCAGCAACCGGGCGACGAGGTCGATCCCCTGCTGGCTGCCGTTGGTGATGAGGACCTGGGCGGGGTCGACCGCTGCCCCCCGGTCGGCCATCCGGGCGGCGACCAGCTGGCGGAGCGGCTCGTAGCCGGTGGCCTCGGCGTACCCGAGGTTTCCGGCGGCGTCGGCCCAGACCTCGGCCGCGGCCGCGCGGAGGCGGTCGAGCGGGGTCAGCTCGGGCGCGGGGGCGCCGCTGCCGAAGAAGACGGGGTCGGGGTGGCGATCGAGGTAGGCCCCGACCTCGGCCCAGAGCGAGGGGCCGAAGGCGCGGGCACGCCGGGCGAGCGGCCAGCGGACCGCCGGCGGCGGGAGCAGCTCCGGCGCGGCGGCGGGCTCGGCGAGGGCCGCCGCGGCCACGTCCTCCGCCGCCACCGCCGTCGCGCCGCCGGTCTCGCTGGCCTCCTGGTCCATCCGTCCTCCTCGTCGTCCACGCGGGTGCGGCACCGGGTCGCACCGTCGGTCCGGCCGGAAGCGCCATCGACAGCGCCAGCAACGACAGCGCTGTCGGCCATCTCCCGGGGCGGTCAGCGCCAGGAGGCGCCTCCTCCGGCCGCCAGACGCGACCCGGCCATCTTCGGTCACCCTCCGATGGCGCGTAGTATCGCGGACCGGGCCGGCGGGCGCGATGCCCCGCCGGCCCGCTCCGGTGACCTATACCGACCGCGTTGTGGCCCGCGACACCGGGCGCGATCGGGCCGGATCGGGCGAGGAGGGCCTGGTGGTCCGTCACGCTCCGACCGCGGGGAGACGTGGCCCGGTCGGCGACGCCCGGGCCGCCCGGTCGCCCGCGAGGGCACGGCCTGCCGAGCCCCGACCGGCGAAACCCGGTAGCCGGGCCAGCAGCATCCGGCGCGGTCCGGCGCCCGGGTCGGCGTGGCCAACGCCACCGACCCGGCCCGGGCGATCGGCGCCGGTGTTGCGCGGCCGCGTGCCGCTTGGTATGCTCTCGCGGAGTGTACGTACAGCCGCCCTCGGTCCGGTCGGACGCAGCGAGGCCGGGAGCCGCGCGCTGCGGCGGGGGGCAGTCCCAACGATGATGGCGTTCCCGGTCCGTTCCTACGGCTATGGCGAGCCCGACGCCGGGGCGCCGGACGAGACCGACGGGCGGGAACCGGAGACGCCGCCCACCGTGATGCTCGCCGAGCTGGCGGACGCGGGGACGCGCCGCGACCTCATCGCCCTCTACGAGGCACGGACCGCCGCGACCGGGGTTGATCTGGGCCCGCTCCGCGAGAGCTGGGGCGTCGCCCCTCCCGGTGCCGGTGGGGCCAACTCCGCGCGGGGTCCGCGCCATGCGGTCGCCGGGGAGCCGGTCCCCTTCGGGCGTGGCACAACCGACCACGCGGTGGCGGCGTCGAGCCGGGCGCTGACCGCCTGCCGGCGACGCCGGGCCGGGCTCCCGGGGCGGTTCGCGACCCTCCGTCCGCGACCGTTCGCGCTGGCGCGCCGCCGACGCACCGCAGGCCCCGGCGAGACGCTCCCCCCCGACCATCCGCCCGCGTCCGCACCGGACGACGGCGACCAACCGGGCGCCCCGAGCGGCCACCCCTCCCCCGACCCCGAGGCCTGAGCCGCCTGCGCCCGGTCGTTCGAAACGCACAGTGCTGCCCGGGGCACGGCCGGCGCGCGACGCCGGAGACCTGTCCCCGACGCGGCGTCCGGCCCGTGGGATGCGCCATTCGTCGTTGGCTGCGTCGCTCGCCCTGACGTCCATGTCGGCGATCGACTGCCTGATGGCAGGTTGCGCGGTCGCCCTTGAGGAGTCCGGGTGATGCCTGGCGGACGTGCAGTCGGCATGAGCCGGCTTCGTGCCTCGGGTCGAGGCCCACCACGGGCGGGCACGCCCGCCACCCTCCCCTCGATACCGCCGCCGAACGGCCGGATCCCGTACCGGGCGTCTGGCCGCACGGGTCTGGCCGTCGTCGCGTTCCCGGATCACCAGCGCGGCGAGGGTGTCGACGCGCGCCTCAGGTCATTCCCCCGCGGTGCGGTGGGTCAGGAACGCACCCCGGCCACGCCGCCATGGCGGGTAACCCGAAGGGCGGACAAGGTCTGCCCCCACCTGGACCGCACGCGCGGAGCGCCGCGCTCATGGCAGGCGAAGCGGCATAGGGCTGTCAGACCACCTCGGGCGCTACGCCCCCCGGGTCAGGTGGGCGACGGCCTCGACGTGGTGGGTCTGGGGGAACATGTCGAAGGCGGCGACGCCCTCGAGGCGGTAGCCTCCCGCCAGCAGCGCCTTGAGGTCGCGCGCCAGCGTCGCCGGGTCGCAGGAGACGTAGGCGATCCGCTCCGGGTTCAGCGCCAGCAGCCCGGCCATCGTCTCCGCCTCCACGCCCGTCCGCGGCGGGTCGAGCAGCACGAAGGCGACCGGTGACAGCGCCGCGGCCCGCCGCGCCAGCCACTTGTCGACCCGCGCCGCCTCGACCCGGGCGTGGGTCAGCCCGGCATCGTGCAGGTTGCGCGCGGCGTAGCGGGCGGCGACCGGGTGGGTCTCGACGCCGATCACGCGGCCGAACCGCCGCGCCAGCGGCAGGGTAAACAGGCCGACCCCGCAGTAGAGGTCGACCGCGGCGGCCGGCGCCCCGCCGGGGGTCGCGCTCGTCC
>CADCWG010000158.1 GCA_902806335.1 uncultured Thermomicrobiales bacterium | reverse complement strand
CCGACCGGCTAGGCGCCTTCGAGGTGCTGCGCCGTTGTCTCCCACAGCTTCGGTTTCCGATCCAGGAGGGGATCAGCCAGAGCGACGCCTACCGGGCCGCCACCCGCCGGGGCGTGGCGCCCGAGGCACTCGCTGAGGCGACGGGCCTCGCACTGCGGGCGCCCGACACGATCCGCCTGGTCATCCACCGCGGACTGGCCGGACCGATCCCGGTCCTGATCGCCGGCGAGCGGCCGGACTTCGTCGCCCTCGTCCGGGCCCTGGCGAAGCGGAACGAACCCTGGCCGGTGCCCGACGCGATGGGCGCCTGCATGGTCAGGGGGTTCAACAACTGGGACCGGGTGCGCACCCACCGGCGAGCCTGGGAGGGCGCCGGTCCGACCAACCGGGGCGATGACGCCTGGGACGCGGAGTTCGCGCGGCTCAGGGCGTGTCCCGATCTCTACCAGGACCGCTTCGTTGTCCTCAGCGATGGCCCATACAGCGGCGTCCCCGCCACCGCGGTCGGGCTTGGGGAAGCGGAGTGGCGGCGCGTCTCGCTGGCGATCCGCCTCGAGCACGAGGCCACCCACTATCTCACCCTGCGCGTATACTCCGAGCCACGAAACAACGCGCTCGATGAGGTGTCCTGCGACTACCAGGGCATCGTCGCTGGCGCTGGGCGCTTCCGGGCCGACTGGCTCCGGCGGTTCCTGGGGTTGGAGGCGTACCCGTCCTACCGTGCGGGCGGCCGTCTCGAGCACTACCTCGGGGAGCCGCCCCTCTCCGCCGGCGCGTTCCGGGTCCTCCGGTCGTTGGTCAACTCGGCCGCGGACGCCCTGGAGCGCTTCGACGCGGGGCGACCGGCCGCGCCCGGCCTCGCCGAGCGCGGTGCCGTCCTGCTGGGTCTGACCCGGTTGACGCTGGAGGACCTGGCCGCCGAGGACGGCGCCGAGCGACTCGCGCGGGCGGTGTCGGGCGGCGCGGCCGCGTGACGACGGGTACGGAGGATCGAACGCCATGCGACCGGGGCTCTTTCGCGCCAAGGCGCTCGAGCGGCTCTCTTCACCGGAACAGCTCGACCAGGCGATCCGCGTCACCTCTCCGCGCAGCTGGCTCGCGTTCCTCGGCCTGGCCGTGGTGGTCGTCGCGGCCGTGGTCTGGGGGTTCGTCGGCAGCGTGCCGCGCACCGTGGCGGGAGAAGGAATCCTCGTCGAGCCGGGCGGGATCCTCGAGGTGGTGACGACCGCGCCCGGTGTGGTCGTCGAGGTCCCGGTCCGCGCCGGTGACGTGGTCCAGCAGGGGCAGGTCGTGGCCTGGCTGCAGGGCACCGCGAACACGCCCGGGGGTCCCGACGGCGGGGCCGCCGTCGGGGCCGCCGCGACCCCGGGCGGCCAGCGGGTGCCGGTGACGAGTCTGTTCGGCGGGCGGGTCGTCGAGTTCCTGGTCGGCCAGGGGAACTTCATCGCGGTGGGTGACCCCGTGCTGACCCTGGAAGGGCTCGACGACCGCATCACCGCCTACCTCTACGTCCCCGACGGTCCGGGGAAGCAGATCGAGCCGGGCATGGAGGTACGGATCTCTCCGTCCACGGTCGACCGGTCGCAGTACGGGGCGATGATCGGCCGGGTGGAGGCGGTCTCCGAGTTTCCGGTGACCGAGCGGGGCGTGATGCGCCTGCTCGAAAACGAAGCCCTCGCCGGCCGGTTCCTGGACGACGGCCCGATGCTCGAGGTGGTGGTGCGCCTGGTCGAGGATGCCGGGACGACCAGCGGCTACCGGTGGTCGTCACCGGATGGGCCACCGATCGCCCTCTCACCCGGGACGCTCGCGGACGGCGAGGTGGTCCTGGAGGAGCAACGACCGGCCAACCTCGTCCTACCCGGCGTCTGACCCCGCGGAGCGAAGGATCGTGACGCGATGGCGGTGACGGCTTCCCGCACCTCGAGCCCGCAGGAGGAGGCGCCCCGGCCCACGGGGACGCACCGCCGGGTCAAGACCCCGACCGTCCTCCAGATGGAGGCGGTCGAGTGTGGTGCCGCCGCGCTGAGCACCGTGCTCGGCTACCACGGCCGGGTCGTCCCGCTCGAGGAACTCCGCGTCGCCTGCGGCGTCTCGCGGGACGGCGTCAAGGCGAGCAACGTGGTCAGGGCCGCCCGGTCGTACGGCCTCGTCGCCAAGGGCTTCCGCAAGGAGATCGAGGACCTTGGAGCCTACCCGCTGCCGTTGATCGCGTTCTGGAACTTCAACCACTTCGTGGTCGTCGAGGGGTTCGGCAAGCACAAGGTCTACCTCAACGACCCGGCGGCCGGTCGCCGCACGGTGTCGTACGAGGAGTTCGACCAGTCCTTCACCGGCGTCATCCTCACGTTCGAGCCGGGACCCGCCTTCAAGGCCGGCGGCCAGCGGCGCCCCCTGATCCCCCTGCTGGCCGAGCGGCTGGCCGGGTCGTGGCGCGGTCTGCTCTACTGCGTCCTGATCGGGATCTTGCTCGTGCTGCCGGGGCTGGTGATCCCGGTCTTCAGCAAGGTGTTCGTCGACGAGGTGCTCGTCCAGGGCCTCGAGAGCTGGGTCGGCCCGCTCCTGCTCGGCATGGCGCTGACCGCGGGGCTGCGGGCCTTGCTCGGCTGGCTCCAGTCGCGCTACCTGCTGCGCCTGAGCACCAAGCTGTCGGTCACCATGTCCGGCAAGTTCCTCTGGCACGTCCTGCGCCTCCCGATGGAGTTCTACACGCAGCGCTACGCCGGGGAGATCGGCTGGCGGGTCCAGCTCAACGACCGGGTGGCCCAGTTGCTCTCGGGGCAACTCGCGACCACCCTGCTCAACCTCGTCACCGTGGTCTTCTACGCCGCCCTGATGCTCCGCTACGACGTCGTCCTGACCCTCGTCGGGGTCGCCTTCGCCGTGCTCAACATGGTGGCGCTGCGCTACGTCTCGCGGCGACGGGCCGACCTCAACCAGCGGCTGCTCCAGGACGTCGGGCTGCTGACGGGCACCTCGATGCACGGGCTGCAGACGATCGAGACGATCAAGGCCACCGGCTCCGAGTCGGACTTCTTCTCCCGCTGGTCGGGTGCCCAGGCCAAGGTCGTCAACAGCCGCCAGGACCTCGCGATCCCGACCCAGATCCTGACCGCCGTGCCGCCCCTGCTGGCGCTGCTCAACACCACGGCGATCCTCACCGTCGGCGGCTTGCGGGTGATGGACGGCGACCTGACGGTCGGCACCCTGGTCGCCTTCCAGAGCCTCACCGTCAGCTTCATCCAGCCCTTCAACGACTTCGTCAACCTCGGCACCCAGCTCCAGGACGTGCAGGGCGGCCTCACGAAGCTCGACGACGTCCTTCGGAACCCGACCGACCGCCACCTCGCCTCCGGCGAGGCGCCGGCCGACGGCCCGGCCAAGCTTGCCGGGTACGTCGAGCTGCGCGACGTTACCTTCGGCTACAGCCGCCTCGAGCCTCCGCTCGTCGACGGGCTCAACCTCTCGGTCCGTCCGGGCCAGCGGGTCGCGATCGTCGGCACCAGCGGCAGCGGGAAGTCCACGGTCTCGCGGCTCGTCTGCGGCCTGTTGGAGCCGTGGCGGGGCGAGGTCCTGCTCGACGGCACGCGGCGCGACGCGTTGACGCGGCAGCGGATCGTCAGCTCCCTCGCCCTGGTCGACCAGCAGATCTTCCTGTTCGAAGGCACGGTCTCGGAGAACCTGCGCCTCTGGGACCCGTCCATCCCCGAGGCGCAGGTGATCCAGGCGGCGAAGGACGCCCTGATCCACGACGAGGTGGTGTCGCGGCCGAACGGGTACGAGAGCCGGGTCGAGGAGGGCGGCCGCAACTTCAGCGGCGGCCAGCGTCAGCGCCTGGAGATCGCCCGCGCCCTCGCCACCAACCCGACCATCCTCGTCCTCGACGAGGCGACCAGCGCCCTCGACCCGATCACCGAGCGGCTGATCGACGCCAACCTCCGGCGCCGGGGCTGCACCTGCCTGATCGTCGCCCACCGTCTCAGCACCATCCGCGACTGCGACGAGATCATCGTGCTCGACAAGGGCAAGGTCGTCCAGCGCGGCACCCACCAGCAGATGAAGGACGTCGACGGGGCGTACGCCCCGCTGATCGCGAGCTAGCCCGCGGGCGAGGACGGATCGGGTGACCCACAAGCTCGACAGCCCACCGAGCGTCGCCGTGCTCTCCCAGCCGCTCGAGGGCAACGCCCCGCTGCTCCTCGACGATCCGCGCTGGGCCTGGGTCGTCGACGCGGGTGGCGTCGATGTCTTCGCGGTCGAGGTCGCGGGAGGCGAGGCGGTCGGGACCCGCCACTACGCCTTCAGCGTCGCGCCCGGCGGCGCCCTGTTCGGCTTCGACCTGCCGAACGTGGGATCGTCCCTGGGGTTCCTCGCCGTCGGCGCCGTCGGCACCCGGGTCCGCCGGCTGCCCGTGGCGGAGCTGCGCGCCCAGGCGGCCGACGCGGCCAGCGCCGACGAGGTCGTGGCGCTGGTTGAGGGTTGGGTGGCCGCCCTCGCGGCGGGCACGGTCGACGGCGACACGCCCCAGACCGAGCACCAACTCGCGCCGCACCTGACGGCCATCCTCGCCGACGGCCAGCGCGCCCGGTCCGAGAAGGGCGTGGTCTGGACGGAGCTCCAGGCGGGAGCGGTGCTGTTCCTGGGCCAGGACGGGCTCATCGCGGGGCCGGACGGCGCCCGTCTCCCGCTGGCCGAGCCGGCCTGGCTCCAGGCGAGCGGCGCGGCGACGCTGGCGGTCACCTCGACCGCCGAGGCGATCGGCGAGGACGACGGCTGGCGAGGGCTGGCGGCCTACCACCATGCCGTCCTGCGGGCCCAGGCCCGCCGCATCGACGCCCGCTCGGCCGCCGAAGTCGACCGCCTGGCCCGAGCGGCCGAGTACGAGCGCACGGTCCGGCAGGGCGCGCTGACGCGGTTGGTCGGGGTGCTCGACGACGCGCCGGCGGCCCAACCGGCCGGGCTCGCCGTCGACTCGCTCCTTGCCGCCTGCCAGCTCGTCGGTCGCTCGCTCGGCGTCGCCGTGCGGGCGCCGACGCGCCAGGACGCCGAGGGAAAGCGCGACCCGCTCGCGGAGATCGCCCGGTCTTCCCGGCTGCG
>CADCWG010000157.1 GCA_902806335.1 uncultured Thermomicrobiales bacterium | reverse complement strand
GCGCGCGGCCGTGCGCCCCGACGGGACACGCGGGCCCCGACCGTCGACCGTCGGACGCCGGACCGCATCCCGTCCCCCACGCCGCGTAGGGGCGCACGGCCGTGCGCCCTCGCCGCCCTCGCCGCCCTCGCCGCCCTCGCCGCCCTCGCCGCCCTCGGCAGAGGACACCGTCAGGCTGGGCGGACCGAGACCCGGTCCCGCGGAGCGGACTCCGGCACCGTCCGCACCACGGACGTCGTGCGGCGGGCCGGACAATCCGTGGCGGCGACCTCGCCGCCGGCCGACGTCAACGCGATGACAGCGGACGCGATCTCGCCCGCGGGCGTCCACGCCGACCCGCGCGCCGACGTCTCGCCCGCGCCCGGTCGGCTCATGGCTCACCGATCAGCGGAGCTTGTCCTCCAACTCCCGGTGGCGACGGCTTGGGTTGGCATGGGCGTGGGAGAAGCTGTTCTGGGATCCCGCTCCCCCGTGGTTGTGCCAGACGGGACGAACGTCGTTCGGGTCGGGCTTGAAGAGCAGCTTCGGCGCGCTGAAGACCCGCCGCGTTGGTCCGTCGCAGAACGGGCAGGGGTAGGGCGCGCTCGCCTCGGCCATCGACCGCTCGACGTCGAAGCGGGTGTCGCAGGCGGTGCACTCGTAGTCGTAGCGCGGCAGCTTGCGCCCGGCGGCGGTACCCGAGGGCGCCCGAGCGGTCTGACCGTCCCCCCGCCCCGGGTCGACGGTCGCGCGGGAACCGTCGCCGGCTGGGGCGGCGGGGGCGGCGGGAGCGGCCACGACGGACGGCGCGCTCAGGCGGCGGTAGCGGGCGAGCTGCGCCTCGACCCAGTCGACGACGGCCGGGACGCCCTCCCGCCGCCGGAGGTCGGTGAACAGCGTCGGACCGTCCCCGCGCAACGCCGCCGCGTCCCGCGCCATGACCTCGAGCGAGGCCCCGACGTGCGGCGCCAGGTCGACTTTGTTGACCAGCAGCAGCCCGGATCGAGCGATGCCCGGCCCGCCCTTGCGCGGGATCTTGTCCCCCCCGGCGACGTCGATCACGAAGATGTCGGCGTCGACCAACTCCGGGCTGAAGGTGGCCGTCAGGTTGTCGCCGCCGCTCTCGATCAGGATCAGGTCGAGGTCGGGGTGGCGCGCCTCCAGCCCCTCGACCGCGTCCAGGTTGAGGGACGGGTCGTCGCGGATCGCCGAGTGGGGGCAGCCGCCCGTCTCGACCCCGACGATCCGGTCGGGCGGCAGCGCCGCCTGGCGGAGCAGGAACTCGGCGTCTTCCCGCGTGTAGATGTCGTTGGTGATCACGGCGAGGCTGCGGCGGCCGCGGAGCTCCTCGCACAGACGCCAGACCAGCGCCGTCTTGCCGGTCCCGACCGGCCCGCCGATGCCGATCCGCGCCGGCCGCGCATGCCCCGGCACCCGCACCGGCTCCCGCGCGCCGCCCGCCCGCAACCTGGCCCAGACGTCCATCCCGATCCCCTCCCGACGCGGCGTGCCCGACCCCAGCGACCATGGTAGCCCGATCCGCCGGTCACCCGGGCGACGGTATGCAAGGGGGCGGGGAGCGCCACGCCACCCAAGGGCCGGACCCCGGGGTTGGCGTGGTCCGTGACGGGGCGACGGGGGTCGGCCGTGGCCGCGAGCGACCCGAACGGTGTTGCGGTCCCCCGATAGACGGCCTACCGTGCGCACATCGCCCCCACACCCTGCCCGGGGGAGGCCGGCCACCATGTCACCGATGGCACCACGGTCACCACGTGAACCGATCTGGCTGATCACGGGGCCGCCCGGCGCGGGCAAGACGTCCGTCGCCCGCGCGCTCCTGCGGCGTTCCCCCTTCGGCATCCATGTCCCGGTCGACGACCTCCGCGAGTGGGTCGTCTCCGGCATCGCCCACCCCGTGCCGCGCTGGACCGACGAGACCGGCCGCCAGTTCGCGCTCGCCCGCCGGGCCGCCGCGTCCCTGGCGCGGATCTACGCCGACGCGGGCTTCGCGGTCGTGATCGACGACGTGATCCTCCCGCCCGACGACGAGGCCGCCTTCGCCGTCCCCCTCCGCGGCTACGCGCTCCGCAAGGTCCTGCTCCGGCCGCGCCTCGACGTCGTGCTGGCCCGCAATGCCGAGCGCACTACCAAGGCATTCGACACGGCGACCCTCGAAGCGACGATCCGCGCCCTCCACCCGGCGATGGCAGCGCACCGGTTCGCCGCGGCGGGCTGGATCGTGGTGGACAACAGCGACCTCAGCCTCGAGGAGACGGTCGACGCCATCGCTGAGCGCCCGCTGGCGAGGAGCGATCCCTCCGGGAAGGCCGGGACCGCCGACTGCTGAGATCGGCTCGTCGCCCTCAGGCGCCTCCCACCGGCGTGCCGCCGGTGCTGGTGCTACCCTTCCGGCCCGGCGCGATGCCGCGCCGCCCGCCCGGGCCGAAGTCGGCCGGACGGCACCGACGGCAAGGTTGCCGCCGGAGGCACCACGGAGGCAGGAGACGTTGATGACCGCCGAGCAGGTCGGGTCGACGATTGACCCGACGATCCTCGCCTACCTGCGGCGCGACGCGCTGCTCCGCGACGGGCACTTCGTCTACCGCTCCGGTCGGCACAGCGCGATCAAGGTCGACCGCGACCGACTCCTGGCCGACCCCAGCGCCGCCAGCCGGATGGGCTACGCGCTCGCCAAGCGGTTCTTCACCGCCCACGTCCAGACCGTCGCCGCCCCCTCGATCTGGGGCGCCGGGCTGGCGCAGTGGGTGGCCTACTTCCTCGACCCCCGGGCCAAGGTCGCCTATGCCACGCCACGCGACGGCCGGGTGACCGTGGCGCCGGAGCTCGAAGGGCTGATCCGCGGGCGGCGGGTGCTGCTGGTCGACAACCTGATCGTCAGCGGCGAGACCCTCACCGGCTTCGCCGCCACCGTGAAGGAGATGGGCGCCGAGGTGGTCGGCGTCGGCACGCTCTGGAACGCCAACGGGCCGACGCTCGGCGGCTACCCGGTCTTCGGGCTGCTGAACGAGCAGTTTCCCAGCTTCCCGGAAGACGCCTGCCCGCTCGCGTCCCCGGCGGAGTCGGTCCCCTACTAGGCGCCAGCCCCCCCGTCGTCCAAGCGTCGGCCCCGGCCGGTCCGTGCCCTCCCTCCAGTCAGGCCGGCGCCATATTCCCTGCCGCTCCGGGCACCGTTCTCGGTCCGGTCACCCGCTGGGGCAGCGTCGGTCCCGGGGCGGCGACCGTTCCCGACCCGGACGGTTCGAGACCGAGGGGCGAGACCGAGGCTGGCCGAACGCGGGCCTCAGCCGGTTGCGGCGGGGTCCGGGCGATCGCCTGGGCCCCCCAATGAGGACCGAGATGGGCCGGTTTGGACACGACGGGGGGAGCGGCCGTGGCCGATGGCGTTCCGGCCAGCGCCGGCCGCCCGGTCGTCCCATCGTCCAGGGCGATACACCGCAGGATGACGACCCGGCGGACGACCAGCGGGACGACCAGCGGGACGACCAGCGGGACGACCAGCGGGACGACCAGCGGGACGACCAGCGGGACGACCAGCGGGACGACCAGCGGGACGGCGCGACGGCGAGTGGTCCCAACCAGGGTCGGATCACCGCGGTCAAGCCGCAGGTGCGCGACCCCGAGCGGGTGAGCGTCTTCCTCGACGGCGTCTTCGCGTTCGGTTTGGGTGCCCAGCTCGCCCTCGACCACGGGCTGAGCGTCGGCGACGACCTCGACGCCGCCCGCGTCGCGGCGCTGCGGGCGGCGGACGACACCGGCAAGGCCACCAACGCGGCGCTGGCACTCCTCGCGCACCGGCCGCGCTCCCTACGGGAGGTCCGCGATCGGCTGCGCCAGAAGGGCTACGGCCCGGAGACGATCGAGGCCGCCGTCGCCAAGCTCGAAGGCTGGCGCTACGTCGACGATGCCGACTTCGCCCGCTACTGGGTCGAGAACCGCCAGGCGCACAAGCCACGCGGCCGGCGCCTGCTGGAGCAGGAGTTACGCATCAAGGGCGTGGAGCGCGAGACCGTCCGCGAGGCGATCGACGCGGCCGAGATCGACGAGCACGCGGCGGCGGTCGCGGTCGGCCGCGCCAAGCTCCGCAGCTACGAGGGCCTGGAGCCGGCCGTCGCCCGCCGCCGCCTCGCCGCCTACCTCGCCCGCCGCGGCTTCGGCTTCGACGTGGTCCGCCCCGCCCTCGAGGTCCTGCTCGGGGAGGGGCAGGAGGACGAGACCGACGAGGAGTAGGGGTTTCACGGGACAGTGACCAGGGCGGCCTCGCCACGATCCTGCTCGCGCCCCGTGACGTCTCCGTCCTTCCCACCTCCCGCCGACCACGTCGGCGACCACCGTGTCATACGGGATTCGAGTGGTCGCTGTGGCCTCGCGTCCGTCCCTCCCAGCCGGCTGAAGCCGGTTGCGGACCCCCCGATCGAAGCTTCCGACGATCTCCCGTATTCGGTCTCACCCGCAGGTCCAGGGGAGGCGTTGGGCAGGGGACCATGACTCCTGGTCCCTAGGACGCGAACAGCCGGCCCACCATCTCCCCCTGACGCAGCGCGGCGATGTCCACCATCGGCAGGTACCCGCCGAGGTCGTCCAGGCCGACCCACGCCGACGCGGCGACCGCCGCGAGCACGGCCGGGCGAACCGCGACCACCACCCGCTGGGCGGCCGCCTGGCCGACCACGCCGAGGCGGACGGCCGCCGTCGCCCAGCCGGCGACCGAGGACGACCCCAGCGCGAGTGCCGCCACGTCCTCGTCCACCCCGGCCGCGGCCATCACCACCCCGAAGGCGACCGCGTGGTGCCCGGCGGCCCGCCCACCCGCCACCGCCGCGCGGTACGCGCCCAGTCCGGGGCCGTCGACCACCTCGGCGGCCGAGGCGAGCAGCCGCCGGCCGACCTTCGTGCTCTGGGCGCGCAGGGCGGGCACCGGCCGCAGCGCCGTCAGCAGGTCGTCCAACGCGGCCAGCCCCTCGGTGTCCGGCGCCCCCGCGCCGGTCCCGCCCACGAGGCGATGGGCATGCCGCGCGGCGGGAAGGTCGGTCGCGCCCAGCCCCTCCACGGTCAGGGTCGCGACCAGATCGCACAGGTCCGCCTCGTCGCGGACCGCGCCGACCTCGACCAGGCCCTCGATGCCACCCGAGAAGGCATAGGCGCCCGTCGGGAACGCCGAGTCGACCAGCTGGAGCAGCGCGAGGAGGGTCTCGGGGGTCACCACGCCGGTCCTCCCTGGGCACCGCGAAGAGCGAGACCATGCGGGGTCACACGCCGCGTCCGAGCCCGAGGCGAGCGACCATCCCGTAGGGGCGCGATTCATCGCGCCCCCGTCACCCGGCCCCACGTCGCCTGCCGCCCGCACCCTCCACCCCCGCCGCCCTGCCCGCGCCCCCGCCGTCCGCACCCCGGCCTCTCCTCGTCGCCCCCCACCGGCTGGGCGCCGACTGCCGCGGCACCGCCGGTCGGGACCATCGGGCCTCGGGATCGGCTCAGGCCCAGGCCCAGGCCCAGGCCCGGGCCCAGGCTCAGAACAGGAAGTACCGCTGGGCCATCGGCAGCTCCGCCGCCGGCTCGCAGGTCAGCAACTCGCCGTCGGCGCGGACCTCGTAGGTCTCGGGGTCGACCGTGATCTCCGGGGTGGCGTCGTTGTGGATCAGGTCGGCCTTCCCGATCCCACGGCATCGCTCGACCGCGACGGCCGGCTTCCGCAGCTCCAGCAGTTCGGGGACGCCGGCGTCGAGCGCCGCCGCCGAGACGAACGTCACCGACGCCGCCTGCGGCACGTCGGCGCCGAACATCGCGCGCATCGCCACCGGCTGCGGCGTCGGGATCGAGGCGTTGGCGTCGCCCATCGCCGCCCAGGCGATCATCCCGCCCTTGAGGACCAGCTCCGGCCGGACCCCGAACAGCTTCGGCGACCAGACCACCAGGTCGGCCAGCTTGCCCGGCTCGATCGACCCGACCTCGTGGGCGAGGCCCTGGGCGATCGCCGGGTTGATCGTGTACTTCGCCAGGTAGCGCTTGATCCGCGCGTTGTCCGCCCGCGCGGGGTCGCCCGGCAGGGGGCCGCGCTGGCGCTTCATCTTGTCGGCCGCCTGCCAGGTCCGCAGGATCACCTCGCCGACGCGCCCCATCGCCTGCGAGTCGCTCGACATAATCGAAAACGCGCCGAGGTCGTGGAGGATGTCCTCGGCCATGATCGTCTGCGCCCGGATCCGGGAGTCGGCGAAGGCTACGTCCTCGGGCACCTTCGGGTTGAGGTGGTGGCAGACCATCAGCATGTCGAGGTGCTCCTCGACGGTGTTCACGGTGTAAGGCCGGGTCGGGTTGGTCGACGACGGCAGCACGTTCGGGAACTGCGCGATCCGGATGATGTCCGGCGCGTGGCCGCCGCCTGCCCCCTCGGTGTGGTAGGTGTGGATGGTCCGCCCGGCGATCGCGGCGACGGTGTCCTCCAGGAACCCGGCCTCGTTGATCGTGTCGGTGTGGATCGCGACCTGGACGTCCTGCTCGTCCGCGACCGCCAGGCAGGCGTCGATCGCGGCCGGGGTGGTGCCCCAGTCCTCGTGCAGCTTCAGCCCGCAGGCCCCGGCCAGCACCTGCCGCCGCAGGCCCTCCCGCCCGGCGCTGTTGCCCTTGCCGAGGAGGCCGACGTTGACCGGCAGCGCGTCGGCGGCCTGGAGCATCCGCGCCAGGTACCACGTCCCGGGCGTGCAGGTCGTCGCGTTCGTCCCCGTCGCCGGGCCGGTCCCGCCGCCGAGCATCGTCGTGATCCCCGAGGCGATCGCCTCGGGCACCTGCTGCGGGCAGATGAAGTGGACGTGGCTGTCGACCCCGCCGGCGGTCACGATCATCCGCTCGCCGGCGATCACCTCGGTGCCGACGCCGACCACGAGGGCCGGGTCGACGCCGTCCTGCGTGTCGGGGTTGCCGGCCTTGCCGACACCGACGATCCGACCGTCCTTGACCCCGATGTCCCCCTTGACGACGCCCCAGTGGTCGAGGACCACCGCGTTGGTGATCACCAGGTCGAGCGCGTCGACCGCGCGCGCCGACTGGCCCATCCCGTCGCGGATCACCTTGCCGCCGCCGAACGTCACCTCGTCGCCGTAGGTGCCGTAGTCGGCCTCGACCTCGAGCAGGAGGTCGGTATCGGCGAGGCGCACCCGGTCGCCGACGGTCGGCCCGTAGAGGTCGACGTACTGGCGGCGATCGATCCGGAGCGTCACGCCGCCGGCTCCCCGTCGGGAGCGTCGGCCCCGAGGAAGCCGCGCCCGGCCGCCCGCGCGACGGCCGCGGCCCGCTCCCCCTCGCCGGTGCCGCCGTCGGTCAGGCCGTTCAGGCCGTGGACCCGCCGCTCCCCCCCGAGCGCGACCAGGTCGACGTCTCGCCGCTCGCCGGGTTCGAAGCGGACGGCGGTGCCGGCGGGGACGTTGAGCCGCATCCCGAACGCCGCCGCGCGGTCGAAGGCCAGCGCCCGGTTGGTCTCGAAGAAGTGGAAGTGGGAGCCGACCTGGACGGGGCGGTCGCCGGTGTTGCGGACGGTCACCGTCGTCGTCGCCCGGCCGACGTTGGCGGCGATCGGCTCGTCGGCCGGGAAGACCTCGCCGGGGATCACGGCGTCACGGGCGGGGATCGGCTGGTGGACGGTGACCAGCTTGGTGCCGTCGGGAAAGGTCGCCTCGACCTGGACCTCGTCGATCAGCTCGGCGACTCCGTCCATGACGTCGTCGGGGCCGAGGATCGTCTTGCCGAAGGCCATCAGCTCGGCGACGGGGCGACCGTCGCGGGCACCTTCCATGATCTCGGCGGTCAGGATCGCGACGGCCTCGGGGTAGTTCAGCCGGAGGCCGCGGGCCCGCCGCGCCCGAGCCAGCTGGGCGGCGACCACGACGAGCAGCTTCTCCTGCTCCCGCTGGCTGAGGTGCATCCGGCGCTCTCCCGTCTCGTCCGGACCGAATCGGTCATTGGAGCGCCATTCTACGGGGAGTGTCCGTGGGCGGATCGGTGGGCGGTTGTGCCGGTGGACCAAGCCCCGGACCCAGACCGCGACCCGGGGAACACCCATTCCCCATCCCCGCTCAGGAGCGAAGCGCCGGCAGTCCGGCGGATCCGGGGCACGCGGACGGGGTCGCCGGAGAACCCTTGGCCGCGCCGATCGGCGCGGCCAAGGGCCGGCGCCTAGGCCACCCCGAGGATCCGGGCCTCGCGGCGGCCGACCACCACCGCGTGCTCGAACTGGGCCGCCCAGCCACCGTCGACCGTCCGGATCGTCCAGCCGTCGGCGTCGGTGGTCCACTCGGGAGAACCTTCGGTGATCGCCGGCTCGACCGTGATCACCAGCCCTTCGACCAGCAGGTCGCCCGTCCCGGCGTCGCCGGCGAAGGGGACGATCGGCTCCTCGTGCATCCTCTTCCCCAGCCCGTGGCCGACGAAGCCGCGGACGACCCCGTAGCCGCGCTTCTCGGCGTGGGCCTGCATCGCGTGGGAGACGTCGCCCACCCGGTTGCCGGCCACCGCCGCCGCGATGCCGGCCCGCATCGCCCCCTTGGCGGTCTCCATCAGCCGCCGCTTCTCCGACCCCACCGCGCCGATCGGCACCGTCACCGCCGCGTCTCCGCAGTAGCCGTCGAGCCGGAGCCCGGCGTCGATGCTGAGGAGATCTCCCTCCTGGAGGAGGTACGGGCCGGGAACGCCGTGCACGACCACGTCGTTGACGCTGGTGTTGATCGCCGCCGGGAAGCCGGCCTCGGTGTGGAAGACCGGCTCCGCGCCGAGCGCGGCCAGGAATGCCTGGGCATGGTCGTCCAGCGCCTGGGTGGTGATTCCCGGCCTGGCCATCCGGGCCAACTCCCGCAGCAGCTGGTTCGTCACGCGGTTCGCCCGCTGCAGCCCCGCCAGATCCAGCTTCGTCACCGCGACCATCCGCCGTCCCCTGTCCGATCCCGCCGCGCGACCGGCGCCCGTCCCCGCCACCCATCGACCACCCGCCGGCCGCCAATCCCCCTAATAGTAGGCATAGTAGGCAATCTCCCGCCGGGCCAGGGCGAACGCCTTCTCGCGATACCCGCCGGTCGCGCGATGGGGGCGTCATCCCCCGGGAGCGGCAGGGCCGACGCCCCCGTGCGGGCCGTCGGCGGGCGACCCACGCGGCGGGCGCCGCGCTTCGGACGCTGGCGCTCACGCGGGACCCGTGGGCCTTCCGAGCCCGGCGGCGGGTCCGCTGGCCGCGACGCAACGGCGACGGGCGAAGCCACCGCCTCGACCCCGGCGCGGCCCGCCCCACCCCGGCGCGGCCCATCTGACCCCGGTGCTACCATCTCCGGCGCCGCGTTGGGTCCCGTCCCTGGGTCGGAGACCGACGGACCGGGGCGCCGTGGCGGGGGTAGGATGGACGAGCTCGAATCCGGATCGCGCGACATCGCGGGGCCCATCCCGGCCGCGGCTGTGGACGGCGGGCTGGGCAGCGCCCCCATCGCCGAGTACCTGGCCGAGCGGCTCTGGGCGCACGGCGTCCGCCACGTCTTCGGCCGACCCGGCCCGTTCGCGGCCGAGGCCCAGGCACGACTCGCCGAGGCCGGACACGAGCTGGTCGCCACCGCCTCCGCGGGTGCGGTCGGGGTCGCCGCCGACGCCTACGCCCGGATGCGGGGCCTCGGCGCCGTCTGCGTCCCCTACGGCGCGGACGCCCTCCGCCTGTTGGACGCGGCCGCCCGGGCCTACGCCGAGCGGTGCCCGGTCGTCTTCATCGCCGGCGCGCCGGGTTCGACCGACCACGAGCGACACCCCCTCGCGACATCGGGCGGTGCCGTCCGCGCGGACGCTCGCAGCGTGCAGCACCAGGCGTTCGCCGCCGTCACCGTCGCCTCCGCCCGCCTCGACGACCTCAGCGTCGCCTGCCGCGAGATCGAGCGCGTGCTCGAGGCGGCCCTCGCCCACAAGCGGCCGGTCTACCTCGAGTTGCCCCACGATCTGGTCGACGCGGTCGGACCGGTCCTGCCCCTCCCCCGGCCGGTGGAGGCCGCCAGCTCGCCGCCGGCCCTCGCCGCCGCCCTCGCCGAGGCCGCCGCGATGGTGGCGGCGGCCGAGCGGCCGGTGATCGTGCTCGGCGTCGAAGTCCAGCGCTTCGGTCTCCAGGACCATGTCCTCAGGCTGATGGCCGCGACCGGCGCCCCGGTGGCCGTGACCCTGCTCGGCAAGTCGGTGATCGGCGAGGCCCAACCCGCCTTCCTCGGCGTCTACGCCGGCGCGGGGAGTCGCCCGGACGTCCGGGACGCCGTCGAGGGCAGCGACTGCCTGCTGCTGCTCGGCGCGGTGACGGCCGACCTCAACCCCGGTGGTGCCCCACCGCGCCTCGATCCGGCCCGCTGCGTCGACGCCACCGGCGACCGGCTGGCCATCGGTTACCACCGCTACGAGCGCGTCCGCCTGTCCGACTTCGTCGCCGGGCTCGCCGCCACACCGGCGGCGCGGCGAGCCCGACCGCCCCAGGCAGACGGCTCGCCCGACCGTCGCCGGGTCATCCCTCAGCCCGGCGCGGCCGACGAGCCGCTCGGCCTCGCCGGGCTCGTCGCCCACCTGGCGGCGTTCCTGTCCGACGAGATCGTCGTGATCGTCGACCCGGGCGCGGCGCTGCTCCCGGCCGCCGAGCTGCCGATCGGGCTGTGCAGCGAGTTCATGGCGCCCGCCTCCTACGGCGCCGCCGGGTTCGCCCTGTCGGCCAGCCTGGGGGTCGGCCTCGCCGAGCCGGAGCTGCGGCCGCTGGTCCTGGTCGAGGCCGCGGAGCTCGTCGCCGGTCCCGGCGAGCTGGCCACCGCCGCCCGCCTCGGCCTGGCGCCGATCGTGGTCGCCCTCAACCCCGCGCCGACCGACGGTGGGTACCGCCCCGACGCCCACCGCCTGCCCGAGCTGTTCGGCACGGGCTGGGGGGCCGAGGTCGCCACCGGCGCCGACCTCGACCGGGCGCTGGCCCAGGCCGCCCGCCGCACCGACGTGCCCTGCGTCATCGACGTCCGCCTGCCGGGAGCGGCGACGGGACACTGAGCCGGCTCGCGTCCGGCCGCCACGCCCTCCCCCCGGTCTTCGCACGCGCCGGGATACCCGACCCGTTCCCAACCCGGGAACCGCGGCGCGACGCGAGCGGTACATCGGGGCGGCAGCGGCTACACTGACGCATCGTCGGCGACGATCCGATCGCGGGCCAGGCGGCGATACCGTTGGTGGTAGCCACGCGGCCATCCCCACCCGGCCCGTCCGGCCCGTCCGATCATCCTGCTACGGAGCCTCGGCTACGGGAACGGCCGTGGGGAGTCACCCTCCACCCCTCCGTGACCCTCGATGATCGTCCCTGACACGACCGGGACGCCGCCGGGTCCGTAGGTGAGAGCAGACATCCCTGGATAGCGTCGGGACCCGGAACGTTCCGGGGGCAACCGGCGCGACGCGCGTGAGGACGGGTCATGAGACGTTGGGCAGTCGCGATGGCCGTGATCGCGGGGGTCACGCTCCTGCCATGGGGTCGAGTCGGTTCGGGCCAGGACGCCGGGACGCCCCTCTACCCCGACCTCGAGGCCCGCCCACCGTCCGACCTCTACCTCGCGACGGAGATCCTGGCCGATGGTCGGCCGCACCACCTGCTTCGCTTCGAGACCACCGCCGCCAACGTCGGCGAGGGCCGCCTCGAGATGGTCGGCGATGCGGCGGCGCCGACCGAGCCCGGCGTCGCGGACCCCGTCCACCAGAACCTGTACGACGCCCCCAGCGGCGGCGATGTCGTCGCCACTCCCCTCCTCAACGCGGACATCGTCTATCACCCGACCCACTTCCACTTTCACCTGGCCGAGTTCGCGGCCTACCGCCTGCTCCGGCGCGAGGCCACCGGTGAGCTGCGGCCGACCGACCATGCCGGCGCGAAGACCAGTTCCTGCCTCCTCGACAGCGATCGGGTGGACGACGGCGGCCCGGAGTCGGCGCAGTACGAGGAATGCGAGCGCGACCGCCAGGGCATCTCCGTCGGCTGGGCCGACGTCTACGACGCGTCGCTGCCGGACCAGTGGGTCGACCTCGGCGTGGCCGGCGCGGACGCGCCGCTCCCCGACGGGGAGTACGCCGTGGAGTTCAGGGTCGACCCCGCCGACCGGATCGCCGAGGACGGGCGGGAAGACAACAACCTCGCCACGACGTCCTTCGTCGTCCGCGACGGCCGGATCGCCGACCACCCGGAACCGCCGCGCTGTGCCCCCCAGCCGGCGAGCGGCCGGGTCGGCGACGCCCTCCGCCTCGACTGCGCCGGGTTTGCCCCCGGCAAGCGGGTCTCCGTCCATTGGGACCAGCGCGATGTCTACGAGCGGAACGCCCCCGACCCGATCGCGGAAGAGACCGCCAACCGGGCCGGCGAGGCGACGCTCGACGTGACCGTTCCCGAGTCGCCGTTCGGCGGCCACAACCTGGTCGTCGTCGACGAGGCCAGCGGGTCGACGGTCTCCATCGTTGGGGTCGTGCCGGGCCTGAGCGCGGCGCCGGTCGGGCGAGGCCTCGGCATGGAGATCGTGCTCAGCGGCTTCGGGGCCGGGGAGACCGTTGCCCTTACCTGGGCACGGGCGGACGGGACGGTCGCCGGCGCCGGGCAGGTCGACGTCTCCGCGCTCGGCAGCGCCCGGATCACGGTGCCGAACCGGAGCCTGAGCGGCGAGACGCTGGACGTCCGCGCGAGCGGCCAGAGGAGCGGCGGCACCGCCATGACCACCGCCGGGGCGCCGCTCGCCGCGTCGCCGGCGGCCACTCCCGGAGTGTCACCGGCGGCCACCCCCGGAGCGTCGCCGCCCGCTGGGGCGCACGCCTCACCGCCCACGGGGGGGTGGCGCCTAACCCATCGTCGATAACGATCAGTCCGGGACGTCCTCGTCGCCGAGGTAGTAGGTCATGCTCTGGAGCGCGCTGACCGGGTCGATCTCGCGCACGGTGACGTGCGGCGGCACCTTGAGCACGACCGGCGCGTAGTTGAGCAGCGCCCGCACCCCGCCGGCGACCATCGCGTCGGCCACGGCCTGGGCCGATGCCGCCGGCACGGCGACGATCCCGATCCGGATGCCACGGGCCCGGATCGTCTCGGTGATCATGTCCTCGCCGAGCACCGGGATCCCCTCGACCACGGAGCCCGTCTGGTCCGGGTTCCGGTCGAAGAGCGCGACGATGTCGAATGCCGACGCCCGGAAGCCACGGTAGCGGGCGATCGCCCGGCCGAGGTTGCCCAGGCCCGCCAGCGCCACGTCCCACTGCCGGTCGAGGCCGAGGATGCCGGCGATCGCGTCGGCCAGGAAGGCCGTGTCGTACCCCTTGCCCTGCTTGCCGAACTTGCCGAAGTAGGACAGGTCGCGGCGGATCTGGGCGGCGGTCACGCCGATGTGGTCGGCCAGCTCGTCCGACGACACCGAGGCCACGCCGCGGTCGCGCAGGGCGCGCAGCGTCCGCACGTAGACGGGGAGGCGCCGGATCACGATGTCGGGGATCGGCCCGGCATCACCGCCCCCGACGCCGGCCGCGTCGCCGCCGAGCCGTCGCCCGTGGGCATCCACCAATTCGACCGCGTCGCCGTCCGCGTCAAGCTCAGTGAAGGACGGGACGGGCACGTCCCCGGTCGCGAGGACGGGCGGGCTCCCGTTGGAGCCGCGATGGGGGCGTGGGGAGGCGTGACCCGCGTTGGAGGTGAGCCCGTTACGGTGGGGCGCGGAGGAGCGCGAGGGATCCGAGATCCCGGACTGCGGCCCGGTGGGCGCGTCGGTGCCGCCGGTCTCCCGCCGAGACTCGACGCCGCCGTCCCGGTCCTGGTCGCCGCGCGCGGTCCGCATCGTCCACCACCCAGCGCCGGCGGGAACGCCCCGGCCACGCCCCGCGCGGCGGCCCCTGGCTCGTGCGAAGGTTCACAAGTATCGGGCGGTGGCATCGCGTCGTCAACGATCCTCGCGCCCGACGGGGTGAGCGGCCCTGAGCCCCTGGGGCGCGGCCAGTCGCGCCGGGGGCGCGGTCAACCTCGTGTCCCCCAGCGAGACGTTGACCCGCCCAACCGTCCCCGCCGAGCGAGAAGTCTTCGCTGACCGCCGCCGCCGGCCGCCGACCGGCGCGATCGGCCCTCACGCCGGTCACGGGCGACCGTGGGACGTCGACACCGACCTAAGGTCGGCGGCGGCGCCCTATGGACCGACCCACGGAAGGCCCTGCTCGAACGGTTGTGGGCGTGGACGCTTCGCCAGCCCTGCCCACGGCGTGCGCCGGGCCGCAAGGCGATACCGGCCCCCGACGGTGACGACGCGACCAAACGCGGGCGGTGCCGCCACGGTCCGGGACGGGCGGTGCCGCCACCCGGGTCTCGCATCGCCGGAGGACCCGCGGTCGTCGCCTGGCCCCTCTCGCCAGGCTACCGGTCGGCTCTCACCACCGCCACGCGCCACGCCTGGCGGCGGGCGACGCTTGACGCCGCGCCGCGCTGCGGTTACGGTCGCCCCCTGAGAAGGATCGTGGCGAACGATTGGTCGGGAGTGGGCGTGGGGATGGACCCGGAAGCGGTCGCCGCGCAGCGGCTCTCCGATGCCTTCGCGGCGATCGCGTACCACGGGCGGACGTCCCCGGCGGCCCCCCTGTCGCCCCCGGCGCTGCGGGCGCTCCACCGGGTCGCGATGGCCGAGAACGCCACCGTCGGTGACATCGCCGCCTACCTTGGCTGCGCCCAGAGCACCGCCTCGGAGGTCGTCGGGCGCCTGGCGGCCAGGGGGCTGGTCCGCCGCACCCGCCGCCCGGACGACGAACGGGTGGTCGAGCTGTCCCTGACCGACGCCGGCGACATCGCCCTCGGCGAGCAGGCTGGGCTGGACGTGTCCCGTCTCGCCGGCTGCCTCGCCGCGATGGCGCCGGAGGAACGGCACCAGGTCGAGCGCGGCTTCGCCGTGCTGCTCGGCCACCTCGAGGCGACCGAGGACCCCTGAGACGGCGTCCGGGCTCCCTCCCGCGCCCCCCCGTCGGCCCCGAGGTCGGTCGGGCCCGGTTCGCCCGACGGCCGGCAGTGCCGCTCCGACCCTGCCGACCACCGCCCTACGGCTCTACGGGCTCCGGGTGATCGCCTGGGCTTCGCCCATCGGGCGCGCAGCCGGCGTCGGCCGGCCTGGTGCCTGAGCCTCCGACCGCAAGGGCGGGCCCGGCCGCCGGCGTTCCCCCATACCACCGCCGAACGGTTGGATCCCGTGTCACGCGGCCCATCGCCGCGACCCGCGGTCGACCGCACGCGTACGGCGGACCTCCCGCGTCCGGACGCCGGGACCACCGTCACCGTCTGTCGCCCGGCCGGAGCCGCACCCTGCCCGATCAGGCAGGGCGAGATCGCCCCGGCGACGGCATCCGGCGGTGAGTGGCCTTCTTTCTGCGGCAGCGACGGCATCGGAACGCCCCACCGCCGGCGACGAGGCCAGTGACCGGGACGACGTGGGGCGCATACCCCTACCACGAGGACGGGAGAGACACCGCATGGCCGAGGTTCGCGTCGGAGTCCAGATCCACCCCCAGCACGCCGACTACGCGACCCAGCGCGCGGCGTGGGTCCAGGCCGAGGAGCTGGGCGTCGACACCCTCTTCAACTGGGACCACTTCTATCCGCTCTACGGCGAACCGGACGGCCTCCACTTCGAGTGCTGGACCCAGCTCGCGGCGATGGCCGAGGTCACCGAGCGGGTCCAGTTCGGCGCCCTCGTCACCTGCAACTCCTACCGCAACCCGAACCTGCTCGCCGACATGGCGCGCACGGTCGACCACATCTCCGGCGGCCGCCTGATCCTCGGGATCGGCAGCGGCTGGTTCCAGCGCGACTACGACGAGTACGGCTACGAGTTCGGCACCGCGCCGGGCCGCCTGAAGGACCTCGACGCGGCGATGCCGGTCATCAAGGACCGCCTCGGCAAGCTCAACCCGCCGCCGGTCCAGAGTCCGCTGCCAATCCTGATCGGCGGCTCGGGCGAGAAGGTCACGCTGCGGATCGTCGCCCAGCACGCCCACATCTGGAACGGCTTCGGCGACCCGACCGAGGCCGGGCGCCTGAGCGGGGTCCTCGACGACTGGTGCGGCCGCGTCGGTCGCAACCCCGCCGAGATCGAGCGGTCGATCATGGTCGACCGCGAGCGGGTCGGCCAGGCCGACGAGTACGTCGCCAACGGGATCACCCACCTGATCATGGGGATCGGCGGCCCGACCTATGACTTCGGTCCCGTGCGGGAGCTGCTCCAGTGGCGCGACGCCCGCAAGGCGTCGGCGGTGGCCGCCGACTAGGCCCGCCTGTCCGCGGGCGGGACGAGACTCCGACCCTTACCAACAGACGAGCGGGGCGCCCGGTGGGCGCCCCCCCCGCTCGTCTGTTGCGGCCGATCCGGCCGAGGGTCGGCGACACGCTGCCGTAGACCTTCTTCCCAGCCGAGTGAGCGGTCGGCCGGCGGCCCCACGCGCGGTGCGACCACGCCACGACCGCGAGCGACTCACCCGCCCTCTTCCCAGAACAGGCGGCGGAACTCCGCGCTGTCGTAGTAGCCGACGATGCTGACCAGCTGGCCGTTGGCGGCCCGCACCAGCGCGATCTGCTCCGAGACCAGCTCGCGGCCCAGCCGCGGCGAGTATTCCCGGACCACGAGCTGGATCGCCGCCCGGTCGCCATCGACGAGCACGTCGGTCACTTCCCAGCGCGCCGTCGGGTACGATGACACCACCGCCCCGAAGTAGTCGAGGATCGCGTCGGCGTGGCGCACCGGGTCGCGGTGGGGCAGCGCCCGGAAGGTCGCGTGGTCGGCCAGCGTCGCCCGCAGGCGGTGGGGGTCGCGGGCATCGATGGCGTCGAAGAAGACCCGGCCCAGATCACCGGCGCTCGGCTGGTCTGCCCCGTCGTCGGCCATCGTCGGCGACTCCTCCTCGTGACGCGATCACAGTCCGGGGGCACGCCCGCGTCCAGCACCGGCGCGGGAGCCTCCCTCGCTGGACGCCCATGGCCCCTGGGGTCAACGGTCCGGTGTCGGCAGCGGGACTGTTCGGTGCTCGTGCTAGCGCCGCGTCTCGACGGGGACGAGCCGGAGGAGCTCGGGGAGGTGGACGCGGGAGACCGCGGCGATCCCCTCACGGACGCCCCCCCGGTCCAGGGCCTCGTCCAGCTCGGTCAGCGTTGCCAGGTCGTGGCGGGCCAGGTACTCGGCCAGCGTGCGGACGGTCCAGTCCCGCTCGCGGCGGCTTCCCCCGCGGCGATCCCAGGCGTCGTCGGGCAGCGCGCGCAGGTGGGAGCAGGTGCTGGTGCGGAGCCGGCGGAACTCGGCCATCACCTCGAAGGCGCTGCTCGCCCGGTCCTGCGCCTGCTGGCTGGCGGTCCGGGTCGGTGGCGGGAGCTTGTCGAGGTCAGGCGCCGTCCGGGTCGAGATCAGGTGGATCTGCGGGAAGCGGCGAAGCTCCTCGTCCCGCATCCGCAGCAGGATGTCCTTGGGGGACGGCTCGCCGCGGCGGGGGGAGCGCGCCAGGCGCGCCGCGTCGTGGATGGGGGTCAGCCACCGCGACAGGAAGTTGGGGGCGAAGGTGAGCCGGATCACCAGCGCGTCGTTGGTCAGGTCCCGAATGTCCACGGCCGGCGCCACACCGCCGGCCGCCTCACGCGTCAGCCCGCTTCCCATCGTCGTTGCCATAGCTCCTTGTCCCTGTCTCCTCCGCAGCGTCGGGGCTGCGCCCGGCGGCCGACCCGCTCGGTGGGCCGGGCCGCGGTCCTCTGAGACGATCACCGGCTGGGCCGGGTACGGTCAGGCCAGCGCGTCGCGGATCTGGTCCAGGTGCTCGCGGTCGTGAGCCCGGATCCGCTCCACCAGCCAGCGCAGCGTCACCGGCCCCGCGACCTCGTGCTCCCCCGCGCGCGCCCAGGCCTCGGGCGGCAGGTCCCGCAGCGCGGCGACGAGCTCGCCCCGCAGGGTCCGGAACCGGTCCAGGGTTCGCCGTGGGTCCTGTCCCCGGTAGTCGCGCTCGATCGCCCAGAGCTCGTCGTCGTAGGCGGACAGCGACGGCCGGTCCTCGGCCAGCACGGCGAGGACCCGGGCGAGGAAGATCTCCTCCCAGTCCCGCAGGTGGGGGAGGATCTCCACCACGCCCCAGCCCCCGTCGCGTGACGGGCGGGCGAGGACCTCGGCCGGGCGGTCGGCGATCGCCCGGCCCAGATCCTCCGGGAAGGCCGCGAGCGCGCTGACGACCTCGTCGGGGGACGGCCCCGCCGACGCGATGGCCCCGTCGACCTGCTCCGCGTCAATATCGACCACGCCGTTCATCGCCCCATGCCCGTCATTGCCCCGCTCCCGACCGACGTCCCACCGGCCCCCGCCACCCGCTGGCGGGGGCCGGGCGGCGCGCCCCGGCGCCTAGGCACGGTCCGCGCCCAGGTCAGGACCCTCCGCCGGGCCGACGTCCGCCTCGCCCGGGACCAGGACGACAGGAACCTCGGCCACCTCCCAGAGCGCCGTGGGGAGACCAGGATCCGTCGCCGCAACCGGTGAGGCGGGACCGGCGGGCAGAAGGCGCCAGGCCCGCGGCGTCGGCGGACTGGTCGCGAGCGAGACGATCACCATCAGCGCATCCGAATAGCGGGCCTCGCGGAGATCGGTGGCCGAAGGGACCGGTGGGGTGACGGGGTGGGAGTGGACGATGGCGCCGAGCCGCCAGCCGTGGGCATCGATGTCCCCGAGCGCGACGAGTACGTCCCGGGGCGCCATTGTATACCGCGTCGGAGAGGAGTCGACGTTGGCACCGGTGTAGAACCGGACCGCCTCCTCCGCCCCGTCGCCGCCCAGCACCGGCACGGTCGCCAGCAGTCCGACCGCCTCGAGCGGCACGGCCGCGAGGAGATGCTCGAGCACGGCCGCCCAGATCGCCGCTGGCACCCGCAGCCCGGCGGCGCCGGGCCGCTCGTCCGTCGGCACCCGTGGGACGCCCAGAGCCACTCTCCCACCGACGCGCGGCACCGCTCTGGCCACGTCCCGTGCGCCCTCCGCTGTGGGCGTCGATTGGAGTGCCGACAGCCCGGTCGCCCGACGCGATCGGTCGACGCGAGGGACGAATTACACTCGTCGCGTCGGCCGTCTCCGCCGCCATCGGCGCCCCGCGTCGGTCCCCGAACGGTCGCCCCCGGCCCCGCCCGGCCCGAGCGGCCCCGAGCGGCCGCGGGCGCGGAAGTGTAGCAACCTACCGAGCCGCCCCCGCGCTTGCCGCTGTCCCACCGTAGCCCAGGAGTTGCCCCCGGATGCTGACCCAGTTCGGCTACCCACGCCCCCGCGTCGCGCGTCACGCGGTCCGCCTGCTGCTGCTCGGCCTGCTGCTCGGCCTGCTGCTCACGTCCTTCGCGATCCCCGGTGACGCGGCGACCGGCACGATGGCCCGCGCCACCCCAGCGACGCCCGCCGCACCGGCGCCCGAGGTTGGCCCCGGCGACGCCGACCCCGACCTCTACGCCCCGGTGCTGCCCGACCAGCGCGACGCGGTCTACGCCGAGACGGCGGGTCGGCTCTCCCGCTACCGGATCGAGGCGACCATCGTCCCGGCGGCCGAGACACGGCCGGCCACCATCACCGGCACGGTCGACCTGCGCGTCTACAACGACGCGGGCGAGGACCGGGACGCCCTCTACTTCCGGCTCTACGCCAACGACGACCGCTACGCCGAGGGGGGGATGACCCTCGACGCCGTCGCCGTCGCCGGCGTGCCGACCACCCCCGAACTGAGCGTCGCCGACACCGTCGCCCGGGTGCCGCTGTCCGCCCCGCTCGCCACCGGCGCCGCGATCGACCTGACGGTCGGCTTCGCGGCGACCGTGCCGACCGCCGCCGCCGAGAGCTACGGCATGTTCAACTACGCCCCCGACAGCGGCACGCTGGCCCTCGCCCACTGGTTTCCGATCCTCGCCGGCTACGGGCAGGATGGCGCCTGGAATCTCGCCCCGCCGAGCGCCAACGGCGACCCCGTCTTCGCCAACACCGCCCTCTACGATGTCGCCCTGACGGCTCCCACGGACCTGGTCCTCGTCACCACCGGCAGCGAGGTCGACGCCGCCCCGGCCGGCGACGGCGCGACGCGACACCGCTTCGTCAGCGGGCCGGTCCGCGACTTCACGGTGGTGGCCGACGACGACTACGAGACGGTGACGGAGGAGGTCGACGGCACGACGGTGGTCTCCCACTTCAACCCGGCCAACGCCGAGGGTGGGGCGGCGGTGCTCCGCTTCGGGGCCCAGGCGCTGCGCCACTTCAACGAGCGGCTCGGTGCCTACCCGTACGCGGAGATGGACCTGGTCGACCTGACCGTCCGCAACGGGGCGGCCGGGATCGAGTTCCCGCAGCTGATGTTCATCGGCGGCGACTACTACGACGACCCTAACCTGGCCCGCGGCGTCCCCACCTTCCTCGAGGACGTGGTGGCCCACGAGGTCCTCCACCAGTGGTGGTACGCCCTGGTCGGGAACGACCAGTACGTCGACGCCTTCATCGACGAAGGGCTGACCAACTACCTGACGATGGTCTACTTCGAGCTCGTCTACGGCCCGGAGGTCGGCGCCGAGCAAACCGAGATCTACCTCGAACGCCCCTACCTGCGGGTCCTGTTCAGCCGCGGCGACGACGTCGTCGACCGGCCGACCGACGACTTCGCGAGCGGCGGGCTCTACGCGGTCATGGTCTACAACAAGGCCGCGCTCGGCTTCGGCGCGATCCGGGAGGCGATCGGCGACGAGGCCTTCTTCGGCGCGCTCCGCGCCTACGCCGCCGACTACCGCTTCGAGGTCGCCGTCCCCGGTGACCTCCTCGCCGCCTTCGAGGCGGCGGCGGGGGAGGAGCTCGACGAGCTCTGGCGGCACTGGTTCGAGGCCGCCGAGGGCGCCGAGGACTACACCCGCGACGACCTCGACCGCGACGCCCGCTAACGCGCGGGCGCCCGCCGCGCCTACACAATCGCCGGCCGGTGTGGCCCGGACGGAGACGGCGGCCCTCCGAGGTGTCTGCGGTACCCTTGCGCCCGTGGATGCCCCCGACGACGCCCCGTCCGCTCCCCGGCCGAGCGCCCCGCGATCGGCCAGCCGGGCCCCTGGCCGTCCCGGGGAGCGGGCCGCCCGGGGCGGGCGAGGCACCGCGCCGAGCCCCCCGGGCCGGCGCTCTGGCGGAGGTCCGGGGACGCCGGCCACCGGATCATCAAACGGGTCCGCGTCGCCGGCCGGACGGAGTCGCCGCCGGAGGGTCGGCGCGGCCCTCCGCCCATCGACCCTGACCTGGCAGGCGCTGGCGCTGGCCGTCGCCAGCCGGCTCGGCCTCGGTGTCCTCGCGTGGGTGTCGCTGCGGGTCTTTCCCCGCCTCGGCGCCTACCCGGCCCAGCTCCCCGACACCTTCTTCCCCGACCACCCCGCGCTCGACGGCTGGGCGCGCTGGGACACCGCGCACTACGTCGCGGTCGCCGGCCTGGGCTACGGTCACCCCGAGAGCCCGAGCGCCCACGGCGGGGTCGGCTTCTTCCCGCTCTATCCCCTGCTGATGCGGGGTGCGGTCGCCCTGGTCGGCGCCGAGCCCAGTCGCGGCGCGCTGGCGCTGGCCGGGCTGGTCGTCGCCAACCTCTGCTTCCTGGTGGCCGTCCCGCTCCTTGCCCACCAGACCGCCGACCGGTTCGGACCGGCGGCCGGCCGGACCGCCGCCCTCCTGCTCTGCGTCGCGCCGTTCGGGTTCTTCTTCAACGCCGCCTACTCCGAGTCGCTGTTTCTGGCGCTGGTCCTCGGCTGCTTCGCCCTGGCCGGGCGCGGGCGCTGGTGGTGGGCGGCCGCCGTGGCCGGGTTGGCCTCGGGCACCCGGCTGGTCGGCCTGGCGCTGCTCCCAGCGTTAGTCCTCCTCGCCCACCGCCGGGGCACCTCCATGCGCGACCTGGCAGGGATCGCGCTGCTTGCGCCGTCGGGCCTCATCGCCTACGTCGTCTACCTCACGGTCGCCTTCGGCGATCCGCTCGCCTACTTCGCCGCCCAGGCGACCTGGGGCGGTTGGGACGAGCACGTCCGCTTCTACGCCGAGCTGTTCCTCACCCGCCCGCGGGAGGCGCTCGGCGGCGACCCCCGCCACCTGGTGATCGTGCTCAACGTCGCCGTCGCGGTCCTCTTCCTGGCCCTCCTGCCCCGGGCCTGGCGGTCGCTCGACCCGGGGCTGGCGCTCTTCACCACGCTGCTGGTCGTCGTCCAGACCGCCTTCACCTGGGTGTCGCTCGGGCGCTACCTGCTGCCGGCGGTTGGCGTCTGGATGGTCGCCGCGGCGCTGCTGACCGGCACCACGGTTGCCGGCACGCGCGGCGGCACCGCCGCGGCGCGGGGCGAGGACGGGTCCCGGTCATGGCCCGGGTGGGCGCGGGACGGGTTCGTCGTGGGTTCGGCGCTCCTGCTGGCGCTGCTGACCATCCTCTTCAATCACGGCTTCTGGGTGGTCTGACCCCGAATCCGGATGAGCGGCGGCGGGATCGGGGACGCGGGGACTGCCGGACCCGCCCGGGGCCGAGCCCCGAGGTCAGCGGCTCAGGGACGAGGCCGACTCAAGCCTGCCGGGGTCGGCAGACGGGGAAGCCACGGTATCCGTACCCGCCTGGAGTCCCAATAACCCTGGGCAGCCGCGACCGCCTCGCCGGCCGTGCGGTGCCCCTCCGGTCCGACCACAGGGACCGTTCGGCGGACGGGCACCGGCGGGGCCGGGTGTCCCACGCCGTCGGCCACCACGCCGTCGGCTACCACGCCGTTGGATCGACGGCGGAACCGCGGGACCGTCGAAGCCGATCCCCGGTCCGCCCACGGACGGGCCGCCGGCCACGGTCAGAGGAGTCGGCGCCGCACGGCCTCGGTCGCCGCGGCCGTGCGGGAGGCCACGCCGAGCTTCGCCAGGATGCGGGCCACGTGGTGGGACGCGGTCCGGCTGCTGATCGAGAGTGCGGCGGCGATGTCGCGGTCGCTGCGGCCGTCCACGAGCAGTCGCAGCACCTCCCGCTCCCGGGGCGACAGCGGTTCGCCCGTGCCCGCACCGGCGGCGCGGGGGCCCGCGGTCGGGGCCGGTGTTCCTTCGGGCGCGGGATCGGGGCCGTCGCTCGGCGCGGGATCGGGCCCGTCGCCCAGCGCGACACCGGACGTCCCGGCGAGGATCGCCGCCGCCTCATCGGCGGCCATCGCCAGCGAGTGCGTCCGCCCCTCCGCCATCGCGGCGAGGAAGGCCGCCCCGCCAAGCCGCGCCCGCAGGTTGGTGAAGACCCGCTGGCGGCGGGGGCGCTCGCTCGGCGGCAGCGGCGCGCCGAGCCCCTCGCGGAGCGCCTCGGTCGCCCCGAGGAGCCGTGCCGCGGCGGGATCTTGCCCGCGGGCCATCGCCCACTCGGCGATTCCCTCGACCGCGTCGACGATCCCCCACCGGTAGCCGATCGCCCGGCGGACCGCGAGCGACGCCGCGAGGTGGGTCGCCGACGCCGGGAGGTCTCCCGAGTCGAGCGCCACCTGGCCCAGACCCCGCCGCGCGTAGGCGATCCCGAAGCGGTCGTCGAGCTGCTCGAACAGGGCGAGGCTGCGCGCGAACTGCGCCCTCGCCTGGGCCAGGTCGCCCTCGCCCACGGCCACCTGACCGAGCGCGTGGGCCGCGTAGGCGATCGCGTCGAGGTCGCCCAGGTCGTGCAGGATCGCCAGCTCCGCCTCGTCGCGGGCGCGGGCCTCGGCGTAGTCTCCCTCGGCGTAGGCGACCCGCCCCAGGTACCCGACGCTGACGGCCACCCCGCGGCGCTCACCCGTCGCTTGGCGGATCGACAGGCTCTCCGTGTGGAGCGCGCGCGCCTTCGCGAACTCGCCCTGAGTGACGCGCAGGATGCCCAGGGCGTTCAACGCGCCCGCCAACTCGCCCCGGTCCTCGAGGCCGCGGAGGAGGGCGATGGCCTCCTCGTAGAGCGCCGCGGCCTCGGCGTAGTCGCCAAGGTCGCTGTGGAGGTGCCCCAGGTGGGTCAACGCCCTGGCCCGCACCGCGGCCGGGACCGCCGCCCCTTCGGCCGCCGCGACGGCGCGGCCCAGCTGGGCGCGGCCCTCGGTCAGGCGGCCGCGGATGTCCCAGTAGTGCCAGAGGGCCGCCGCCAGCCGGAGGGCGGTCGTCGCGTCGCCGTCCGCGAGCGCCCAGCCGAGCGCCGCGCGCAGGTTGTCGTCGGCCCCATCGAGGCGCGCCAGCCACTGGCCCTGATCGGGGCCGATCAGGCCCGTCTCCGCCTCCTCCGCGAGCGCCAGGCACCAGGCGACGAGCCGGCCCCGGACCTCCCTGGCTTCACCGCTGGCCTCGAGACGCTCCAGGGCGTCCTCACGCACCGTCTCGAGCATCACGAACCGGGGCTCCCCGTCCGGCCCCTCCCCGGCCTGGAGCAGGCTCTTGTCGACCAGCGCCGACAGACCGTCGAGGAGCGACGGTCCGTCATCGTCCCCCGGCCACGGGCTCGGCTCGGGTCGGTCGTCGCCGCGCTCGACGGGGTCGGCCACCGCCCTCCCGAGCGGGCTCGGCGCCTCCGGGACGACGCTCTCCGAGGCGGCGAGCGAGAAGCCGCCCGCGAAGACCCCGAGTCGCCGATAGACCGTCTGCTCGGGAGCGGTCAGCAGGTCGACGCTCCAGGCGATCGCGTCGCGCAACGTCCGCTGCCGCGCGGGCGCGTCCCGAGGCCCGTAGGTGAGCATCGGCAGCGCCCTGTGGAGCCGCGCCAGGAGCGCGACCGGCGGCAGCAGGTTGATCCGCGCCGCCGCCAGCTCGATGGCGAGCGGCAGCCCGTCCAACCGGCGGCAGATCGCGGCCACCGTCGGGGCGACCGCGTCATCGAGGGCGAAGTCCGGCCGCGTCGCCCGCGCCCGCTCGACGAAGAGCGCGACCGCCGGGGAGGTTCCCAGCGCGACCGCGGTGGACGCGGCGCCCGGGTCCGGCAGCGGCAGCGGCGCGAGGGGGTACTCCTGCTCGCCGACCACCCGCAGCCGCTCGCGGCTCGTCGCCAGCATCTGCATCTCGGGGCAGGCCGCGAGCAGGGAGGCGACGTCGGTCGCGGCGGCCAGGAGGTGCTCGAGGTTGTCGAGCACCACCAACACCCGTCGCCCGCGCAGCGCGCCCGCGAGCTGCTCCGTCAGCGGCTGGTCGCCGATGTCCCGGACACCGAGGGTGTCGGCGATGGTCGGCAGCACGAGCGCGGGGTCCGCCACCGAGGCGAGGGCGACGAACGAGACGCCGTCGGGGTAGCGATCCGGTGCGGTCGCGGCGAGGTCGGCGGCGGTCCGGGCGGCGAGGACGGTCTTGCCCACCCCACCCGGCCCGGTCACGGTCACCAGGCGGGCCGCCGGGCGCGCCAGCAGCGCGCGAAGCTCGGCGACCTCGCGCTCCCGCCCGATCAGGGACGCCGCGGGCGCGACGCTCCACCAGCTGCCAGCGTCTGGCTCCGGGCGCGACCACGGGCTCGCCATAGCGGGGAGAACTCCGTCGAAGGGGGTAGAGCGCCCGATCCTCTGTCAAGCACCCCGGTCCGTCAAGCGCGCCGCGGGGCGACCGGTCACCGCGTCCTCGTCATCCGCGCGAAAGCGTCCTATCCGGGGCGGGAGGCGGCGGGTCACCGACGTGGAGTCCGGACCACCACGCCGACGTCGCGGTCCGGTCGCGGCTGGCGCGGCCGACGTGCCCCAGGCTGTCGACCGGACAGCGCCACCCCGGGCGGCTAACCGCAGGGGCACCGAGATTCCGGCCCGACGAGACGGGCGACCGCTGACCCGGGCGATCCTCGCGGTGCCCCGAGCGATCCTCGCGGGGGGCACCCGGCGCCCGACCAAGACCACGCCCTGGGACGCCCGGTGCCCCCTCCCCCGACGCGCGGTCGGCGGCGGCCGCGGCGCTAGGCCAGCCCGTGCCGGACGGCGTGGGTCGCCGCCGCCGTGCGGGAGGCGACGCCCAACTTCCCGAGGATGCTGGCGACGTGGAACGAGACCGTCCGGTGGCTGATCGAGAGGATGGCGGCGATCTCGCGGTCGGACCGCCCCTCCACCACCAGGGCCAGCACCTCCCGCTCGCGCGCCGAGAGCGGATCGATCTCTCCCTCTCCGGCGGCCGCCCGGGGCGGCGCCGGCGCGGGAACCCGGGCCGGGGCGGCCGTGATCGTCGCCGCGGTCGAGGCCGCCTCGTCGGCGGCCGCGTCCAACGGGATGGCGCGCCCGGCGTCCCAGGCGACGGCGAACGCCGGGGCGCCGAGGGCGGC
>CADCWG010000156.1 GCA_902806335.1 uncultured Thermomicrobiales bacterium | reverse complement strand
GCCGTCGGGTTCGTCGCCCTCCCGGACCAGATCGCCGTCGAGATCGAGTGCACGTTCGAGGTGTCATAGCGGTCGGCACTCGCTCATTGGCGGTCGATCGGGGGCCGACTGCGTCGGCCCCTGGGGACAAGCACGTGCTCGATAATGGGCGACTCGGTACCGAGCGCTGTCCCGCCCGCTGGGCTCGAGGCGCGGCCACGACGGCCGACGACGAGCACCCAGCGTCCTGAGCGCGACAGCCGACGGCTTCTTCCGGCAGCGAAGCGAGGCGAACCATGGAGACGAAGCGGGTTCCGGTAACGCGCGAAGGACTGGAGCGCCTCAAGGAAGAGCTACGCCACCTCCGAGAGGAACGACGGCCGCAGATCGTCGAGCAGGTGGCCGAGGCGCGCTCGCACGGCGACCTCCGCGAGAACGCCGCCTACGACGCGGCGCGGCACGACCAGGCGATGAACGAGAAGCGGATCGCCGACCTCGAGCACCTGCTGCGCAGCGCCCTGATCCTCGACGACATCCCGGCCGGCCCAAGGGACACGGTCAACCTCGGCAGCACCGTCGTGGTCGACTTCGGCGGCGACGAGGAGACCTACACCATCGTCGGCGCGATCGAGGCCAAGCCGAAGGAGGGCCTGATCTCCAACGAGTCGCCGCTGGGCCGAGCGCTGCTCGGCAAGCGGACCGGCCAGGAGGTCCGGTTCGCGACCCCCAACGGCGGCCAAGAGACGGTCCGCATCGTCTCGATCGGCGCCTGACGCCGCCGACGGTCCGCCACGCCGGCCCGAGCGGGCCGTTCTCCCCAGACGCGGCGCGGCAAGGCGGGCGGATGGTCGAGCAGGGGAACCTGGAGCAGGCACGGGAGCAGGACGCCGCCTACCGGCGCCTCTGGCAGGCGTTTCGCACCTTCCGCCGGGTGGCGGACGGTCGCCACGACGGCCCAGGCTGGCGAGGTCGGTCCGGGGTGTTCGCCGCCTGCCTGCTCCGGGTGCCCGTCTCCGCCCTCCAGCCCGACCTCGACCGGCTCCGGGCCGACCTCGCGGCGGTGCCGATCCTCCGCCTCCACCCTGACCACTTCCTGCACGTCATGCTGCAGGAGTTGGGCTTTGTGGTCGACGAGCCCCAGCGCCGGGACGAGATCAGCCCCGCCCGGCTCGCGGAATTCGCCGCCAACGCTGCCGGCCCGGTGGCCGAGCTGCGGCCGTTCCCGGTGACCCTGGGCGGCGCCAACTCGTTCCAGGACGCGGTCTTCCTCGACGTCCGCGACGGCGGCGGGCTGGCGCCGCTCCACGCCCGGCTCCACGAGCTCGCCGCCGTGAAGTCGGCACCCCGCTTCGCTTACCTGCCCCACGCGACCGTCGCCCACTACACGACCGATGCCCCGATCGGTCGCCTCCCGGCCCTGCTGGCCGACTGGCGCGACCATCGGTTCGGCCGCTTCCTGGCAGCGCAGGTCGAAGTGGTCACCATCGCGGTCGACGAGCCGTACCCGCCGATGGTGACGCGGGCCACCCTGCCCCTCGGCGGCTGAGTCCGGCCGTAGCAGGTCCGCGTGGGGTGCGCGTCGCCGGGGGATCACCTCGCGAGACGCCCCCCGCGGTGTCCGCGAGCGGCCTCTCGCCCCTTCCGGCCAGCACGCCGCAGGGTCTGTCGTTATGTCGCCACGAGCAGTCAGGCGGCAAGACGGGCTACGACGGCGGCGCCGACGTCGCTCGTCGTGGCGGCCGACGACCCGGGCGTCAGGACGTCGCCGGTGCGGGTGCCGGAGGCCAGCACCGCGGCGACCGCCGCCTCGACGGCGGCGGCCTCCTCTTCCAGTCCCAGCGACCCCCGCAGCAGCAGCGCGACCGAGAGCAGCATCCCGACCGGGTTGGCCTTGCCCTGGCCCGCGATGTCCGGCGCGCTGCCGTGGATCGGCTCGTAGAGGCCGAACCGCCAGCCCCGACGCTCGTCCCGAACCGCGCCGACGCTCGCCGACGCGAGCAGCCCGATCGATCCGGCCAGGGTCGACGCCTCGTCGGTCAGGATGTCGCCGAACATGTTCTCGGTCACGACCACGTCGTAGCGGGTCGGCTGCCGGACTAGGTGCATCGCCATCGCGTCGACGAGCACGTGCTCCACCGCCACATCAGGGTACTCGCGCGCCACCTCGGTGACGACGGTCCGCCACAGTCGCGACGATGCCAGTACGTTCGCCTTGTCGACGCTGGCCACCCGCCCCCGCCGCGAGCGCGCGAGCTCGAACGCGAGGTGGGCGACCCGGGCGACCTCGTGCTCCCGGTAGACCAGCGTGTCCACGGCCACCCGTCCCCGACGCTCGACCCACTGCCCGGACGGACGCCCGAAGTAGAGCCCGCCGGTCAACTCGCGGACCACCAGGATGTCGGTGCCGCGGGCGATCTCCGGGCGGAGGGGCGACGCGTCGAGGAGCGCCGGCTGGACTGCGACCGGGCGCAGGTTGGCGTAGAGGCCGAGCGCCTTGCGGAGCCGGAGGAGCCCCTGCTCGGGTCGGACCTTCGCCGCGGGGTCGTCCCACTTCGGCCCCCCGACCGCCCCCAGGAGCGCGGCGTCGGCCCGCCGGCAACGGACCAGGTCCTCGTCCCGTAGGGCCGTCCCGTAGGCGTCGATCGCCGCGCCACCGATCAGGGCTTCCTCGACCAGGAACGTGTGCCCCCAGCGGTGCGCCACGGCCTCGAGGACTCGGCGTCCTTCGGTCGCCACCTCCGGTCCGATGCCGTCCCCGGGGAACACCACGATTCGCGCGCTCACGCCGCCCGACTCGGCCATCCGCCTCTCGCCCTCGCGTCCCGTCGTGGTGGTCCCCGTCTTCGGTCCCCGCGCGTGCGGTCACCGCGTCACGGAGGATCGCCGCCTCTGCGTGGCTCCAGCCGCTCCCGGCTTACCGCCCGGCGGTCCCGTCAACGCGGCGTCACCACGGTCGGGAGCCAACCGGGTCTCGCCGCTTCGTAGGCGGCCACATCGTCGGTGTGGCGGAGCGTCAGCCCGACGTCGTCCAGCCCCTCGAGCAGCCGGTACCGGGTGAAGTCGTCGAGCGGGAACGCCGCCTCGATGCCCGCCGCGGGCGCGACGAGGGTACGACGGTCGACGTCGACCGTCACGCGCAGCGCCGGGTCGGTCGCCACCGCCTGCAGCAGCGCCTCGCCGACCGCGGGCTCCACGACCACCGGCACGAGCCCGGCCTTCGTCGCGTTGTTCCGGAAGATGTCGCCGAAGCGCGGCGAGACGACGGCCCGGAAACCGTAGTCGACGAGCGACCAGACGGCGTGCTCCCGCGACGACCCGACCCCGAAGTTCGGTCCGGCGACGAGGATGCTGGCCCCGGCGAACTCGGGACGATTGAGCGGAAAGTTCGGGTCTGCCTCCCGCCACGCCGAGAAGAGCCCGGCCCCGAAGCCGGTCCGCTCGACCCGCTTCAGCCAGACCGCCGGGATGATCTGGTCGGTGTCGACGTCGCTCCGGTCGATCGGGACCGCCGTCCCCTCGATGACGCGCACGGGTTGCATAGCTCCTCCATCGCGATCTCGACGACCAGGGCCGGCGACCGACGCGGCGCCGGGGCCCAATCGGTTCCTCCCCCGCTTGCCGGGTCGTCGGCATGAGGCCCAGTCGGCCGGCCCGGCCGCGGCCAGAGCCAACCGTCGGAACGTCCCCGGAGGGGAGCGTTCGCCGTTGGCCGCCGATCGGACCGCGCCGCCGTTCCCGCCCGGCGGGCCCATCCGAGCGCCTAGTTCAGCTCGGCCGGCGTGGTGAACCTGCCGGCGACGGCGGTGGCGGCGGCGACCGCCGGGGAGACGAGGTGGGTCCTGCTGCCGCGACCCTGACGGCCCTCGAAGTTACGGTTGCTGGTGGACGCGCAGCGCTCACCGACCGCGAGCTGGTCGGGGTTCATCCCCAGGCACATCGAGCAGCCGGCCGTCCGCCACTCGAAGCCGGCGTCGCGGAAGATGCGGTCCAGCCCCTCGGCCTCCGCCTGCGCCCGGACCCGCATTGACCCCGGCACGACCATCGCCCGCATCCCCGATCGGACGCGTCGCCCCTCGAGCACCGAGGCGGCGACCCGCAGGTCCTCGATCCGGCCGTTGGTGCACGACCCGATGAAGACCGTGTCGACCGGGATCTCGCGCAGCGGCGTGCCGGCGGTGAGGCCCATGTAGGTCAGCGCGCGGGCCGCCGATTCCCGCGCCGCCGGGTCGCCGAACGCGTCCGGGTCGGGCACCGCCGCGTCGATCGGCGCGACCTGGCCGGGGTTGGTGCCCCAGGAGACGTGCGGCATGATCGCCGCGGCGTCGAGGGCGACCTCCCTGTCGAAGCGCGCGCCGTCGTCCGTCGGCAGCGCCCGCCAGGCGTCGAGCGCGGCCTCCCAGGCGGCTCCCCTGGGGGCGTGCGGGCGGCCCTCGACGTAGGCGAACGTGGTGTCGTCGGGTGCAACCATGCCCGCCCGGGCCCCGGCTTCGATCGACATGTTGCAGACCGTCATCCGGCCTTCCATCGAGAGCGCCCGGATCGCCGAGCCGCGGTACTCGATGACGTGGCCGATACCGCCGCCCGTGCCGATCGTCCCGATGATCGCGAGGATGATGTCCTTGGCGGTCGCGCCCGCCGGCAGTTCGCCGTCGACCGTGATCGCCATCGTTCGGGGCCGCTGCGCCGGCAAGCTCTGTGTGGCGAGGACGTGCTCGACCTCGCTCGTCCCGATCCCGAACGCCAGGGCGCCGAACGCGCCGTGCGTCGAGGTGTGGCTGTCGCCGCAGACGATCGTCATCCCCGGCAGCGTCAGCCCCTGCTCGGGTCCGATGACGTGGACGATGCCCTGGCCGGGATCGCCCATCGGGTAGAGGCGGAGGCCGTACTCGGCGCAGTTGCGGGTGAGGGTGGCGACCTGGGTCGCGGAGATCGGATCAGCGATCGGCCGGTCGAGGCCGACCGTCGGCACGTTGTGATCGGCCGTGGCGACGGTCAGGTCGGGTCGCCGGACGCCGCGCCCCGCGAGCCGGAGGCCGTCGAAGGCCTGGGGTGAGGTCACCTCGTGGACGAGGTGGAGGTCGATGTAGAGGAGATCCGGCTCGCCCGGGGCCGACCGCACCAGGTGGCTGTCCCAGAGCTTCTCGCTCAGTGTCCTCGCGTCGCTGGTTGTCGTCATCGTACGCTCCACCGTTCCCTCACCCACCGTCCAACCGACCCCACCGATGGGGGCTCCGCCGGCGACGCCGCCTATCATCAAGCCCGCGTGCGCCCCTCCATCGGACGCCCACCAGCGCGAACCGACCGTTTGGCGGGGCGCCGTCGAAGTCCCTCAAGCGCCCAGCCAACGCCCGCTCAGCCGGCGGGCTCCGCCGCGACGGCCTCCGGCCGCCGATAGGCTGGGTCGACCTCGAGCCGGCTGAGCGCCGCCAGGTAGGCCCGAGCGCTGGCCTCGACGATGTCCGTCGCCAGCCCGTGCCCCGTCGCGACCGCGTCGCCGGCGCGGACCCGGATCCGGACCTGGCCCTGGGCGTCCTCGCCCGGGGTGACCGCCTCGACGTGGTAGTGCTCGAGCTCGTTCTCGATCCCGGTCGCGGCCTCGATCGCCTGAAACAGCGCGTCGACCGGCCCGTTCCCGACCCCGTCACCGCCGTGCTCGGCGTCACCCCGGGCGACGACGACGCTCGCCGTCGCCGGCCCGGCGCTGCCCAGACTGGCGTTCCATCGGACGAGCCGGAGCGTGTCCTGTCCCGTCGCGAGCTGATCCCCGACGAGGGCCACCAGGTCGGCCGCCGTCACCCGTTGCTTGCGGTCGGCGAGAACAAGGAAGCGGCTGTACGCCTGGTCAAGCTGCGCCTGGTCAAGTCTGATTCCGATGTCGGCGAGCGTCGAGCGGAATCCGGCCCGGCCCGAGTGCTTCCCCAGCACCAGCTTCGTGCCTTCCCAGCCGACGACCGACGGGTCCATGATCTCGTAGGTCGTCCGCTCCTTGAGCACGCCGTCCTGGTGGATGCCGGCCTCGTGGGCGAAGGCGTTCGCCCCAACGATCGCCTTATTGGCCTGGACCTGCAGACCGGTGAGCCCCGAGACGAGGCGGCTGGTCGGCACGATCCGCTCGGTCCGCACACCGGTCGTCGCCCCGCCGAAGAAGTCGCGGCGGGTCCCGAGGGCCATCACGACCTCTTCGAGCGCCGTGTTTCCGGCCCGCTCGCCGATGCCGTTGACGGTCACTTCGACCTGCCGCGCGCCGGCCGCGACCGCGGCGAGGGTGTTGGCCGTCGCCATCCCGAGGTCGTCGTGACAGTGGACGGAGATCACGCAGCGATCGATGCCGGCGACCCGCTCGCGGAGGTAACGGATCAGTGCCGCCATCTCGTCGGGGGTGGTGTAGCCGACGGTATCGGGGACGTTCAGCGTCGTCGCGCCCGCCTCGACCGCCCGCTTGAAGACGGTGACCAGGAAGTCCCAGTCCGAGCGGGTAGCATCCTCGGCCGAGAACTCGACGTCGTCGGTGAAGCTGCGAGCGAAGCCGACCATCGCGGTGACGCGGTCAAGCAACGCCTCCCTCGTGGTGCGGAGCTTGTGGGTGAGGTGGATGTCCGACGTCGCGATGAAGGTGTGGATGCGCGGTGACTCGGCGCCCTTGACGGCCTGAGCCGCGCGCTCGATGTCGCTCTCGACCGCCCGCGCCAGGCCGGCGACCACCACGCCCCGGGCCCGGGCCGCGATCGAGCGGACGGCCTCGAAGTCACCCGGGGAGGCGGCCGGGAAGCCGGCCTCGATCACGTCGACCCCGAGCGCGACCAGCGCGTCGGCGACTTCGAGCTTCTCGTCCGCCGTCAGCGTCGCGCCCGGCGACTGCTCGCCGTCGCGCAGGGTCGTGTCGAAGACGATCACCCGGTCCGCGGGCAGGTTGCCCGCGGCCAGACCGGCTACGTTGGCGTCGGCGGGTACGTCGGCCATGGTCCTACTCTCCAGCCGGAGCCGCGACGGCCCCCTCGGTCGCGGCGCCGGGACGGGTCGTCACCGCGGCCTGCGCCTCCTGGGCGTCCCGTCCCGAGCGCAGCCACGGCATCATCGCCCGCAGTCCCTGCCCGACCCGCTCGAGCTCGGAGTCGTGCCCCGCTTCCCGCATCCGAAGGAAGTTGGCCCGGCCCGCCTCGTTCTCGCCGATCCACTCGCGGGCGAACGACCCGTCCTGGATCCGACCCAGCAGCGCGCGCATCGCCTCCCGGGTGTGCGCGTCGACCACCTTCGGACCGGCGGTGTAGTCGCCGTACTCGGCGGTGTCGCTGACCGAGTAGCGCATGTACGAGAGCCCGCCCTCGTACATCAGATCGACGATCAGCTTCAGCTCGTGGAGGCACTCGAAGTAGGCGATCTCGGGCTGGTACCCGGCCTCGACCAGCGTCTCGAAGCCGGCCTGGACCAGGGCCGAGGCGCCGCCGCAGAGGACCGCCTGCTCGCCGAAGAGGTCCGACTCGGTCTCTTCCTTGAACGTCGTCTCGAGGATCCCCGCGCGCAGCGAGCCGAGCGCCTTGCCGTAGGCGAGGGCCGTCTGCTTGGCCGTCCCGCTGGCATCCTGCGCCACCGCCAGCAGCGCCGGGACGCCGATCCCCTCCTGGTACAGCTCGCGCACCCGGTGCCCGGGGCTCTTCGGCGCGATCATCGAGACGTCGACGTGCTCCGGCGGGGTGATCTGGCCGAAGTGGACGGCGAAGCCGTGGGCAAACATCAGCGTCTTGCCCGGCGCGGTCCGCGGCGCGAGCTGCGGCGCGATCTGCCCGTCGTAGATCTGCTTCTGGAGGTGGTCGGGGACCAGCACCATGATCACGTCGCCGATCCTGGCGGCGTCGGCCACGGACTCGACCCGCACCCCGTCCGCCTCGGCCTTGACGCGACTGCGGCTGCCCTCGTGGAGCCCCACCACGACGGGAACCCCGGAGTCCCGGAGGTTGAGGGCGTGGGCGTGCCCCTGGCTGCCGTAGCCGATGACCGCGACGGTCTTGCCGTCGAGCGCCTCGAGTCCCGCATCGCCGTCGTAGTAGATCGTCGCCGCCATCGTCGCCTCCCGCTCGGTCGCCGCATCCTCAGCCCGGCCATCGGGGGTCCCAGGCGCGTCGCCGTCCGTGGCGCCGTCTGAATCCCCCGCGTGCCCGTCCCCTGGTCGCGGCCGCCCCCTCGAACTCCCCGTCAGTCTGCCGATCCGGCCGTCATTCCGCCACGGCGACCGTCCCCTCGGTGATCCGCTCCAGCGACCGCCCCGAGCGCCGTCCCGTGCCGTCGGTCTGCGCGGTCTGCGGCCCGCGGACCATCGCGATCCTCCCCGTTCGGACGAGCTCCCGGATGCCGAACCCGCGCAGCATCCCGAGCAGCGCGTCGATCTTGTCCTCGCCGCCGGTCGCTTCCATCAGCAGCGAGTTCGGGCTGGCGTCGAGGACCCGGGCGCCGTAGATCTGGGCGATCTGCAGGATCTCGGCGCGCGTCTGGCTCTTCGCGGCGACCTTGATCAGGGCCAGCTCGCGGGCCACGCACGGTTGGTCGGTGATGTCGGTGACCTTGAGCACCTCGAGCAGCTTGTAGAGCTGCTTGCCGACCTGCTCGACCTCGTCGTCGGCACCGTTGACCACGATCGTCATCCGGGAGACCCCCGGCTGCTCGGAGTGGCCGACCGTGATCGAGTCGATGTTGAACGAGCGGCGCCGCATCAGCGAGACGACGCGGTTGAGCACGCCAGGGTGGTCCTCGACGAGGACCACGAGCAGGTGCTGGGTGACCTGGCTCGGGGAAGTGTTGGCCATGGCTACACCGATGCCTCGTCGACCCACCGGTCATGCATCGCTTCGGAGTTGCTCGCGCCGGGCGGCACGATCGGGTAGACGTTCGCCTCCGGCTCGACGACGAACTCGACGACGACCGGTCCGGGGATGGACCGGGCCCGCTCGATCGCCGGTAGGATCTCGTCGTCGCGCCGGACCCGGATCCCCGTCACGCCGTAGGCCTCGGCGAGCTTGACGAAGTCCGGTCCGGAGATGGCGACCTCGGAGTAGTTCTTGGCGTGGAAGAGGTCCTGCCACTGCCGGACCATCCCCAGGTAGCCGTTGTTGATCACCGCCACGTTGAGGTCCAGCCCCTCCTGCGCCGCGGTCGCCAGCTCGTTGAGCGACATCTGGAAGCCGCCGTCGCCGACCACCGCCCACACCTCGAGGTCCGGCCGGCCGATCTTGGCGCCGATCGCGGCCGGGAGGCCGTAGCCCATCGTGCCCAGGCCGCCCGACGAGATCCAGCGGTCCGGGTGGTCGTAGCCGAAGTGCTGGGCGCTCCACATCTGGTGCTGGCCGACGTCCGTGGTCACGATCGCCTGCCCGTCCGTGGCCTCGGCGATCGCCCGGATGATGGCATAGGGCTCGGGGGTCTGCGGGCGGTCCTCGAGCGCGGCGTGGAGCGCCCGGTTGCGCTGGGTGTCGATCCAGGCCACCCATTCCTCGTGCCGCCGTGGCGTCACCTCGGGGATCAGCAGGCGCAGGGCCTCCCCGGCGTCGCCGACCACCGGCACGTCGGTGACGACGTTCTTGCCGATCTCGGCCGGGTCGATGTCGACGTGGACCACCTTCGCGTTCGGCGCGAAGCCGTCGATCCGCCCGGTGGCCCGGTCGTCGAACCGAGCGCCGATGTTCACCAGCAGGTCGCACCGCTCGAGGGCGGCGTTCGCCTCGCGATGGCCGTGCATGCCCATCATGCCCAGCGAGAGGGGGTGCGACTCGGGGAACGCGCCAAGCCCGAGCAGGGTGAAGATCACCGGGATGCCCGAGCGCTCGACGAACTCCCGGAACAGGTCGGTGGCACCGGCGAGCATGATCCCATGGCCCGCCATGATCAGCGGCCGCTCGGCCCGGTTGATGGCCTCCGCCGCGAGGCGGACCTGGCGCTGGTTCGGGATGTGGCTGGGCTGGTAGCCCCGCCGGGCGACCGTCTCGGGGTAGTGGAACGGTGCCCTGGCGAGGAAGACGTTCTTCGGGATGTCGACGAGCACCGGCCCCGGTCGGCCCGAGCGCGCCAGGTAGAACGCCTCCTTGATGGTCGGCGCGATGTCCTCCGCGCGCTGGACCAGGTAGTTGTGCTTGGTCACCGGGAGCGTGATCCCGGTGATGTCCACCTCCTGGAAGGCGTCGCGGCCGATCATCGGCTGGGGGACCTGCCCCGTGATCGCCACCAGCGGCACGGAGTCGAGCAGGGCGTTCGCGAGCCCGGTAACGAGGTTGGTCGCGCCGGGGCCGGAGGTCGCCATGCAGACCCCGACCTCGCCGGTCGCCCGGGCGTAGCCGTCGGCCGCGAGCACCGCCCACTGCTCGAAGCGGACCAGCACGTGGTGCAGGCTCGACCCTGGCAGCGCGTCGTAGAGCGGGATCACGGCGCCGCCCGGGTACCCGAAGACGGTCGAGACGCCCTCCGCCTCGAGCGCCGCGCAGGTCAGCTGCGACCCGCTCAGCACCTGGCCCTCGGCGGGGTGCGCGGTGGCGGCCCGCCCGGCCGCCGGTGGGGGCGATGGGGCTCGGCGCGGCGTAGCGGCAACGGCCATCAGGCACTCTCCTCAACGACGACCCGGGCCGGCGACGGGACCCGGTGGGGCGGCGGGCGAACCCGGCTAACGGGGCAACAAAAAAGACCTCCCGCTGGGGAGGCCCGCGTCGTTCTCTCTCGGCTGCCCGGCGTGCTCGACGCTCAGGCGGGTGATGGGCCTCCACAGCACGAAACGCTCCCGATAATCGGGAGCGTGGTAAGTACGAGGCCGACGAGCGCGAGGTGGCGGTCGGTCGCGTTCATGGCGGCGTCCTCCCCTGTTCGCGCTGGGGCCGGCCCGCTTGCCCGCCCTCGACCTTCCCATCCTACGCAGCCGATGCCATGGGTGTCAAGCGACAGCGTACCGGTCCCCGGCGATTGGCCAGCCCACCGGACCGCTCCGACGCCACGACGGAGCGCGGGATTACGCCGCCGAGAGATCGGGGGGGGCGTGGGCGAACGGATCGCTCAGCCTGCCGTGGACGCCTGGCGCCCCGGGACCGCCGACCTCGCCGGAGATCCGGTACGCGGGATCGCTCCCGAGGGCGGCGACCGTGGCGGCCGGCACGACGCCGCTCACCCGCCTGGGGAACACCCTAGTGCCAGCATCGCCGCCGACCTCGCTGACGGGCATGGTCTCTCCGCCCTCGGCCACCGTCGCGGTCGGGCTGACCTCGTCCTGCGAGGAGGGCGTCGCTGGCAGAACGGGGGTGTCCGACCGCCACCGGGCCGGGACGTCCTCGTGCGCGATCTGCCCGCTCGCGACCGCGCGTCCGTAGAGCTCCCGCAGACCGGCCGCGGCGGGCCGGAGGTGATTGATCTGACCGACCGCCACATCCACGCCGGCCTCCCCGAGCGGGCGGCTCTCGACCCCCCCGATCTCGGTCGGGATCCCGACGAGCTCGCCCTTCGCGTTGATCGACGTGCCGCCGGAGACGCCCCCGCCGAGCGTGGCGTCGGTCTTCACCCAGCCGTCGCTGCCGAGGCTGGCGTTCGCCGGGTCGGCCTCGAACCCGGCGACGCGGCCGCTGGTCAGGGTGATCAGGTCGCCACCGATCCCGGGATAGCCGATGTTCCGGATCTCCTCGCCGAAGGCGACCTCGGACTCGGCGATCGGGAGCGGCCGGAGGTCGTGCGCGGCGAGGTCGACGGCGCGCCCGTCCAGGTCATACTCGGGGCGAAGCAGCGCCAGGTCGAGTGCCGGGTCGAAGACCTGGGCCCGGGCGTAGAAGGCTGGCCGTGGCGCCTGCCGGGCATCGACGGTGAGGTAGACGAGCACCCACGCCGGCCGCGCCGCGACCCCGTCGCCCTCGAGCGCCACGTGGGCGTTGGTGAGGATGGTGCCGGCATCGTCGACGATCGTGCCGGACCCCGTCCAGCCGCCGCCGCAGGTGGAGAACATCGCCGCGTAGCTCGGCACCTCCGCGGGCGCACCCTCCGGGGCCTCTACAACCGGATAGCGGCAATCGCTCCCGGCCAGCAGGAAGACCGAGGACCGGATCAGGTGCTCCAACCCGTCCTCCGGCTCCGACCCCGCCGACGACCGCGGCCGGCCGACCCAGGCGAGCAGGACCGCGAGGGAGGCGATCAGGAGTCCCACCCGCACCGCCAGACCCAGGCGGGAGCCGGCGGACGGCCCGGTCCGCGCCGGACCGGGCCCGACCGTGTCCTCCATCGCCGCCATCTCGGGTCCACCCTGGCCGCTCATCGTGTCGCCCGTCTCACCCACCGTCACCGTGGCCACCGCCCGCACCGCTCCGAATGGGAACCGAGAACGACGCATCGGCGTCTCCTCGGTACCAGGGTCTGTCCAGATCTGCCGTCATTGGGTCCTAATCTAGGCCCCCCCGCGCGGTGCGCCATCGGTAGATCGGTGTATTCGGGATGCGTAGGTATCCGGACGGCACTAGGTAGTGGTGGGGAGCCAGCCGGTATCTCTGCCGGGGCAACAGTCGGTCAGCCCGGGCATCGCGGCCTCCCCAGGTAGGCAACCGCCGGATTCAGTGCTGGTCGGTGGGCCACGGTCACGACCGTCGGACCGGGAGCGCGCAGGACGTCAGTCCCAGAGCCGTGCGCTGGACTTGGTGGTCTACGTGGGGTGGGAGCCGCCGAACGACGCGGCTCCCGCCAACCGGAAGGCTCGGCTTGGCTGGGCCGGGGCCAGGGGAGCCGGCTCGTCCGCCTCGGCGATGGATCGCCCGGGCGACTGGGCGTCCCCAGGGCGGCACGGACTCGTCTGTTCCAGGACGTCCGCCGCAGCGGCGCCGGGCACACCGTCGGCGACGCTCGCCGCCCGGTGACGCGCGGAGTGGCGCCCCGAACACGACCGCGGGGACGGGGCAATGCCCCGTCCCCGCCGCGCCAGATCCTTCGTGGCGGCCCAACCCTGGATGGGCCGACGCTATTCTTCCTCGATCTCCGATTCGAGCTCGACCAGCGCCTGCGGGAGGTGGCCGTTCTGCTGCGGGCAGACGTGGCGCCCCGGGCCCATCGGCGCGCCGCACATGGTGCAGCGCGGTCGCCCGGCCGCGACCACCTGGGCCGCGTCGACGCTCAGTTCCCGCGCCTGGGACCGGGTCAGCCGGCAGCTGAGGCGGCTGGACGGCGCGTCGTCCTCGTCGTCGGCGTTGAGGTCGTGGGCGACGATCACCAGGCGGTCCCGGCGCTCGTCGTAGCCCAGCTCCATCTTGCCGACCCGGAACTGGCGGCGGGTGTCGGTGTCGAAGTCGAGCGGAACGTCGGCCGCGCCGAGGTCCGGGCCCCGCTCCGGCAGCTGGTCGAGCATCTGGTCGAGCGCCAGTCCCAGCGCCTGGAGCTGCTGCTTCTCCATCCAGACGATGCTCGTCTCGCCGTCGATGATCGCCATCAGGCGGAAGCGCCGCTGCCCGGGTTCGCCCACTGCTTCGACACGAAGGCGCTGTGCGTCAAGATCGGCGTTGGAGAGCGCCTCGAACGGGTCGCCGGCCATCTGCTCAGTTCCCTCTTCCCTGTGGACCCGTGGGCGAGCAGTCCAGAATCGACGCGGGATCGCCCACATGACCGCCTGGTCGGCGACCGTCGCTTAAGGGTAGCACGGCCCCGCCGGGGGTCCCGGCGGGGCCGTGCTCGGTGTCGTCGGGAGCGCGCGGCGCCCGTGTCGAGCCGTGCCGACCGCCCGCGACCGTCAGCCGATGGTCGGGTCCGCGGGCAGCGTCACCACCGTCTCGCCGCCGGCCGGCTTGCCGTTCCCCGGGCGCGCTCGCTCGGTCCCGGCCGATGACCGGCGAACGGAGGGCGGCGCGGCGGGGACCGACGAACGGGCAACCCCGTCGACCGGTACACCCCCGTTCCCCGCCGAGGCTCCCGACGCCGCGCCGTCGGCACCCTCGCCGGCACCGATCCGCGGCACCTGGCGCATCAGGTCCTCCATCCGGACGCCGGTCAGCGACTCGAGCAGCGCCGGCACCTGCGCCACCATCTGCGTCATGTCCGACGTCACCCGGTTCACCCCGGCCCCGCCGCCGTCGTTCCCGGTGGAGACGATGGTGATCTTGTCGACCTTGGCCAGCGGCTCCGACATGGCGCGGATCACGTCCGGCATGTTCGTGAGCAGCTTGTCGATCACCGCGGCCTGGTTGTAGTCCTGGAACGCCTCGGCCTTCACGCCCATCGCGTTGGCTTCGGCGGCGCCCTTGGCCTGGATGATCTCGGCCTCAGCGAGGCCCTGCAGCCGGACGATCTCCGCCTTCGCCTGGCCGTCGAGGCGGACCGCCTCGGCCTGGCCGGAGGCCTGGAGGACCTGCCGCTGGCGCTCGGCCTCGGCGAGCGTCTGGATCCGCTGCCGCTCGACCTCGGCGGCCTTCAGGACGGTGGCGATCAACTCCTTCTCGCGGCGCTGGATCTCGGCCTCCTGGACCGCGATCTCGCCGTGCTTGCGGACCTGCTCGATCCGCACCTGTTCCTCGATCACGCGCTGCTGCTGGACGTTGCTCTGGATCTCGTAGGCCTTGTCGGCCGCGGCCTGCTGCGCCTGGACCGTGGCGTTGTACTCGGCCTGCTTCAAGTTCAGGTCGCGCGTCGCCTCGGCCTGCTTGGTCTGGCTGGCCGTCTGGGCGATGACCTCGTCCTGCTGGGCGATCGCCTCCGCGATCCGCGCTTCGCGGGTCGCGTTGGCGCGCTTGATCGCCGTGTCGCGATCCGCCTCGGCGGTGGCGATGTCGGCCTGCCGCCGGACCAGGGCGATGTCCGGCTTGCCCATGTTCAGGATGTACTCGTTCTTGTCGCGGACCTCGCGGATGGTGAAGGAGACCACCTCCAACCCCATCTTGTTCATGTCCTCGGCGACGTTGGCGCGCATCCGGTCGGCGACCATCTCCGGCTCCTTGACGATCGACTCGACCGTCAACTGGCCGGTGATGCCGCGGAGGTGGCCCTCCATCACCAGGCGGATCAGGTCCTGCCGCTCGGGCGCGCCCTTGTTCAGGAACTGCTCGGCGGCGGTGAGGATGCTGACCGGGTCGCTCTTGACCTTGATCTGGGCGACGGCCTCGACGTTCACCGCGACGCCCTGGTTCGTGTAGAGGTCCTGAGTCGGCGCGACGTCAAAGCTCATCAGCTCGAGCGAGAGCCCGCGGGCCTGCTGGACCATCGGCCAGACGACCTTGCCGCTGCCCTTGACGACCTTGGTGCCGCCGAAGCCGTAGACGACGAGCGCCTCGTTCGGCCCGACCTTCCGGAAGAGCGTGGCGCTGATGAAGATGATCGCCAGGATCACCGCCACCAGACCGCCGACGATGATCAGGATCCCCAGTAAGTCCACCCGTCTCTCCCTTCACGTCCATGCGCGTCGCTCGGTCGTGTGGTCTCCAGCTCTGGAACGGGGTTTCGGCCTAGCCGCCTCGGATCGGTTCCTTGGATGCCAGCTCGGGAACGCCGATCTCGGCTGTCCGGCCGTCGTTGACGAGGCTCTCCCACGGCTCGACGAGCGCGATCCCGGCCCGGGTCTCGAGGATCACGACCTCGGTCCCGCGCCCGATCGCCAGCCCGGCCGTGGAGCGGGCGGCCGCGACCTGCCGCGCCCCCTGCTGCTCGTAGACGATCTCGCCGGTGCCGCCTTCTCGGATAGACGACGAGACACGGGCCAGGGTTCCCGGGAGTTCGTAGTCGGCGGGGTCGAGCGCGCGGTCGGAGGGAGCCACCACCCGGACCAGGAACTGGTAGACGAGGTAGCCGCCGACCAGACCGCCGGCCACCGCGACCAGAAGGCTGAGCGGGGCGACCCAGCCGAGCCCGTTGCGGGCGAGGTAGCCGACCCCGCCGAACCAGGCGACGAAGGCGAGCAGGGTACTCAGGTTGACCGGCCCGATGTCGCCGTCGCCGTCGCCGCCCGACTCGGCGCCGTCGCCGCCGAGGTCGAGCCCGGCGAGGAGGACCGACCCAACCGCGAAGAGGAGCCCGAAGAAGAAGCAGCCGAGGAGCAACCCGTCGAGCGCGTCGTTGACGACCAGCATGGCCGGCCTGCCTCCGTCAGGGCGGCCCGGGCGCGGTCGGGGTCGACCGCGAGCCGCGGGCCAGCATGGGATCGACCGCGCCCGGGTGGCCGGCGTCGACCGGCTTACACCGACGCGGGGGCGGCGGAGGAGCCGACGCTTGGAGCGCCCGTGGTGCGGACCTCGCCGCCGGCGTCACGCTCCTCGTTCAGGAGCGCGGCCCAGCTCTCGACCGACGCGATGCCCCGCTCTACCCGGAGCACGACCACCTCGTCCCCACGGGGGATCGCCCGCTCGCCGACCCCGCGAGCCGGCAGCCCGCACCGCGTGCCGTCCCGCTCGTAGACGATCTCCCCGACCCGGCCGGGAGAGATCGGGGCGCTCACCCGCGCGACGGTCCCCGGGATCCGGTAGTCCTCGGGGTCGAGGACCCTACCGGCCGGTACCAGGACCCGGGCCAGGAACCAGTAGACGAGCGATCCGATGAGCAGCCCGGCGACCACACCGAGGGCAACGCTGACCACGGCCGGAGCCCCGAACGCGTTGCGGCTGAGAAAGCCAACGCCGCCGAACCAGGCGCCCCCCGCGAACAGACTGAGGACGTTGAGCGGACCGACCGCGTTCCCGTCTCCCGCGTGAGCGCCGAGGACGTGGCCGTGAGCGCCGGCCGCGCCGTGGGGGTGCGGAACCGGGAGGTGCCAGGCACCGTGGCCGTGGCCACCCAACCCGCCGAGGACGGTGAGCAGCAGCCCGGTGAGGAAGGCGACCAGGAAGATCAGGTCAAGGGCGTCGGCGACGACCGGCATGATCGCCCTCCCGACACGATGGCGACTGGGACCCGCACCCGCCGCGGACGCACCCACCCGTCACCGTCGGCTTCGTTCTGAACGTTCCTCTCGATCTTACCACTGCCTATCGCTACCCCTGGTGGAGGCATGCGCGGGTGGCCCGACCGGGAGGATCGGGCCGGACGGGCGTCGTCGGGTGCCGCCGGTTGTGACCTCCTCAGGACGGCCCCTATACTGGTGGTTCGCGTCCCGCATGAGGAGAGTACGCGCCCCATGGCGAACACCCACGCCGAGGATCGTCCCGCCGCGTCCCCCGACGACCCGTCCGTCGCCGAGAACGGATCGGGCGTCCTGCTCCCCGCCGCCACCATCTCGTCCGACGGAGCCGTCGCGGCGAGGCCCGATGACGCCGGCCCGGTGATCGGCGACGCTCCCGGCGGGAACGGCACGCCGACGGTGCTACCGCTCGGCGCCGAGCCGAAGTACCGCAAGACCGCGGACGCGCCGGAGACGGCCGCCGCCGCGGCCCGCACCGAGCCCAGCCTTACCCTCGACGTCGTCCGTGCCGACCCCGAGGTCCAGGCCTTCATCCGTCAGGCGAACAAGAACCTGGGCGTGCTCGGGTTCACCGAGCACGGCTTCCGCCACGTCGGCCTGGTCGCCAACATCGCCCGCAACGTGCTCCGGCTGCTGAGCTACGACGGGCGACAGCAGGAGCTGGCGGCGATCGCCGGCTACCTCCACGACATCGGCAATTGCGTCAGCCGCCACGGGCACGCCGGGACGGGCGCGGTGCTGTCGCACCCCATCCTCAACCGGCTGGGGATGGCCCCCGAAGATGTCGTTGTCGTGATCGGCGCGATCGGCTCGCACGGCGACGACGGGGCGCGTCTGGGTGAGCCGGTCCACCCCGTCTCGGCGGCCCTGATCCTGGCCGACAAGTCGGACGTCCACCGCTCCCGCGTCCGCAACACCGACCCGACCACCTTCGACCAGCACGACCGCGTCAACTTCGCGGCGACGTCCTCGTTCCTGCGGGTCGACGCGGCGGCGAAGACCGTCACGCTCGAGCTGACCATCGACACGCAGATGGCGCCGGTGATGGAGTACTTCGAGATCTTCCTGCCCCGGATGCTGATGAGCCGGCACGCCGCCACCCTGCTCGGGTGCGCGTTCCACATCAGCATCAACGAGGTGGTGGTGCTCTAGCGCGCACCTCGGCGCGTTGGACACGCAGACGGAGACGGGGCGGGGTCCGAGACCGCGCCCATCTAGGCACAAGGATCGGGAGGGCGACCGTTGGCGACCCAGACGTACCGCTGGCGGGCGGCGAGCACCGGCACCCGGGCACCGGCGATCGGGCACCGCTGGCGCGACTTCGACCCGTTCCTGCTCATGACCACCCTGGTCCTGATGGCGTTCGGGGTCGTCGCGATCTGGAGCGCGAAGGGGATGGCGCCGCTCTCCCCTCCTGTGGCCAACGACGGTGTCATGCAGGCCGTCTTCGGTGCCTTCGGGCTGCTCCTGATGGTGGTCCTCGCCAACATCGACTACCGCTTCCTGTCGACCTTTGCCTGGTTCGGCTACGGGCTCGGCCTGCTCCTGATGGTGGCCGTCCACGTCCCGGGGATCGGCACGACCGACGGCGGCGCGCAGCGCTGGATCTACATCGGACCGCTCTCGTTCCAGCCGTCGGAGTTCGGCAAGATCGCGACGCTGGTGGCGCTCTCCGCGTTCGTCGCCAACCGCGGCCCGGAGATGGCCGAACTCGGCAACTTCCTGGTCTCGATCTTCATCATGCTGCCGCCGATGGCGCTCGTCTTCTCCGAGCCCGACCTCGGCTCGACGCTGGTCTACGGCGCGATCTGGCTCGCCGTGATGCTGCTCTCCCGGACCCGGCGGGCCTACTTCGTCGCCCTGGCGCTCCTCGCCGCCCCCGCCTTCGCCTTCGCCTGGAAGTATCTCTTCCACGACTACCAGAAGGTCCGCCTGCTCGTGTCCTACAACCCCGACCTCGACCCGCTCGACAAGGGGTACAACATCATCCAGGGGCGGATCAGCATCGGCGCCGGCGGCTGGTTCGGCGACGGTCTGGCCGGTGGCACGCAGAGCCAGTTGCAACTCCTGTCGGTGCGGGAGTCGGACTTCATCTTCGCCCACGTCAGCGGCATGTTCGGCTTCGTCGGGATGCTGGCGCTCTTCGCGTCGTTCATCATCCTGATCTGGCGCTGCCTGCGCGTGGTCGAGGTCGCGCGCGACGACTTCGGCCAGTACCTGGCGATAGGCATCACCGGGATGCTCTTCTTCCAGGCCTTCGTGAACATCGGGATGAACGTCGGGCTCCTGCCCGTGACCGGGATCACCCTCCCGTTCATCAGCGAGGGCGCGACCTCACTCTGGGCTTTCCTGATGGCCGAGGGCATCCTCCAGAGCGTCCTGATGCACCGCCGCAAGCTGGCCTTCCAGCCCCACTGATCCGGCCGTCGGCTAAGACCGGTCCCGGGACGCGACCTCGGGAATCAACGGCGTCTTCGGGCTCCTGCCCCGGCCGCGGCGACGCCTCGGGTGCCCAGTTGCCCGTGGGGGCACGGCATGTCGTACCCCGACCGGCGGCATCCTACTGACGATCTGCTAGGTCGTCTCCCGCCGGGGGTCGTGGTCGTGGATGATCGCCTCGGCGGCGTCGAGGGCGCCGGCGACCGCGTCGGCCAGCGCCTCCTCCAGCGCCGGGCTCTCGACCTCGGCGACCGCGACCAGCGTCGCTCCTCCCCCGGGCGCCAGCCGGTAGAGCAGGTGGAACACCTCGGCTCCGGCCGCGTCGTGGGCCACGGCCAGCTTGAAGTCGTCCCCGGTCAGCCCGCGGTCGTTCAGGAACGCGACCAGCAGCTCGACCGACGCGAAGCTCTCGGTCATCCACACGGCGGAACCCCTCCCTACGCGCTCCCTGGGCAGCACTGCGACGCCGCATGGCCCGTGCTTCGTTCCGATGGCAGTCCACCCAATGGGTGGGTAGGAGCACCGCCTGAGTGCCGGCGGCGCGAAGGAACGCTCGCCAGACGCCGCATTATCGCGGCGTCCCGAGGGCGCCGTCCCCGGCCCCTCGCCGGACCAGCCTCGTGTTCGGATCAGCTCCGGTGAGCTGTCAACGGTGCTCCGCCGACAGAGGCACGGTACTCCACGCGCCCACGGTGGGGGTGTGGCGGACCACCGGGGCGCGTCAGGACGGGGCGGACGACCGCTCGGCGGGATGCTCGGCGCCGAGCGTCCTCGCCAGCGCGTAGAGCTCCGACCGAGGCCGTCCCGTCGCCGCGGCCGCCTCCCGCGCCGCCTGACTCGGACCCAGCCCCGCCGCCAGCAGCGAGCGGAGCACGGCCTCGACCCCGCCGACCGTCTCGGTTTCTTCATCCGCCGGCGGCCCACCGACGACAAGTACGACCTCGCCGAGCACCCGCGCGTCGGCGTAGAACGCCGCCAGGGCCGACAGCGCGTCGCGCCGGATCTCCTCGTGCAGTTTCGTCAGTTCGCGCGCCACCGCGGCCTGACGGTCGCCGAGCACCGCGGCCAGCTCGGCGAGGGTCACCGCGAGCCTCGACGGTGCCTCGAAGAGGACGATCGGGAACCCGGTTGCGGCGGCCCTGCCGATGATCGCCCGCCGCTCGTCGCCCTTGCGGGGCAGGAAACCCAGCGCCACGAACGGCCCCGCGATCAGCCCGGACGCGGTCGCGGCGGCGACGAGCGAGGAGGGTCCGGGCACCGGCGAGACGGTGTGACCCGCCGCCAAGGCCGCGACGACCATGTCGTGCCCGGGGTCGGAGATGCCGGGACTGCCGGCGTCGCTGACGAGCGCCACGTCGCCCTCGGCGAGCGCCGCGAGCAGGCGGTCGCGTCTGGCCCGCTCGTTGTGGGCGTGGTAGCTGATCAGGGGCGTCTCGACGCCGAGGTGGGCGAGCAGGCGCCCGGTGTGCCGGGTGTCCTCGGCGGCGACGAGGGCGACCTCGCGCAGCACGCGGACTGCCCGGGACGTGATGTCCTCGCGGTTACCGATCGGGGTGGCGACGAGGTAGAGCGTGCCCATCGGTCTCCGGGCTCTCGGCCGAAGCAGGCGTAGGAGGATCGGCTATACTCAGGTGAACTGTACGGACAGTCACCGTCCCGGCCCCGGACTGCCCTGCCCGCCCCTCGGGAGCCCCCAACGTGATGGACGCCCCGTCGCTCTTCGCCCCGATCACCGCCTCGCCGACTGCCGCCCGGACGGCGGACGCTGGGGCTACCGCTGGCGTTGCCCAGACCCAGTCGCTCTACCGCAAGTACCGGCCCCAGACGTTCGACCACGACGATCTGGTCGGGCAGGAGCACGTCGTCCAGACGCTCCGCAACGCGATCGCCCTGGGCCGGGTCGCCCACGCCTACCTCTTCTGCGGGCCGCGAGGCACCGGCAAGACGACCACCGCCCGCCTGCTTGCGAAGGCGGTCAACTGCCTCGACCCGGATCCGCGGGCGCGGCCGTGCAACCGGTGCGCCAGCTGCCTGGCAATCAACAGCGGCGCGGCCACCGACGTGATCGAGATCGACGCCGCCAGCAACCGCGGCATCGACGATATCCGCGATCTCCGGGAGCGGGTCAAGTACGCACCGACCCAACTGCGGACCAAGTTCTACATCGTCGACGAGGCCCACCAGATCACCGGCGCGGCGGCGAATGCCTTCCTCAAGACGCTCGAAGAGCCGCCCGGGCACACCAAGTTCGTCCTCGCCACCACCGACCCCGAGGAACTGCTGCCGACGATCGTCTCTCGCTGCCAGCGGTTCGACTTCCGGCGGATCGGCGTCGAGGCCCTCGTCGAACGGCTGCGGACCGTGGCCGGCAAGGAAGGCATCGTCGCCGCCGACGACGCGCTGGCGACCATCGCCCGGGCCGCCACCGGCAGCGCCCGCGACGCCCTCGGGCTGCTCGACCAGCTTTCGGTCTACCAGGAGCGCGCCGACGACCAGGCGACGGAGGGGCGGCGGATCGACGCGGCGGCGGTGCGGGCGCTACTCGGCCTGAGCCTCAACGACCGGGTCGAGTCCCTCGTCGCGGCGCTCGCCGACCGCGACCCCGGGGCGGCCCTCGGCACGGTCAACGCCGCGGTCGAAGCGGGCGAAGACCCCCGCGGGCTGAACCGGCAGCTGGTCGCCTACCTCCGCATCCTGCTCCACGAGCGGGCGGGCGGCTCGCCCGACGCGGACGACCGGGCACGGGACCTCGCCGCCCGCTTCGACCTGCTCGAGCTCGCCGACCTGGCGCGGCGCTTCGGGGAGATCGACTACAAGATCCGCCACGCCGCCTTCGCTCAGCTCCCCCTCGAGGTCGCGCTGGTCGATGGCATCCTCCGCCGGGGATCGCCCGCGGAGTCCGGGGGCCGCCGCGAGGAGTCGCCTCGGCCGGTGGCGGACGGTGCCCCTGCGGCGGGCGGTGCCGATGGGCGCCATGGTGGGCTCCACGAGGACCGGCCGTCGGCCCCGACACGGCCTCGCTTCGACGGTCGACCGGCGGCGACCGGCGACGAACCCGCCCCGTCAGGCCGTGACCCGCGTGGCGCGGTGATGGCCGAGCCGCCACTGAGCGACGATGTCGCCGCCGAGCCGCCGCCGGCGCGCCCCAGCGGGCCGTCCCTGCGCGAGCGCGTCCGCAACCCGGGCATGGGTCTGGGCAGCGCCCCGTCGCAGACCGGCGACGCCGTCCCAGGCACGCCGGGGTCCCCGGCTTCGGCGAGGCGGCCGATGCCTTCGGAGCATGCCGACAGGTCGCCGGCCGCGCCGAGGCCGGTCGCCCCGACGGACCGACCCGCTGTCCCGCAAGCCGCCGAGGGTCCGTCCGCAGGCGCGGCGCAGGGCACCGACGGGTCCGGGCTGACCGTCGACGCGATCGCCGACCTCTGGCCACGCATCCGCCAGGACGTGAAGGCGATCAACCGGCGGGCGGAGGCGCTGCTGACGTCGGTCGACCCGGTCGCGCTCTCCCCCGACGGGAGCAGGATCACCCTGGCCGCCGCCTACGACTTCCACCGCAAGCGCCTCAGCGAGGACGACATGCGGGGCGTGGTCGAAGACGTGATCGGCCGCCTGGTGGGGCGTCCCGTCCACGTCTCCTGCGTTCTCCGCGGCGAGGTCGTCCCGGCGGGCGCGCCATCGGCGAGCACGCCAGCACCGGCGGTACCGGAGTCGCGTCCAGCCGGCGCTGCCCCCGTCGCAGTTGCCCGGACGGCGCAGCCCCCCGTGAGCGAACCGGATGCCGACATACCCGACAACGGTCGCGACGTGGGAGGCCCGTCGCCGGAGGACGACGCCCGGGTCCTGCAGGCGGCCAAGAACATCTTCGACGCCGAAGAGATCCGAGGCTAATCCCGTATCCCGGGGGTGTCTCGTAGGCGTCGCGCCGGACCCGTGGTCCCACGGGGCCGTGCGGGTGCCCCCTGAGCGCGTTGGCGGGATCGCGCCGCGACTGCAAGCCCGCCGAAGATGTCCCCGTGCAGCGGGTCCCACTCGACAGCCACGGGCTGCTCACGGCCCAACATGAGGAGACACGAGAAGACATCCGATCGCGCTCGACCCTGGCGGACCCAGGGTTGTCGCTAACGATGCGCTCGACCGGCTCGACGGCGACTAGGTGTTCGCCGGCTCCGCCGTACCTAGGCGGGGCAACGCTTTCCACGGCTCGGAGGCGACCCTCTTCACCCGCACGGACCTCGTCATGCTCCGGCGCCGCGCTCTCGACCGGGCTTGCCGCCACATGCTTACGCCCGCCGATCGTCCTTGCGGCCTGGCAATGGGCCGGCGGTCGCCTGTGGTAGGGGCAACCGACCAGCAACGGGGCCGGGGAACGGGCGCATCGCCTCCCCAGCTCGGCCACGCATCGTTGGACCGGATTCGCTGGCCGGTCCCGCACCGGCCTCGGGTGTGGCCGCTAGGGTGCGTCCTCAGACGTCGACGCGGCGTTCCCGGCCGCGGGGATCGACGGACCGACGACGACGGCGGCGGTCCCTTCGCGGGCGAAGTCGGCTACGTCGAGCCCACCCGGCGAACAACCGTAGCGAGTCAGCAGCACCGCGGCGTCCCCCCGCTGCTGCGTCCCGTGGTTGACCACGTGCAGCATCAAGTGCCAGAGCAGCGGGCGGGACCCGCCGAGCTGAAAGGGGCGGGTCGGGTCATCGTTGCCGAGGCCCGTCAGGTAGCCCCGCATCTCCCGCTCGTCCTCGCGCCAGCGCGCCGCCAGCGCCGCCATCGTCGGGAAGTCCTCGTCCCGCAACGCCTCGCCCTCGGCCAGCCCCTGCCAACGCCAGCGCCAGCTCCATTCGACGTCGAGCTGGTGCACCAGCGTGCCTCGAAGGTTGCGGGTCGTCACCGGCGCCGGGTGGATGAACTGCTCGGCACCAATCCGCGCCGCGGCGGAGAGGACGCGCGCGTTCGCCCAGTAGTTGTAGTCAAAGAGGTACCTGACGTCCGCGGCGTTCACGGTCGCTCTCCGTTCTCGACGGCGGCAGACCGTCACCGCTCACCCGCGCCGCGTCCTCGTCGGGCATCCGATCAATACTGCCCTCCCTCCGGTGGCGACGACTGCCCGAGGAGCCGAAGCAGCACTCGGACAACGGACTGCGCCGCTCTCACGTTGGCCGCCCGCTCATCGCGTTGGACTGAGATGTGCCGCCACCAGCAATGCTGGGTCGAGGGCCTCACCAACCGGGTCGAGCGCTTCGGTCCTGTCGCCACTCGAAACGACCAACTCGCCGACCGCGATGCACCCGTCGGCACCGCCGCCAGCATGCGCTGGCGGTAGCCTTGTGGGCGCGCCTTAGACCGCGGCTGCCCCAGCGGCCGGGAGCCCCGACATCAGGCAAGCCGCGTTGGGCCGCCGCGCGCCGGGCCCCGCGGCAAGATCGAGAACGACGGTGGTCGCTCCCACCCCCACCCGGTTGTGGACGTCGGCCGTGGCCAAGATCGCCTGCACGCCGGCCAAGGAGTACGACGCCTGCAGTCACTCTGGCCCAAGGCGCTTGGCCACGGGATCGCCGGAGCCCGAGGCGATCCCCGGGCCATTCCCCAAGTTGATCCGCCGCCGGTGGCGACTCCGTACCGGCTCCGCGGCATCCAGCCGCCCCAGGATCCCGAACCGGCACCGGACGGTCATCTGGTCACCCCTGGGGCGCCGAGGGTTCCGGCGGAGCCGGCGGCGTCGATGAGTCGGGGGAGGCGACCGGCGAGGGCGTTCCGCCCGACCCCGCGGCGGGGGAGGCGCCGGGCGTGCCGGCGGCGGCGGGCACGCCCCGATAGATCTCGATCGGCAGCCCCGCCGTGTCAATCCGCAGCAGCGCGAACGGCGCATCGTCCTCGGCCGCGACCGGCGTCCCGCCGGAGTCCGGGGTGGACCGCCAGACCAGGCCCAGCGACGTCCAGACCAGGTCGGATGCCGACGCGCCGCCCGGGAGCGGGAGCTCGGCGGCGCGCCCGCCGGCCAGCGGCTGGACCCAGACCCCGTCGAACACCGGACCCTGGTCGCCGGGTCGGACCACGGCGAAGGCCACCGCCCGACCGTCGGGCGAGGGCACCATCTCCGAGATCCCCGCGACCGGAGCGGCCTCCTGGGCGGTGGCGACGAGCGACCGCCCGGTGCCGTCCGTCGCCACCCGGTACAGCTCGCTCGCTCGGCTCGGCTCGCCGGCCGGCCCTCCGACGTAGAGCAGCCCGCTGCCGTCCGGGAGCCAGGCGAAGGAGGCGACCGCGCGACCCGGGCGGTCGTCGCCCGGCGCGACCGCGACCGGTTCTCCCCCGCCGGCCGGCGCCACGAAGAGCGTCAGGGCGGCCGCTGGGTCCCCACGGGAGGTGTAGGCGACGGCGTCGCCCGCCGGGGACCAGGCCGCGTCTTCCGGCAGCGGCGCCCGAGCGGCATCCACCAGCAGGCGAGGCGCACCGTCGGACGGGACGTCGACCAGGCCGCCACCGGCGAAGGTGACCAGGAGATGGTCGCCCTGCGGTGACCAGTCGAGCGACACGGCCCGCGCGGACGCGACGCCGGTCGCCGCCTGGATGTCTTCGACGCGCCGGACCTCGTTGCCACTCGCCTCGAGGACCACCAGGGTCGCGGCCTCGCCCTTCTCGGGGGCGTCGCCCTCCGCCGGTCCCACGACCAGGGCGGCGACCCGCGCGCCGTTGGGCGCGGCGGCAAAAGCGCGGACCGCGGTCCCCTCGCCGCCGCCGCTCAGCAGGCGGCGGGCATCGGTGCCGTCGGGTGCCGCCGTCCAGAGGTCCTGCCCCTGGAGAAAGTAGAGCCGTCGCGGCGCCCCCCGGGCCACCAGCAGGGCCTCCGGCGAGACCGCCGGCGCGGCCGCCACGCCGGCCGGGGACGTTGCCGGTGGGCGCGTTGCGGTAGCGGTCGGTTGGAGGCTCGGGTCGACCGTGGGGGGCTCCTCGTTCGCGAAGCGCCGCTCGTCGGGCGGCGACGCCTCCCCGCCGCAGCCGGCGAGCAACAGCGCGAAGACCACCGCCAGGGCACCGGTCGCGCCCGGCACACGGCGATGGCGGGGCCAGCGCGGCGAGGAGAGTTGTGGACGGCCCTCACCGCCCGCGCCAGCGGCACCAACGGTGAGCGCGCGCCGGAGGGCCGCGTGTGGCGAGCGCACACGGCGCGACGAGCGCGTGGGATAGGCTATTGGCAAGGACGAGACTGGCGCTGCGATCGGTCGGCCCCCCGCCGGCGAGTCGAGCACGGCCCGAGAAAGGTTGTGCAAAGCATTGCGATTCGCTGGACAGCCACCTAAAGTGCGGCCTGTGGAGGTGGGGTCTTGGTGCACTTCGACCGCTTGAAATCCGATCCCGTTTATAACACGCGGGCGGTGGTGCAGCGGACGGGGGTGCCGGCCGACACCTTCCGCGCCTGGGAGCGTCGGTATGGCGTGCCCCGCCCGATGCGGACCGCCGGCAACCAGCGCCTCTACTCCGAGCGAGACGTCGCCACGATCGGCTGGCTCCGCGACCGGACCAGGGAGGGGCTGACGATCAGCCAGGCGGTCGCCCTCTTCCGCTCGGAGGAGGAGCCCGGCGTTCCGCCCTCGATCTCGGAGGCGCTGGACGCGGTCCGGGGCGGCCGGGTCTCGCCGCCCGTCGCGGGAGAGCGGCTCGCCGCCTTTCGCGACGAGGTCGTCGAGGCCCTGGTGGGCTTCGACGCGGCCCGCGCCGACCGGGCGGTGGAGGAGGCGATCGCCCTCCTCCCGGTGGAGGACGTCTGCCTCCATGTCCTCCAGGCGGTGCTGGTCGAGATCGGCGAGCGTTGGGTGCGCGGCGAGGTCGGCATCAGCTCGGAGCACTACGCCAGCCACTTCGTGATGCGCAAGATCGGCACGCTCTTCAACCTCTCCCAGCCCGAGTCGGGCCGGGGGCCGCTGGTCGCCGCCTGTCCGGAGGGCGAGCTGCACGAGGTCGGCCTGCTCCTGACCTGCCTCTTCCTCTCACGGCGCGGGTACCGGATCGTCTATCTGGGAGCGAACCTGCCGCTGGCGGACCTGCTCGACACCGTCGAGCGGATCCGGCCGGCCATGGTGCTCCTCTCGACCTCGACCTGGCAGGGGGCCCAGCAGCTCATCGCCGCGTCGCGCGAGATCGACGCCCGCGTCTCCCGCGACGGGCTCTCGGGCCAGACGGTGGTCGGCTTCGGCGGCCACATCTTCCTCAGCGACCCGGACCTGCGGGAGAAGGTGGCGGGGGTCTTCCTTGGCCAGAACGCCGACGAGGCGATCCGCGCCGTGGACCAGGCGGTCGCCGGGATCCCGGCGCCGGTTGACGCGCCCCGATAAGACCGCCGCACCGACCGCGACCGACGCCCGAGCCGACCAACCGACCGCTCTACCGCCGGATGGCCCCTCGCGCGGGAGCCACGGAGCGGGTCGGTTCCCCGACGAATCGGGATGGCCGGTGTTCGGGCACGGACGTCCAGGCGCGGCATCACAGCGCCGGCTACCGGACACGAATGATCGGTAAGGGAACGGCTGCCCGGGGACGGCCGGATCCGCGGGGCAGGACTCGATCACGGGGACATAGCAGGTTCTCGCTGGATCGGGTCGCCAGGCGGGGGCACCACACGGACCATCCGACGTGTGCGCGGGGCGGGCGCTGACGAGGCACAAGTCCCGATCGTGGCGTCGACGGAGCCGCGCCTGCTCACTGCCGTCGTCACGGTGTGCAAGCTCTCGCGGGAGTCGGAGCCGCCAGGGGCCTGTGCTAGACTCGCCGTCCGCGAGGAACGTTGGGGACCACGATCGGGCTCGGTGGGCGACCGCCAGCGTCGGTCCGGTGCCCGGGGAACGCGGGGGGCTGCCCCCCCACGGGAGAGGCGCGCCCAGTGGCCCTGACCGACGCCGACGTCGACCACGTCGCCAGCCTGGCCCGCCTTGGCCTCTCGGCCGAGGAGCGGGCGAGGCTGCGCGACCAACTCTCGACCATCCTTGGCCACATCGAGGTGCTCGACCGCCTCGACACCGCCGCCATCCCGCCGACGGCCCAGGTGCTGCCGCTGATCAATGTCCTCCGGGAGGACGCGCCGCGGCCGTCCCTCTCCCGCGACGAGGCGCTGGCGAACGCCCCGCGCCAGGCGGACGGCTTCTTCGAGGTCCACGCCGTGCTTACCGGCGGTCCCGACGCCGAGGAGGAGGCACCGTGAGCGGACAGGACGGTGCCAGAACCGGTGCCGGTCGCGCGACCACTGCTAGCGACCTGACGGCGCTGACGGCGGCCGAGGCGCGGCGTCATCTGGACGCCCGAGACGTCTCGGCGGCGGAGCTGACCGAGGCCCACCTGGCGCGGATCGACGCCGTCGAGGGCCGGGTCCACAGCTACATCACCGTGATGGCCGAGGTCGCCCGGGCCCAGGCGACGGCGGGCGACGCCCGGATCGCGCGGGGCGAGGCGGCCCCGATGACCGGCGTGCCGGTCGCGCTCAAGGACAACCTCTGCACCGTCGACGCGCCGACCACCGCCGCCTCCCGCATCCTGGCCGGCTACCGGTCGCCCTACGACGCGACCGTGGTCTCTCGGCTGCGGGACCAGGGTGCGGTCTTCCTTGGCAAGGCAAACACCGACGAGTTCGCGATGGGGTCGTCAACCGAGTGGTCGGCCTTCGGTGCGACGCGCAACCCGTGGCGCCTGAGCCACGTGCCGGGCGGCAGCAGCGGTGGCCCGGCGGCGGCGGTCGCGGCGGACGAGGCGGTCGTCGCGCTCGGCAGCGACACCGGTGGCTCGGTCCGCCAGCCGGCCGGGTTCTGCGGGGTGGTCGGGCTGAAGCCGACCTACGGCCGCGTCTCCCGCTACGGCCTGATCGCCTTCGCCAGCTCGCTCGACCAGATCGGCCCGTTCGCGCGGACCGTCGAGGACGCCGCGATCCTCCTCGGCGCGGTCGCCGGCCACGACCCGCTCGACTCCACCTCCGCGCCGGAGGCCGTCCCCGACTTTGCGGCCATGGTGGGCCCCGGGGCCGGCGAGCCGGACCTGCGTGGTGTCCGGCTCGGGGTCGCCCGGGAGTACACGATCGAGGGGATGGAGCCGGGGGTCCAGGCGGCGGTCGACGCGGCGATCGCCCGCCTTGCCGAGCTCGGCGCGGAGCTGGTCGAGGTCAGCCTGCCGCACACCGAGTACGCCCTGGCGACCTACTACATCACCGCCCCGGCCGAGGCGAGCGCCAACCTGGCCCGCTACGACGGCGTCCGCTTCGGGCTCTCGGTGCAGGCGCCGACCCTCCGTGAGACCTACGAGCGGACCCGCGGCGAGGGGTTCGGCCCCGAGGTCAAGCGGCGGATCATGCTCGGGACCTACGCCCTGAGCAGCGGCTACTACGACGCCTACTACGTCAAGGCCCAGAAGGTCAGGACGCTGGTCCGGCGCGACTTCGACGAGGCGTTCGAGCGGGTCGACGCCATCGTCTGCCCGACCTCGCCGACCGTCGCCTTCGCGTTCGGGGCACGGACCGACGACCCGTACCAGATGTACCTCTCCGACGTCTTCACGATCCCGGCGAACATGGCCGGCATCCCGGGGATCGCCGTCCCGTGCGGCTTCGCCGACGGGCTGCCGGTCAGCCTCCAGGTCCTCGGCCCGGCCTTCGACGAGGGGATTGTCCTCCGCGTCGCCGACGCCTACGAGCGCTCCGAGACGTGGACCGGCCAGCGCCCGCCCCTCTGAGTGACAGCCGGCGGAGCCTGTCCGAGCGCGGCGCCGATTTGACGCCCCTCCCGACCCCGCGCTAGACTTCGCGGTGCTGGGCCGCTAGCTCAATTGGCAGAGCAGCTGACTCTTAATCAGCTGGTTGAAGGTTCGAGTCCTTCGCGGCTCACCCAGCGAGCGGGCTCGATGGAGCCCCACACGACGGCCGGCGGGGGAGACCCCGCCGGCCGTTCCGCGTCCGGGGCCACTGGTCGGTCACCCGGCCTCCGGGAGGTCGCTGAATAGGGCCATCTCAAACGCCCCGGCGACCACGTCCCGATCCAACGGCGCTGTGGAGCCCCGCCGACGACCATCGGGAGGTAGGGGCGAGAGCCCCGCGGCTACCATCTCGGCGATGACCAGCTCGAGGTCCGCGGCAGATGGTCCGTCCCTTTGACGTCTTCCGGTGTCAGCAGGGGGACGAGACGCCGCGAACGTTGCCTCCCCTCGGGCTCAGGATCTCCGAGGTCGGTCACCCGAAGACGGCACCCTTGGCCCGGCACACCGCCCGCTGCTCGTCGGTCAGACCGTCCGTGTTTACCAGGAGTGCGCCAGACATGCTCTCCGCGTTGTGGAGGTCAGAGCCTTTGAGGTAGGCACCGGTGAGGTCGGCGCCGTCCAACCTGGTCCCTGCCCATGCGGTCTCGACGAGGCCGGCATCGCGCAGCACGGCACCACGAAGGTCGGCACCTTGGAGGTCGGCACCGTCCAACTCGGCCCCCGTGAGGTCCCGCCCGGAGAGGTCCTTGTCCCTCATCCTTGCCCCTGGGAAATAGAGCTCGCGCAGGTCCCACAGGGCGAGATCGACGAACGTAAGGTCGTTGTCATCCTGAGCTTCGCGCGCGTCTTCGGGGCTTCTAAACGCCAGCAGATAGTGCCGTGATGCTATCTCGTCGGCCCGCCTCTTGCTGACCACGCCGAAGTCCGCGCACCCGGGACACTGCACCCACAACATACCCCCGCCGCCGCTCCCGCCCCCGCATTCCGGGCAGAGGTACCGATCGACACCCTCGCGGCCAACGAACACGTCCCAGGGCGCACGTAGGTATCCCTTGCCGTCGCAGTGGCGGCAGTCCTCGTCATCCTCCTGGTCCTCGCTGACGCCTTCCCCCTGGCAGACGGGGCACTCTACGGCGTTGATCGGCGTGTCGTCGGACGCCAGGCGGTCGTCCTCCTCCAGTTCGTGCGAACCGTCGCTCGTCGTCGACATCGCCCGGTCCTCCTCGTGTATGGCACGCCGCATCGGCGCACCGCCAAAGGCCAGGATGGGGTCGGAGACAGCCGAAGGTGACGCAAGGAGAGGAGGGCCGAAGGCGGCAGTACGATCCGTTCGGCGCTGAGGCGCGGCACAGAGGCCCCCGACGTTGCCGTATCCCCTCTCAGGAGGGCGGGCACCTAGGCGGTCAGCTCGAGGATGCCGGGCACCGGAGACAACGCCGCTCCTGAGAGCGTCTTCGCCTGTCGTCCGCATCCTACCAGCGGATCGTGTGTAGAACAAGCGTTCTTGTCACGGACGGCGAGACCGATCGGTACGGGTGTCCAACACTCGCCGACGGCCACGTCCGGCGCGGTCGCTCGCCTACTCGCGCCGCTGGATCGTCGCTTGCGCGGCGCGCGTTGTCTGGTGCCCGCGGGTCGGGCCCACACGGACGCGACGAGCGGGCGCGGGGGAACGACGTGACCGAACACGAGCAGGGGTCGAAGGACCCGGGCACCGACGAGCGGATAGCGACCATGACCAGCGCCACGGTGGACGCGCTGGGACACCAGGTCCGCGGCGAGCACGAGACCGAAGCCGGTGCCAGCCTGACCGCCGATCTGGCGACCGTCGAGGGGTACATCGCCGATTGGCCGGACGCCCCACGGCGAGGGGCCCGGCAGATGCTGGGGCAGTACGGACCGCCGAACGAGGCCACGCCGACCAAGCTGTTCTGGTATCGCCGCGGCCCGTGGAAGCGGATCGTCGCCACGCGCGACGTCGTGACCCACAACTTCCCGGCTCCGCACAGCGACTTCCTGACTCAGGTCATCGACTACCAGGTCCCGCCCGAGCGGCTCGAGGACATCGCCCGCTTCGACGGCAGTTGCCTCGTGGACCGGACCGCCGGTGAGGTGGCCGCGCGTTGCGACACCGAAGCGTCGAACACCATCGCCCTCAACCTGATGCACGAGATCGTGACGGGCAGTTCGACCGTCGACGACGCGCGCAGGAAGTTCGGGGAGGAGACGGTGGCCTACGCGATGGGCCGCCCGGCGCCATACGCCGAGGGACTCCGGTTCGCCGTGCCCGAAGGTGGAACCGAGGACAGGGACGAGCGCGTCGTTGGCGCGGCCACGCTCGGGCAGCAGGCGGTCGGCAAGGTCAAGGACCTGCTGACCGGCGGTGAAGAGAACCCGTCGCGGGGGTAGGCTCGCTGCCACGGCCAGCACCGACCCTGAGCATGCGGCAGCGACTCGCTCGCGGCCCGACGTGGTCTGACCGGGCAGCCACCCTTGGCACCGGGATACACCCGCCCTGTCCCCATCCAGCGCATCCCTCGGAGCACTGGTGGGAGCCCAGGAGGGCGAGAATCGAGCGGCGTTCGAGCGCGCCAGCTTGTCACGCGAGACGGACCTGGCCATGGAACGGGTCCGTCGGCTGGCCAGGCAGGGGCTCCGGGTCCTCTTCATCTGCGACGACCGGTCCCCTGGCAGTTAGGCGCGCGACGGGCCGGACCGAGAACTCGGCCCCGACATGGCGCGGGTGACCGTCGACAACTACCACGATACCGCCACCGACCTCGCCCGACGCGCGGGCATCGCCGTGCCGTCGCACCAGGACGTCCTTGCCGGGCCGAACGCCAATTGATCCTTCGAGGAGGATCTGCCGCAGCACCTGCTCGACGCGCTGGCGATCCTGCCGGACCGATTCGACGCGATCGTCGTCGACGAGGGGCGGGACTTCGCCGACATCTGGCGGGTGACGCTGGAGGCAATGCTGGCCGATCCTCCGGCCACACTTCGAACTCACCCAGAACTGCCGCACCACCCAGGGCATCCACAGGGCTGCCACCGCCTACCTGAGCGACCGTCTCCGCTCCCTCAGTATCGGACCGGAGGGCCGTCCACCCGCGGAACTGGCGGTGACGCCGGGTGATGAGGTGCAGACCCTTGGGCGGGTGCTCCACGACCTCCTCACGGTGGAAGGGCTGTCCCTGAGCGACATCGTGCTGCTCTCGACGCGCGGCCCGAACACCACCCGGCTCGCCGACGGCTCCAGAGTCGGGAACGTCGTGCTCGGCTGGGGCGAGGGCGGCCCGCACGCGCTCCGCTGCGGCTCATCCCACGGCTCCAAGGGTCTCGAGAGTCCGGTCGTCATCCTCGCCGAGGCGGAGCGGGCGCACGAGTCCAGCCGCGATGCGCTGCTCCACGTGGGGCTCACCCGTGCCCACCACCTTGTGGTCGTGCTGGGAGCACTCCCGGACGGACCGGAATCCCGCGTGGTGCCACGGCGCCCGTCCTGACGCGGCGCCGACCGCCATAGGGTCGCCCGAGAACGGAGTGCACAGCGGGAGACGGGGGCCGGAGCGACGCTCCGGCCCCCGTCTCCCGCGAGCCCCTCGTCGTGGCGGCCCGAACGCCCTGATCCGGTGGCGCCCCAGGCAATTCCGGCTGGGACCCCGCCAACTCGTGTGTAGAGCTAAAGGCTCTCGGGGTCCAGCGGGTCCGTCTCTGCCTCAATCTCCGCGCCGTCGGTCACGCCGTCGTCGTCGGTGTCGTCGTCCAGCGGGTCGGTGCCCGTCGCCGAACCCGGCTCGAACCCGACCTCGGCGAAGTCGCTCAGGCCGTCGCCGTCAGTGTCGGCGACCTCCGGATCGGTGCCGAAGTCGGCCTCCTGGACGTCGGTCAGGAGATCACCGTCCGTGTCGACGCTGGGATCTCCCGCGGGAACGCTGGCGGGGTCGTTGGGGTCGGTGCCGTTGACGACCTCCTGGTTGTCGCCGAAGCCGTCCCCGTCGGAGTCGAAGGCGAGCGGATCTGTCTGCGTCTCGAACTCGGCGCCGTCGAGCAGCCCGTCACCGTCGGAGTCCGGGTTGGTCGGGTCGGTGCCGTTCTCGGCCTCGGCGGCGTCGGACAGGCCGTCGGCGTCGGTGTCCGGTGCCTCAGCGACCGTGGTGGCGGTCGGCTCCGCCACCGGGACGACCGTCGCCGTCGCGGCCGGCGAGGCGACCGGAACGACGGGCGAGGCGACCGGCGCGACCGGCGTGGCGGCGGGCTCCACCGGGATCGGGGCGGCGAGGACGCCGCAGGCGATCCGGGCCCCGTAGCTCTCGCCCTCGGGATCGTTCTCGTCCTCCTCGGCGTGGATGATGATCGCCGAGCCGTCCTCGTCGCGAAGCTCGTCGAGGTCGAACGCGTCGGTGGTCTCCAGGAAGAGGGCGCCGCCGTCCTCTTCCGCCTCGATGTTGCCCAGGTCGCCGGCGTGGTCGCCGTGCTCCTCGTCCGTCGGGTTGTAGTGGCCGCCGGCGGAGGCAAACGCCTGCTCGCCCGCGGGGTCGCAGACGCCCGTCTCGTGAACGTGGATGCCGTGCGCGCCGGGGGCGAGGTTCACGGCCGTGACGCCAACACTGACCTGGCCGTCGTCCCGGCTCGCCACCAGCGCTACCGCCACGGTCAGCCCGTCCACGTCCTGGAGGATCGCCGGCAGCGAGTCGTCAACGGTCGTCGACGGCGTCGCCTCCTGGGCAGCCCAGGCGGCGAGCCGCAGCCCCGGGAGCACGAGCAGCACGGGGAGCAGAAGCACGGACAAGAGCACCCCAACCGAGCGTCGCATTTCCCTCTCCTTCTCGCGGCCTCGGCGCGATCGCCCCGATGCGACCGCCCCTCGCCCGATCGTCGTGGTAGCTTCGCAAACCTTTGGGATGCGGTCAACGCGGGTCGGCGACGGCTCCCAGGCAGTGCGCTGGCGGCCTCTCCGGTTGTCGAACGTTTGTTGCCTCCGCCAGCCGCCATCCCTCGCCGTCGGGTCAGCCCACCCGCAGTGGCTCTGGAGGAGCCGACGGTCGGGTCCTCGCCTCGGCTACGCCACCGCGCGCGGGGCGACCAATGGTGGGGGAGACGTCGGTCACGGCTCGGGTGGTCCCGTCACTGGCCGCCGTAGCCACCACCGGAACGGGTCCACCGTGGACCGACCGCCGGGTCGGTATAGTGGCGCGGACGTCGGTCAAACAGGGAGGCATGCACGGGCACCTCCCGCCGGAGAGAACAGGAGCGGCTGAGCACCATGGCGACGATCACGATGGCGGGGATCGGCGAGACGACCTGCGGCGACGGGCGCCGCCTGGTGCTCTGCATCGAGGACGCGGGGGTCGACATCCTCCACCGCTGCGGCGGCAACGCCCGCTGCACGACCTGCCGGGTCGAAGTGCTCGCCGGCGACCCGGGCCCGATGAACGACGCCGAGCGGACCCGCCTCGCGCGCGAGGATGAACTCGCCCCGAACACGCGCCTCTCGTGCCAGATCCAGGTCCGCGCCGACCTCTCCGTCCGGGTGATCAACCGGCTGCGCGACAACCCGGACATGGGCGACCCCGGGCCGCGCCCGGAGGAGTGGGCCGCGCCAGGCACCGACGCTTAACGCTCTCCCCGCCGCCCGGACGTTATCGGCCGGTGTCGGCGCGACGACCGCGCCGGTGCGCGTCGCGACGTCTCGGCGTCGCGCACGCTGCAGCGAGACTCCGTCCCGGCACTCTGGCTGCGGCGGGATGGGTATCGGCCGGGAGTCTGTCCGCGGGCCGTCGCGCGGCCACGTCGTCAGGAGGACCAGGACCGCATGGAGCGCGCGCGCAGCGACCGGGAACACGCGGTCGCCAGGGTCGGGGACCTCGCCGACGGGGAGATGAAGCAGGTCGACGCCGGCGACACGCCGGTCTTGCTGGTCCGCCGGGACGGCGCCTTCTACGCCCTCGGCGCGACGTGCACCCACTTCGGCGCCTCCCTGGCGGACGGCCTTTTGATCGGGGACCGCGTCCACTGCCCCTGGCACAAGACCTGTTTTCGGGTCACCGATGGCGCCGTCGCCGAGCCACCGGCCCTGAACGACCTGCCGCGGTTCTCGGTTCGGGTCGACGGCGAGACCGTCCTGGTCAGCCTCCCCGACCCTGCGCCGGACGAAGCGGTTCCGACGATGGTCGCACCCGAGCCCGCCCGGGACCCCCGGACCTTCGTGATCGTCGGGGCCGGCGGCGCGGGCAACGCCGCCGCCGAGACGCTCCGCCGCGAGGGGTTCGTCGGCCGGATCCTCCTCGTCGGCCTGGAGGACCGGCCGCCCTACGACCGCACGAAGCTCAGCAAGCAGTACCTCGGCGGTCAGCAGGGGGAGGACAAGCTCCCGCTCCGCGCGCGCGGCTTCTACCCCGAGCACGGCATCGAGCGCGAGACCCGGCGGGTCGAGACGATCGACGCGCGGGCCAAGACGGTCGTCTTCGCCGACGGCCAGTCCCTGGCCTACGACGCGCTCCTCCTCGCAACCGGCGGGACCCCGCGCCGCCTCGACGTGCCCGGCGCCGAACTCGCCAACGTCTTCACCCTCCGCACGCCCGATGACGCCGGCGCGATCATCGCCGCCGCCCACGAGGGGGCGAAGGCGGTGGTGGTCGGCGACAGCTACATCGGGCTCGAGACGGCGGCCAGCCTGACCAATCGCGAGCTCCAGGTGACCCTGGTCGGCCGGAGTCCGGTGCCGCTCGCGAAGACGCTCGGCGAGCCGGTCGGGGCGATCTTCCGGCGTCTCCACGAGTCCAAGGGCGTCACCTTCCGGCCGTCGTCGGAGGTCGCCCGGATCGAGGGGGACGGGGCGGTCAGCGCGGTCGTGCTCGAGAGCGGAGAGCGGCTCGAGGCCGACCTGGTCCTGGTCGGGATCGGCGTCACGCCCGCGACGGGGATGCTCCGCGGCGTGGACCTCGCCGACGACGGCGGGGTCCCGGTCGACGCCCAGCTCCGAGCCGCCGATGGCCTCTGGGCGGCCGGCGATGTCGCCGCGTTTCCCGACCCCAGGGCCGGCGACCGGATCCGGGTCGAGCACTGGCGCCTCGCCGAGCAGCACGGCAAGGTCGCCGCGCTGAACATGCTCGGTCGAGGCGTCCCCTACGAGGCGGTGCCGTACTTCTGGACCAACCAGTTCGGCGCCCGTCTGGACTACGCCGGCCACGCCGGCCAGTACGACGACCTGATCGTGGACGGCGACCTGGAGGCCCCCGAGTTCGTCGCCTACTACGTCCGGGGCGGCCGGGCGGTGGCCGCGGCGGGCATGAAGCGCGACAAGCAGATGATCGCCTTTATCGACCTCCTCGCCCGCGACGCCGTCCCGGCGCCGGTGGAGCTACGCGCGGGGGTCGACCTCGTCGCCCGCCTTCGCGGCCTCGCCGAGGATCGGGTCGTGGCCGACTGATCCCCCGGGACGGCTCGGGCCGACGCCACGTCGCCGCAGCGCGGTCCCAGCGACGCCCCTCATCGGTCCGTCTGGCTGCATGGCCGCCGGCGTCTGCTCGTCCATCCTCGTCGCCCGGTGCCACCGTCCGGGGGAGAGCATCCGGTCGGTGAACGGAACAGTTGCCCGCCGGTATCCTCGTGCACGGGACCCATCCTTCGCGTCGTTGTTCGCGTCACGAGCCGTCTCGACGGCAGGAGAGGAGCGTCACATGCCCCACGTCTCGGTCGGTCAGGAGAACTCGGCGTCGATCGATCTCTACTACGAGGACCAAGGCTCGGGGCGACCGGTCGTGCTCATCCACGGCTTCCCCCTCAGCGGTCGCTCCTGGGAGAAGCAGACCACCGCCCTGCTCGAGGCCGGGTACCGGGTCGTCGCCTACGACCGCCGCGGGTTCGGCAAGTCCAGCCAGCCGACGACCGGCTACGACTACGACACCTTCACCGCCGACCTGAACACGCTGATGACCTCGCTCGACCTGCGCGACGCCACGCTGGTCGGCTTCTCGATGGGCACCGGCGAGGTAGCGCGGTACCTTGGGACGTACGGCTCCGAACGCGTCCGCCAGGCCGCGTTCCTGGCCTCGATCCCGCCGTTCCTGCCGAAGACCGACGACCATCCGAACGGGGTCGACCACACCGTCTTCGACGGGATCATGGCCGCCATCCGCCAGGACCGGCTGGCCTACCTCTCCGCGTTCTACGAGTCCTTCTACAACCTCGACGAGTTCCTCGGCAGTCGCATCAGTGAAGAGGTCGTCCGGGACAGCTGGAACGTGGCCTCCGGGGCGTCCCCGGTCGGCACGCTGGCGTGCGTGCCGACCTGGCTGACCGATTTCCGCGGCGACCTGCCGCGCGTCGACGTCCCGGCGCTGGTGATGCACGGCGACGCCGACCGGATCCTGCCGATCTCCGCCACGGGCGGTTCTCATCTCGCCGACGCCATCCCGGGCAGCCAGTTGGTGATCGTGGAGGGCGCGCCGCACGGCATGCTCTGGACGCACGCCGAGGAGATCAACCGGGCCCTGCTGGACTTCGTGCGCCAGGTCTGATCCGACGCTCAGGGTCGGGACCGCCGCCCCCCTCCGGACGCGCGACGGCTAGTGGCAACCCGCCCGGAACAAGGGCGGCTCATAGCCCGTTGACGGCGCGCCGGGGCGCGCCAGGCGGGCCGGGGCGCTACCGCCAGCTCACAGGTGGGCGATCGGCGCCGGGCGAGATGCTCGGCGCCCGCCCCCTGCCCGAACCGATGCTCCGACGCGGGCCGAGATCGACGCCGGGCCCCCGCCACTTCCTTGTCCGTGCCGACGCGTCCCCGTCCCACCAGGAGCGCGGCGCCCAAGGTGGCCGGGCGGCCCACAGGGGCCGCGCCTCACCGTACGTTGGCCGGACCGGGCATCAGTCGCCGCGGCCCGGCGCCAGATCCCCCGCCCGAGACGCGGCGGTCCCCAGGCCGGGTGCAGCGGCCAGGTCCCGGCTCGGCCACCAGTTCCAGCGGCCGAGCAGCAGCACGATCGCCGGGACCATCAGAGAGCGGACGATGAAGGTGTCGATCAGCACGCCGACGGCGACGCTGAAGCCCGTCTGGAAGAGGTCCTGGAGCGGCAGCGTCATCAGTGCGCCGAAGGTCCCGGCGAGGATGATCCCCGCCGAGGTGATCACGCCGCCGGTCCGGCCGAGGGCCCGCCGGGTCCCCGACCGCAGGCCGTGGTGGCGGGTCTCCTCCCGGATCCTGGCCATCAGGAAGATGTTGTAGTCGACCCCCAGCGCCACCAGGAAGACGAACAGAAAGAACGGCACGCCGGCCCCGACCCCGTCCTGGCCGAGGAGGTCTTGAAAGACCAGCGTCGAGAGGCCTAGGGTGGCGGCGTACGAGAGCACGATCGTCGCGAGCAGGTAGATCGGCGCGACGAGGGAGCGGAGCAGCAGCCCGAGGATCACCCCGATCGCCAGCAGGATGATCGGCAGCACCACCCGGATGTCGCGGTCGTTGGCGACCTGGGTGTCGTGGGCGGTCGCGGTGTCGCCCCCGATCAGGACCTCCGCGGTGCCCAGGCCAGCCTCGGCGGCACTCTGGCGGGCGAACGCCCGCAGCCCCTCGATCTCGTCCAGCGCCGCGAGGCTGTACGGGTTCTCGGTCAGGCTGACCGTGATCCGGGCGACACCACCGTCGGGCGAGACGGCGCGCGTCGCCTGCCCAAACAGCGCCTGCTGCTCGGGACCGGCGGCGCCCGCGCCGACCGCCTGCGCGGCGGCCAGCACCTCCGCCGGGCCGACCGGCGCCGCGACGCCGAACGGTCGGCTCGGACCCGACACCGCCGCGACGCCCGGGTACGTGGCGAGCCGCTGGCTCAACTGGTCGACCTGGCTCAGCGTCGCCGGGTCCAGCACCTGGCCGCCGGCTGGGAGCGCGAGGTACGCCTCGGTCGGCGCGAGCTCTCCTGCCGGGAACGACGTCCGCAGCAACTCGAACCCCTCGCGCGACTCCGTCCCCGCCGGCAGCGCGGTGATGCTGTCGAAGGTCTGCTCGAGCCGGAGGGTTCCGAACGAGAGCGCGACGAAGACCGCCGCCGTCGTCGCCAGGAACGCCACCGGCCGCCGGCCGACCTGGGTCGCCACCCACGACCAGACGCCGTGCGCCTCGTCGTCGGCCGCGACCGCGACACGCGCCGGGTCGTACTTCGGCCGGAGCGGCCAGAAGGCGTTGCGCCCGAGCACGGTCAGGAGCGCCGGGACCAGCGTCAGCGCGGCGACGAGCATGGTCGCGATCGCGACCGCGAGCAGCGGTCCGAGGCTCTGGTTGGAGCGGAGGGTGGCAAAGAGGAGCGCCAGCGTGGCGACCAGCACGGTGCCCGCGGAGGACGCGATCGCCTCGCCCACGCCGCGCATCGCCCGGCGCATCGCCTCGTGCTTGTCCTCGGTGTGGACCAGTTCCTCGCGGAACCGCGAGGAGACGAAGAGGCAGTAGTCCGTGCCGGCGCCGAAGAGCAGCACCGTCATGATGCCCTGCGACTGCCCGTTGACCGGCAGACCGAACCGCTCCGCGCCGAGTGCCCCGAGCGCACCGGCCAGCGCGAAGACCCACCCGACCGAGACCAGCGGCACCAGCGCGACCACCGGCGAGCGGTAGATCACCACCAGCAGCACCAGCACCAGCGCCGCGGTGACCAGGATCAGGAAGCCGTCGATCTGCTCGAAGACGGCGATCAGGTCCTTGAGCAGACCGCCCGGGCCGCTAACCTTGACCGCCAGCGCCTCGGTGTCGTTGGCCTGCTCCCGGACGAAGTCCACCGTCTCGAGGTACGGCTCCTCGGCGGCCTCGCCGCTGATGTTGACCAGCATCGTCATCGTCGTCCCGTCGGGGGAGACGAGCGACCCGCGGGCCTGGGGCTGGGTCGAGACGGAGACAACGCTCTCGATGTTCTCCGGTGCCTCGGGGTCGGTGACGGCGGCGGCGATCCGCCGCTCCTCGGCGAGGTCGGCGTCGGTCAGGCCGTTGGGGTTGCGGAAGACGACGATCGCCGGCGTGGTGCTGCTCGGGAACCGCTGCTGGACCAGCTCGACCGCCCGGGTCGACTCCGCGTCCTCGGGCAGAAAGCTCGTCTGCTCGTTCTCGACGACCTCGGCCAGCTGCGGCGCGAGCGGCACGATCACCGCCGCGACCAGGAACCAGACGGCGATCACGATCCACTTGCCGCGCCGCGAGGAGGCGAAGTCGGTCAGCGTGGAGAGCATCGGGCGGCGACCTCCGGTTCAGAGCGTACTTGTCGGTCCAGTCGTCGGGGCGACACCCGTCCCGGTCGCGCGCGGCATCGGCTCGGTCGTCGGCAACTCTTGACCCCACGCGGCGCGCGCCGGTCGCATCGGCGACGCTCCGGCTGTCCGGCGCCATCACGGTGCTATGGGATCGCCCCCTTGCGGGCCGTTGCTCACGGCGCGTTGACGGCGGAGCCGGGCCGGGCCGAACGGGCCCAGCACAGGGCCTCGCCTACCTCCACCAGACCATCTACCGACGGCCCCCTGCCCTCCACGACCCATGCGATCCCCGCGTCACAGCGCATCCTGGCCAGGCGCTATACTCGTTCAGCGCATCGTCATCTTTGCTCACGATTATCTTAGACGCTAAGATGATGACATGCTAAGCGAGGTGGAGGCGGGTGTCAAGGGGCGAACGAAATCGGGCGGAAGTCGTCGCGGCGCTGATGGACGGTCTTCGCCAGAGCAGCACCGCGTCCGTGATGCTGAGCCAGGCCGTGGCGAGCCGACTCGGGATCAACCCGGCGGACCTTGAGGCGCTCGAGCTGCTGCACCGCACTGGTCCGGTCACCGCCGGGACGCTGGCCGAGGCGACGGGGCTGACCACCGGCGCCATCACCGGGATGGTCGACCGGCTCGAGCGGGCGGGATTCGCGCGGCGGGAGCGGGATCCGGTCGACCGGCGTCGCGTCTATATCCGGGCCGACGGGCAGGCGGGCGAGCAGGCGATCGCGCCGCTGTTCGCCTCGATGGCGCGAGCGATGGTCGCCCTCTGCGCCGAGTACCGCGACGAGGAACTCGCGCTCCTGGCCGACTTCATCACCCGCGCCAACGCGCTGACCATCGACGAGACGACCAAGCTGCGCCAGGAGCCCCGCCCTCCCGGGGATGGGGACTTGCCCACGCCGGGTTGACACCACGACCTCCACCACCGCCGGACCGAACGCCCGGGCCCCCTGCATCCGAAGGGGGCCCTGGTGTGAGATGTCACTCGCCGGACCGCGCGTCGATGCTGTCACCGTCCCCCGCCCGCGGGGACACGCGGGCGGCGAGGCGCAACCGGGCCGCGAGACCTCGAGGCCGGACTCGCCCGCCCGTCTCCCCGTTCCGTGCGGATCTCTCCCGACGACATCACGTCGCGATCCGGTTGATCACCGGAAGCATCGACCCGCATCGTGCCTCAGCCAGGGGCTCGCTCCGGGCAGGCTCGGCCGTCGCCGTGCGTCCGATACCACCACGAACGTCCGGATGCGGCACGAGATGACACCAGTCGGGAGCCAACGAGTCTCCACCAGCGGAACCGGAATCCGCCAGGGGAACCTTGCGGTGTCGGCGGCATCACTCCTGGGAGCCACAGAGGGCTCGTCGGACGCGACGAGGCCCGCCTCCCCAGAGGGAGCGCGGGCCTCGCCCAGGACCGGCCGATTCAGACTGTCGACCGGCTAGCGGCCGCCCATCATCCGCTTCATCGCCATCGCGGCGATGCCGCCGAGCGCGGCCTTCGCGAGCGGGTTGTTGAGCATGTCGCCCCCGCCGCCGCCCCGGTTGCCGCCGCCCATCGCGCCGCCGAGCAGGGAGCCCATCGCCCCACCGCCGCCGCCGCCGAGCATCGCGCCGAGTCCGCCCCCGCCACCGCCGCCACCGAAGAGGCCGGTGAGGCCGTCAGGGCTCTGCTGGTGGAACTGGGAGGTCATCCGTGCCAACTGACGCGGGTCGTCCATCTGCCCACCGCTGAACTGCATCCCGCCCTGCTGCTGCATCATCTGGGCGTACTGCATCCGCTCCTGCGGATCCATCCGCTGGAACGCCTCGGCGGCCGACTCTTCAAAATCCTGCGGCGACATCCTGCCTGCTACCTGCTGGTAGTTGTGGATGGCCTCCTGGTCGGAGAACCCCTCGTAGGGGGAACCCTGCTCGTACCGGCTGACGAAGTCCTGGGCGCGGGATCGCCGACGGTCGTCGTCGTCGTCGTCCTGGCCGCCGAAGAGGCCGCTGAGCATCGAGTCCATGGGATGTTCCTCCATTGTGGGGTACCGAGCGACAGCAACCTCGCCCCCGCTCAGCACCGCTATTGGCAGGGACCGTGCCAGGACCGGATCACGCCATCCTGACGCCAGAATCGACCCCAGACGTCTCGCGACGGGACGCCTCGTGGACCAGCGCGACGAGCCGAGTGAGGGTCTCGGGCGGCGTCTCAGGGAGGATCCCATGGCCGAGGTTGAAGATGTGGCCCGGGCGGCCGCCGGCCCGCTCCAGCACGTCGCGCGCCCCTGCCTCGACCGCGTCCCAGGGCGCGAGCACCAGGGACGAGTCGAGGTTCCCCTGGATCCCGCGGGCGTCGGGATCGATGCGCGCCCACGCCGCGTCGAGCGGCAGCCGCCAGTCGACGCTGACGACGTCCGGTCCCGTCGCGGCGATCTGGTCGAGGAGCGAGACCGTGCCCGTGCTGAAGTGGATCGTGGGCGCCGACCCGCGCAGGCTCTCAAAGATCCGCGCGGTGTAGGGGGCGACGTAGGCGGCGTACTCCCGCGGCCCGAGCAGACCGAGCCAGGAATCGAAGAGCTGGACGGCGTCGGCGCCGGCCGCGATCTGAGCCCGCAGGTAGCGGGTGACGACCTCGGCCAGGGTCGCCATCAGCCGGTGCCAGACCTCCGGCTGCCCGTACATCAGCGCCTTGGCCTTCGGATACTCCCGCGACGACCGCCCCTCGACGAGGTAGCAAGCGAGGGTGAACGGCGCCCCCGAGAACCCCAGCAGCGCCGCCCGCTCCCCGAGCTCGCCCTTCAGCAGTCGCAGGGCGTCCATCACGTACCCGGTGGCCTCCTCGGCGTCGGCCACCGTCAGCGCGTCGACGTCGGCCGCCGTCCGCAGCGGCGCGTCGATCACGGGTCCCACGCTCGGCTCGATCCGGAAGGGGACGCCCATCCCGTCGAGCGGGAGCATGATGTCCGCGAAGAGGACCGCCCCGTCGACCCCGAAGCGGTCGACGGGCATCAGCGTGGCCTCCGCCGCCAGCTCCGGCGTCCTGGCGACGGTCAGGAAGTCGTGCCGCCGCCGCAGCGCCCTGTACTCCGGCAGGCAGCGACCCGCCTGCCGCATGAACCAGACGGGCGTGGCATCGACCGCCTCCCGTCGCGCCGCCGCGATCATCCGCGCGCGGCCGGTCATCGTCAGCCCCGGGACAACCGGGGGCTGCGGGACGGCGGCGGCGTCCGCGTCTACGGGTGCGACGGTGCTCATGGCCGTGTGTCCCTTCGGTGTCCCGGTCCGGTAGCGCGGGGTCGCCTCCCCGGCGTCGGTGTCGGCTGGCCGCGGCCCGCCGTGCCCCGCGCGGGCTTAGGCCGGCACCGCCGTGCGGCTGAGCGCCAGAACGTCGAGCATCCCGGCGGTCGTGGTCGCCACGCAGGTGAAGATCGGCACGTCCGTCAGCGTGTACGCGCTCGACATCGACGGCCGCAGCTCCTGGACGAGGTCGAGGAAGTCGCCCGGCTCGTCGGTCTCGAACGCGAGCACGAACTCCTGGTCGTCGAGGCCAAAGGAGTAGGTCGTGTTCAGCTTCACCGACGAGTAGGTGTGGCCGATCGCCATGTGCTGGTTCATGGCTTCTTGGCGGTCGGCCCTGTCGAGGCCGTACCACTCCCGGGTCTTGGTGAGCGGGTAGACGAAGAGGTACTTGTGGTCGCCGGGCGCCAGGCTGAGGCGGGTGAACTTGTCGCGCCCCGGCCCCGAGTACTTCTCGACGTAGACCGAGTGCTTGGTCATCGAGAGGTAGCTGTACGGGGTGGACAGCCACCCGGCGAGTTCGGTGCCGAGCAACTCGCCCTGCATCCGCTGGATGTCGTCGAGCTCGTAACTGACCTGCCAGACCAGGAAGTCGGTGTCACCCCGGGTGCCGATCGTCGAGTAGGTCCGGACCAGGTTCCGCTCGCGCCAGGTCTCCACGACCTCGGCGAACTCGGCCTTCTGGCGGTCGCGGGTGCCGACATCGAGCCGCCGCCACTCCGGCGCGACCTTGAAGAAGGTGAACTTGACGTACTGCCGCCGACCGGGCTGCGTCTCCATCTCCGCCTGTTCCTTTCCTCGCCGCGACGTGGGCGACGTGGCTACGCCAGCTGCTCCTCGATCGACCTCGTCCTGGGATCCACGACGTCGCCCGTGTGCGCCGTCGTCACCGGTTCGACCAGGACGACCCAGCACTCCTCGTCGGCCACCGGGAGGTGGCGTTTGCCCTTCGGAACGACGCAGACGTCACCCGGGTTGAGCGTGACCTCGCCGTCCTCAAACCGAATCACCAGCCGGCCCCGCACCACGTGGAAGAGTTCGTCCTCGTCGGCGTGAGCGTGCCAGACGAACTCGCCGCGGAGCTTGGCGACCTTGATGTACTGGTCGTTCGCCCGCCCGACCACGCTGGACGACCAGAACTTGGCCAGCCGCGTGAACTCCGCGTCCAGCGTCGTCACGGTGATCACGGTCGGCTCCCCTCCCCGGCCAGAACCGGCCGGGAGGACGCCACCGCGGCGGCGTCCTCCCGCAGCCAGCGGGCAGCCTCCTTCGCGTGATAGGTGATGATCCGCCCCGCTCCCGCCCGCTTGATCGAGAGCAGCGTCTCCATCGCGACCCGCCGCCCATCGACCCAGCCCAGGCGGTCGGCCGCCTTGACCATCGCGTACTCGCCCGAGACGTTGTAGGCCACCAGCGGCACGTCGAAGCGGTCACGCGCCTGCCGGATCACGTCGAGGTAGGCCAGGGCCGGCTTGACGATCACCAGGTCCGCCCCCTCGTCCAGGTCGATCGCGATCTCGACGAGCGCTTCACGCGCGTTCCCGGGGTCCATCTGGTGCGACCGGCGATCGCCGAACGCCGGCGCGCTCCCGGCGGCGTCCCGGAACGGCCCGTAGAAGGCGGAGGCGTACTTGGCCGCATAGGCCATGATCGGGGTCTGGAGGTGACCGGCGGCGTCGAGGGCCGCCCGGATCGCGGCGACCCGGCCGTCCATCATGTCCGACGGGGCGACGATGTCGGCCCCCGCGTCGGCATGGCTGACCGCGGTCCGCGCCAGCAGCCCGAGCGTGGCGTCGTTGTCGACCTCGCCGCCGACGAGAATCCCGCAGTGGCCGTGGTCGGTGTACTCACAGGCGCAGACGTCGGTGACGACAAGCATCCCTGGGTCGTGGCGCTTGATGACCCGTACCGCGTTTTGCACGACGCCATCGGGAACGTGGGCCTGGCCGCCGAGCGGGTCCTTCTCGTCCGGCAGCCCGAAGAGCAGGACCGCGCCGATGCCCAGCTCGGCCAGCTCATCCAGCTCCGCCGGCAGCTGATCCGCCGAGAGCTGGAACTGGCCCGGCATCGAGCCGATCTCGCGCCGGACGCCGTGCCCCTCGGCGACGAACAGCGGGTAGATAAAGTCGTCGGCCGCAAGGGCCGTCTCGCGCACCAGCCGCCGCACGGCCGCCGTTCGCCGCAGGCGCCGGGTCCGCCGGAAAGGCGGGAGCTCCGGGTCCCCACGGCGGCCATCGTGCCCGTCGCTCAGCGTCGCGTCGCTCATGCGCCAGCCCCCACGCCGGTCTCGTCGTCGTCCAGATCCGACGCGCCGATCACCCCGGCGTCGCCGCCGTCGCGTGGGGTCGCGTCACCCCCGCGTGCCGAGTCCCCGGGTCGCCCGGAGTAGTAGGCGACGAGGGCCGCTACGAGGCCCGCGTCGGACGGATCGTCCGCGACCACGGTGACGTCGAGCCCGGCCGCCCGCGCGGCCTCGGCCGTGGTCGGACCGACGCAGACGACGACGGCGTCCGCTAGAGCCGCAATGCCGGCAGCGACGCCCCCCGTGCCCGGGCGGGTGGCGGGCGGCGATCCGAGCAGCGCGGCCAGGTTGCGGACGGCCGACGGCGAGGCGAACGTCACCGCCTCCACCGCTCCGCGCAGGATCACGTCCCGAGCATCCGGCGGCAGGTGCTCCGGCGGCGCGGTCCGGTAGACCTCGACCGCGTCGACCGTCGCGCCAGCGGCCCGGAGGCCCTCGGCGAGGCCGTCCCGCGCCAGGTTCCCCTGCGGCAGCAGCACCCGCTGGCCGTCGACGCCGCGCCGCGCGAGTGCCGCCGCCAGGCCCTCGGCCGTCGTGGTGGCGGAAACGAGGTCCACCGCCCACCCCGCCCGGGCGAGCGCCTCGGCCGTGGCGCCGCCGACCGCGGCGACACGCGCGCCGCCGATGACGCCCGGTCCGCCCTGTCCCGCGCCCACCCGCTCGACGACGCGGGACACGGCGTTGGCGCTCGTGAACGCGACCCAGGCGTACCGCCCGGCCGCCAGGTCGTGCAGGGCTCCGTCGAGCGGGCCCCGGTCGGCGGCCGGCAGGATCTGGATCGCGGGCGCCACCACGGGCACGGCCCCCGCCGCCGCCAGCGCCGCCGCGAGGCCCGACGCCTGCTCCGCGGCACGGGTGACCAGAACGGTCCGGCCAGCGAGGGGAGACGCTGGCGCTTCATGTAACGGCGGTCGGACGCCGGCCCCACCGAGAGCCCTCGCGCCCGTACCCTGTGCGGGCACCCCGCCTGGCCGGCGCGATCGTCGGGCATGGTCCGGCTCGACCGTCCGCACGAGGTGCCGCGCTAGTGCCGCCGCCCCGGCCTCCGCCTCCCCGGCGGCGAAGCGGCCGTCCACCCATTCGACGCGCGCGCCGTCCTCGCTGGCGAGCATCGCCCGAAGTGAGACGTGCCCGCCGTCCAGCCGGGCGTGGGCGCCGACCGGCGTGGTGCAGCCGCCGCCGATCGCCCGCAGAAACGCTCGCTCGGCGCGCACCGCCGTCGCGACGTCTGGCTCGTCGAGCGGACCGAGCACCGCGAGCGTCGCCGCGTCGCCCGCGCGGATCTCGACCGCCAGCGCCGCCTGCCCGGGCGACGGCACGAAGTGCTCCAGCGGCAGCCGCTCGGTAACGAGGTGGTCCCAGCCCATCCGCCCGACGCCGGCCGCCGCGAGGACGATCGCGTCGAGGTCCGTCTCGAGCGCCTTTCGCAGCCGGGTGTCGATGTTCCCGCGCAGCTCGACGATCCGGGCGTCCGGGCGGAGCGCCCGCACCTGCGCCGCCCGGCGACGCGACGACGTGCCCACCACCGGGTCGGCGGGGAGCGCGGCGAGCGGCAGACCGTGCCGGGAGACGAGCACGTCGCGCGGGTCCTCCCGGGCCAGGAAGGCGGCGAAGGTGAGGGCGGTGTGCTGCTCGGAAGGCAGGTCCTTGGCCGAGTGCACGGCGCCGTCGATCCGGTCCGCGACCAGGGCGTCCTGGAGGGCGGACGTGAAGACGCCCCGTCCGCCGATCACGGTCAGCGGCGACGTCTTGTCGACGTCGCCGACGGTATTCACGACGACCCGATCCACCGGACGCGGCGCGCCGGTCCCGGCGCAACGGCCGATGACGAGGTCGGCCTGGGCGAGCGCGAGCGCGCTCCCCCGCGTCCCCAGCCGTACCGCGCGAAGCGAGAAATCCGCGGCTCGCAGCGCCGTCATCGCTGGGACCCAACCGGAGAGCCGCGCGGCGAGCGCCGCTGGGAGGCCCCCGCTCGCCCCCATCGATCCGTCTCAATTCTAGGCAAAACGCTGCACATACCCGATGATAGGCAGCCCTTCCGGGGAGCGTCAACCAAGACGGCGGCGGCGTGGCACCGCTGCCCGTCCGGGGCGCGTCCCGGCGGACCGGCAAGGGCCCGAGGCTACACAGCGCGGTGCTCCACGGGCGACGAACCGGCCGTGAGTCGACGGCCCGCGAGGCACCGTTGACCTCCGTTGCGACGATGAGGAGCGGCGGTCGACGGGCGGCCCCCGGTTACGGATGCCGCCCGGTCCGGACGGAGCGCGACGGGACGGAGGGACGACGCGTCTCGGCCCGCCCTTTTACCCACTCTTTGACCCGGTTCAGCCCTGAGGGGCGAGCGCGCCTGTGGTACACTCGCCCCTCGTGGGTGCTCTCGGCACCCCGACTTGGTGTGCATGCCCCGCGATGGTCGGTCCCTCGTGTGACGGCTCCTGGGCGCCCCGAGTCTGTGCGACCGCCTCACAGCCTAGGACGTGCTTGCGCGATGACTGATCCCAACGAGCGCCAGGTCGCGGACGACCTCGAGCAGAACCCCGAGCGACATCCGGACGATGCCGCTTCCCCCGACGTGGTCGTCGAGGAGCCCGCGGCGGCGCAGGACGACGAGCCGGTCGAAGGTGCGACGGCGGAAGTCGCCCCGCTGCTGCCCACCGAGGGCGACGTGCCACCGGCGGCGTCGGCGGCGGTGCCGGCCTCCGCGGTGGTGGCTGCCGCGCGTGGGGCGTTCAAGCGCCCGCGCGGCCCCAAGCCGTCGCCGCTGACGAAGCCGCTCCCCCCCTACGCGGTGATCGAGACCGGCGGCAAGCAGTACCGCGTCAGCGTCGGTGACCGGATCTCGGTCGAGAAGCTGCCGGTCGATGCCGGCGGCACCATCACCATCGACCGGGTGCTACTCCTCGGCGGCGACGGTTCGACGCGGGTCGGCACGCCCACCGTCGCCGGCGCGGCGGTCCAGGCGACGGTCGAGGAGCAGTACCGCGGCGAGAAGATCGTGATCTTCAAGTACAAGGCCAAGAAGGGCTACCGCCGCCGGACCGGCCACCGGCAGTCGCTGACCCGCCTGGCGATCACGGCGATCACCGGCTAACGCTGGGTGCCGGCCGAGTCGGCCGGTGCCACGGGAGATGACACCATGGCTCACAAGAAGGGCGTCGGCAGTTCCCGTAACGGCCGTGACAGCGCGTCGCAGCGGCTGGGCGTGAAGCGGTCCGATGGCCAGCTCGTCCGCGCCGGCACGATCGTCGTCCGCCAGCGGGGCACCGAGTTCTGGGTCGGCAACAACGTCGGGATCGGCAAGGACCACACGATCTTCGCCAAGATCGACGGCGTCGTCCGGTTCGAGCCGGTCACCCGCACGAAGCGCAAGATCAGCGTCTACCCGCCCGAGATCTACCCCGTCGGCGGCGCGAAGGCGCTGCTGTCGTCGCGCTTCGGCCCCGCGCCGGAGCCGGTCGCCTCGGCGGCGGACTAGTCGGGGCATCCAAGGGTACCCTCCCGGGGTACCGGCGGATGCGATATACTTATTTCTCGCGCCGGCGAGCCGGGGCGCCTGTGCGGGCTGGAGAGATCAGCCCGTCGTAGATCCCAGACGGAGAACCGTTTCCCATGAAGACCGCGATCCACCCCAAGTACGTCGAAGCGACCGTCAGCTGCGCCTGCGGCAACACCTTCACCACCCGGTCGACCCGGACGTCGATCCGGACCGATCTCTGCTCCGTGTGCCACCCCTTCTACACGGGTGAGCAGCGCATCGTCGACTCGGCGGGCCAGGTGGAGCGCTTCATCAAGCGGATGGAGAGCGCGGCCGCCGCGGGACCGCGGACATCGAAGCGCCAGCAGCGGCTGAACGCCCGCGCCGAGACGCTCCGTGCCGAGACCGAGCGCGTCCGGCAGGCCGCCGCGGCCACCTCGGCCGAGGACGAGGACGTGGCCGCGCCCGCCGCGACCGGTTCGGCCGTCTAGGGCTCGTCGCTGCCCCGGTCCGGCACCGGCCGGATCACCTCAACCGAAGCCGAAGTGACGGTGGGCGCCTCTCGGGGCGCCCACCGTGCTGTCCGGCCGTCCAGTCGCCGCGTCCGCTTGAGGAGAGGGATCGCCAGGATGCCCGTGGACTTCGAGGCCACCCTCCGCCGGAACTTCGACGCGCTCGCCGACGGCGACATCGCGACCATCTTCGCCACATGGTCGCCGGACGGGCGCTACGACAACGCGATGGTCGGCGCCGCCGCGGTCGGCGCCGAGGCCGTCCAGGCGCGGATCGCGCTCCTCGCCGCCGACCTCCGCGAGCACGGCGAGCGGATGGTGATCGACCGGGTGACGTCGGCGGCGAGCCACGCCGTGGTCGAGTGGCACATCCAGCCCCTCGACGCGGACGTCCGCGGGGTCCACGTGGTCGAGTTCGACGCCGCCGGGCTCATCACGACGATGGTCGTCTACCACGCCCGCGCCGTCTGACCGGCGCTGTCTGACCGGCACCGACGGCACGACCTGCCTCCGGGGCACGCCGGCCGACCGACGCGCTCGACCGTCGAGCCGTCGCGGTCCGGACGTTCCTCCGGCGGTCCCGCGCCGACCCCATGGGGCTGAGCCGCAAGGGCGATCGTGCTCGGCCCTCGACTCCCCCGCTCCCGCAGGATCCGTCGCTCAAGCCGGACCGCGCCAGACACGACCCCGGACGCCGCCGGCGCGGCGAGGGCGCCCGGGCACGCTAGTCGGCGGTCGCGCGGCGGTGGTCCCCGTCGGCGTCGCCGGTCGCGTCCCGGTACTCAAGGTCGAACAGCGTCGGCCCCGCCGCGACGGCGCCAGAGGAGACGAGCGGGAGGATCTGCGGCTCCGCGGCGTGGTCGGGAAGCGCGGTCTGGACCCGGTGGTGTTCCTCGTGGTGGAGGAAGCGGACGAACCGCTCGACCTGGGCCCGCGCGTCGGGGCTGAGATCGCGGTAGAGACCGAGCAGCCGGAGTTCCCCAGCGTCGGCCCGCCGGCCGGGAGCCTCGAGCAGCCCTGCCGCCCGTAGCAGGTCGGCCCGTGACGCCCCGAGCGCGGCGGCGAGCTTGTCCAGCGTCGCCACGCTCGGCTGCGCGCCCCGCCCGCGCTCGATGTCGCAGAGGTAGGAACGGCTGACCCCCGACCGGTCGGCGAGCGAGCGCTGGCTGACGCCCTGGCTCGACCGGGTCGCCTTGATCCAGGACCCGAGCCGGGTCGGTGCGACCGTCTTCCGCTCCTCCCGAGGCGCCTTCCCGACGCGATTCGGCTGTCCGGTGCGCGTTGGAGCGGTCGTCGTGATCCTGGCGGCGGGGGCGGCCATCGGGATACCTCGTCGGCGCGGGCGGGTCAACGGAACGTCGGAATGACCCAGGTGCAGTGCGACTCTGGACCTCGGCCCATCATACCCCGCCCTATCCGACGCAACACTTGCCTTGGCGGTGACGACGGCCTCTCGCCGCGGCGTGCTCAGTCGGCGGCGAGCGGAGGGGCGCCCAACGGCATCAACACGTCTGGGCCGAGCAGCCGGCGGAGGTTGGTTTCGTAGAGGTGATCCCGCACACCCGGGGAGCAGTCCTCCATCAGGCCGCTGATCTCCAGCGTGACGAAGCCGTGCGCCATCGCCCACAGTCCCTGGGCCACGGTGACGACCTCCTCGCCTTCGGGATCTCCGTCGGTGGCCCTCGCCATCTCCCGCTTGACGGTCTCGAACAGCTCCTTGATCCGAAGCTTGAGGTCGTGGCTGGGTCGATAGGTGGAGTCCATGCGGCCAAAGATAAGCAGGTAGAGGTCATGGTTCGCCAGCCCGAAGGCCCGGTACGCGTGTCCCAGCGCGAGCAACCGTTCCGCTCCCGGGGTGTCGCCCTCGGGCAGGTCCGCGAACGCGGCGGTCAGGCGATCGACGCCCTCGGCGAAGAGCGCGTCGAGCACCGCATCCTTCGACGGAAAGTACTCGTAGAGGGTCGGCGCGGTGACCCCGACCTCCTTGCCGAGCGTCCGCATCGCGAGGCCCTTGGCGCCGTGCTCGTCGAGCAATCGCCTGGCGGCCGCGACGATGTCCTCGCGCATCAGGGCGCGAACCCGTTCCCGGCGTTGGGTCGCGGCGCCGCGCCCCGGCCCGCCCTGCCCCCGCTCGACCATCCGTCCTCCGCGCCACTGGATCAATCGCCTAACATTGTTAGGATATCCGAACACCTCGAAGGTCGTCAACGGCGGCCTGGCAACCACCGCGAGGATGCGGCGGGCCTTGCCCGGTCGCACGGTCGATGGCAGGATCACCCGCAGGTCGGTCGGCGCGAGCAGCGGGGTGGTTGGACGGATGCGCGAACGGGTCCTCCTCAACGGCGATTTCCTGACGATGGACCCGTACCTGCCCCGTGCATCCGCCCTGGTCGCCGTCGGAGAGCGGATCGCCTACGTCGGTGACCTCGCCGGCGCCCGCGCCTGGGCCCATACCGGCGCCGAGGAGATCGACCTCGGCGGCGCCTTCGTGGTGCCGGGTCTGATCGAGGCCCACAACCACATGCTCGGGTACGGCCTCGCGCTCGCCGAGGTCGATGCCCGCCATCCCGCCGTCGGCTCGATCGCGGACCTGGCGGCGGCCGTCCGCGCCCGCGCGGCGGACACCCCGGCGGGCGACTGGGTGATCGCCCGCGGCTACGACGACAACAAGCTCGCCGAGCGGCGGCACCCCTCGCGGCAGGACCTCGACGCCGCCGCGCCGGCGCACCCTGTGTTCGTCGTCAACGGCTCCGGTCACATGGCGGTCGCCAACTCGCTCGCCCTCCGGATGGCGGGCGTGACCAGCTCGACGGTCGCGCCGCAGGGGGGCCACATCGTCCTCGGCGAGGACGGAGAGCCGACCGGCCTGCTCCAGGAGACGGCGCAGGAGCTGGTCCGCCGCCTGATCCCGCCGCCGACCGTCGACGACCTGGTCGCAGCGCTGCGGCGATGCGGCGAGCGGTACGTCGCCGCCGGGATCACCAGCAGCCACACGGCGGGCCTCAACAGCGCCGACGAGCTCCGCGCCCACCAGCGCGCCGCCGACGACGGTGTCCTGCCGCTTCGCACGCACGCGATGATCGGCGCGCGGCTGCTGCCCGGAGCGATCGAGATCGGCCTGCGGACCGGGCTCGGCGACGACCGGCTGCGGATCGGCCCGGCCAAGTTCTTCAGCGACGGCTCGCTGATCGGCCGCACCGCCGCGGTCACCGTGCCCTTCCTGGAGGACCCGCGGCCGGACAACCTCGGCCTGCCGATGATGCCCCAGGAGGAGCTCGACGGATGGGTGCTGCGGGCCCACACCGCCGGGTTTCAGGTCGCGACCCATGCCATCGGGGACCGCGCGATCGAGATGGTGCTCGACGCCTACGACCGGGCGCTGATGGCCCTCCCGCGCCCGGACCACCGCCATCGGATCGAGCACTGCGGCATCTGCCGCCCCGACCTGATCGCCCGGATCGCCCGCGCTGGCTACCTGGCCGTCTCCCAGCCGATCTTCATCGCTGAGTACGGCGATGGCTTCCTGCGCCACCTCGGTCCGGAGCGCTGCGCCCTCACCTATCCGTTCCGGTCGCTGCTCGACGCCGGGGTGTCGCTGGTCTTCTCCTCGGACTGCCCCGTCTCCGCCTACCAGCCGCTGCTCGGCGTCCAGGCCGCCGTCGCCGAAGTCACGGGGTCCGGCGTCCCCTACGCGCCCCAGGAGGCCCCGACCGCCCACGAGGCCCTGCGCTGCTACACCGAGGCCGGAGCCAGGGCGTCGTTCGAGGAGCGCTCGAAGGGCAGCCTCACCGTCGGCAAGCTCGCCGACCTCGCGGTCCTCGGCCGCGACCCGGCGACCGTCGATCCGGGAGCGATCGGGGCTATCCCGGTCCTGGCGACCATCATCGGCGGCGAGACCGTGTACGAGGCGTGACGGGACTCGGCCGGCGCGGGCAGACCCAAGCCGACGCGGTGCGCCGCGATCTGCCGCGGTCCGCACGCTCGACAATGGGGAGGGCGCCGGTCGTCCCCTCCGGTCGCCTACCGTTCGGTCCGCGCGGCCCGCGCTCTAGCCCCGCGGCGAGCGTGCCGAGCGGCGCCACGTGGGTTGGCTCCGCCGACGTCCCCGACGCCGGTGCATTGAGGAAACTCTGATACCGGCTGACAGCCCGCACGCCACGGCTCGGCGCGCCGGCCGAACCGGCGGATGGACGGGGCAGGACGACGACGACGCCCGTCCGATGACGGTGCCCGCCCTGGAGCAGCGTGGTCGGACCATCTCGCTCCGCGTTGGCGGCCCGTCGCATGGGCGAGTCGCCGCGACCTGGCGCGCCTGGCACTGCCGCCACCACGAGGAGGACACCCGCATTGTCAGGCGTCGAGCGAGCGGAGCCATCTCAACGAGGTGAGTCCTCCCCAGCCCCGGGCCCGCGCATCGCCGCGGTCGGCCTCGCGAGCTGGGATCGCTTCCTGGTCGTCGGTCACTACCCGTCCGCCGGGGAGTACGCCGTCGTCGCCGAGGAGGCGTCGCTGCCCGGCGGCACGACCACCAACACCGCCGTCGCCCTGGCCCGGATCGGCGCCCGTGTCTCCCTGGCGGCGATGCTCGGTGACGACGCCGAGGGGCGGTCCCTCCGCGCCGCCATGGCGGCCGAGCCGGGGATCGACACGGCGTGGCTCGCGACCCGGCCGGAGACCCGTACCGACGCCTCGACCATCGTCGTCTCCGCCGACCCGGCCGATCGCACCATCTACTGGCACCAGGGCGCCGCGCTCGTCCGGCGCGACCGGCTGGACCTGACCGCCATCTTCGACCACGACCTGACGCTGCTCGACGTCGCTGACGCGCCGCTGCGGCGCTGGGTCACCGACCTCCCGGCCCACTTCGCGCCCCGCACCCGGCTGCTCGGGACGATGACCTATCTCGTCGACACCGCCGAGCCCGACGCGCTCGAGGTCGCCCTGCGCTTCGACGCCCTGGTCGGAAACGCGCGGGAAGTCCAGGCGCTGACAGGCGAGCGGGACCTGGACGCGGCCGGCGCCGCGGTCGTCGCCGCGATGCGGGGCGCGAACCTGCGGACCCTGATCGTCTCGCGCGGTCGGGAGGGGTGCCGTGTCTGCACCGGCGGTGAAACTGTGGACGTCCCCGGCTTCCCAGTGAACGCGGTCGACACGACCGGCGCCGGCGACGCCTTTGCCGCCGGGATCGCCTACGGCATGGCCCGGCGGTGGGACTGGAACCGGACGGCGCGCCTCGCCAACGCCCTCGGTGCCCTGGCGACCCGTGCGCTCGGCGGGCAGACGGCCCTTCCCGACCGCCAGGAGGTCGCGGCGCTGCTCGGCGCTCCCGAGGAGGTCGTGTTCGGCTAGGTCGTGTCTGCAAACGGGGCATCGCTGGCTTTGGGCTGCCTCCCGCGGCCCCGTGAGCGCCGCCCGGGGGGCAGATGGTTCCAGCTGGAGGCCGGTTCACGGCCCTCGGAGGGCCCAGAGGAACGCTTGAGAACACGCCCGAGCGGGGCGGCCCCAGCGGGTTCCCTCGGACACGCTCCCCTGCACGCGACGGCGACTGCCCCGTGTCTCGGCGTAACGGGTGACGATCGAGGTTTCGTCGAGGACGCGACTCCATCCCGACTCGAGTCCCAGACCGGACCACGCCCGGCACGACCGTTGACCGACCAGGCCCGGCGTCGACCGCGCGGCAACTAGACTTCCCCTATGAGACCCGACCTCGGCGCAGGCGCGCCGCTGACCCTCTCGCCGACGCCCTCGTCCCGCGCCACGCTGACCGCCCGGGTCAAGCGCCTCGCGGCCGAGCACGGCCTGTCGGTGTCCGCCGTCACGAGCGCGGCCGACTTCCCGGAGCTTGCCCCGCTGCTCGAGAAGCACATCGCCGCTGGCCGGGTCGCCGGCCTCGACTGGTTCACGCCCGAGCGGGCGCGCTTCTCGACCGCCCCGCGAAACCTCCAGCCCTCGGCCCGGTCGATCCTCGCCGTCGCCCTGGCGTACTGGGCCGAGACGCCGCCCCCGCGCGATGGCGAACCACGGGGCGTGATCGCCCGCTACGCCCGCGGCCTTGACTACCACGCGCTCCTCAAGACCCGCCTCAAGGCGCTGCACGGTGCCATCGAGGGGGAGGTCGGTCGCCCCGTCGAGGCGCGGCACCTCGCCGACACCGCCCGGATCGTCGACCGGGCCGTGGCGGCCAGGGCCGGCCTCGGCTGGTACGGCAAGCACGCCTGCCTGATCGTGCCCGGCTTCGGGCCCGGCGTCGTCCTCGGCGAGCTCCTCCTCGACCTCGACCTCGAGCCGGACGCCCCGCTGCGGAAGGACTGCGGCCGATGCACCATCTGCCTCGACAACTGCCCCACCGGCGCGATCGTCGCCCCGTACACCATTGAGACGCCGCGCTGCCTCTCCTTCCAGACCATCGAGCAGCGCGGCGCGATCCCGCCCGTGCTGCGACCCGCGCTCGGCGCCTGGGTGTTTGGGTGCGACGTCTGCCAGGAGGTGTGCCCCTACACCAGGGCGGCCAGGGGAGTGCCCGATCCGGCGTTCCAGCCGCGCTCGGTGGCTAACGCCCACCCGTCGCTGCGCTGGCTGCTGGCGATGACGGAGGCCGAGTTCCGCGAGATTTACCGCGGCACCCCGGTCCTGCGTGCCAAGCGGCGCGGCCTGGCCCGCAACGCCGCCGTCGCCCTCGGCAACATCGGGGGTGAAGACGACGTCCCGTTCCTGGCCACCGCCCTCGCCGGCCACGACGAGCCGCTGGTCCGGGGCCACGCCGCCTGGGCGCTCGGGCGGCTCGGCGGGGCGACGGCCCGGACGTCCCTTGACGCTTGCTACGCCTCCGACCCCGACCCGACCGTACGCCACGAGATCGCCGCGGCGCTCGCTGCGGAATGAACGTCGGCGGACGGAGGGGCGATTGGGTGCGGCACCGCGGCGCAGCGTCGAAGGGACGGCTCCGGTCGTCGGTCCCCCGGGCGCGTTCCCCGAGCACGAAGCCACCGGTGCTGAGGAATGGCTGCCCGGTGCCTGGACGACCCTCGCCTGGAACGTGCTCGGGCTCGGGCTCTCGTTCGCCGGGATCGTCGCCTACGCGGCGGTCTACACCGAGACGAACGGCGGCGGGTCCGTCGCGGCGGAGGGGGCGGCGCTCGGTGCCGCCCTCGGCGTGACGCTGCTCATCACCGCGGGGCTGATGGTGGCCCACGAGCTGATCCACGGGCGGTGATGCGCGGCTTCGGCGCGACGCCGTCCTACGGCGTCGGGGTGCTGCACCGTTTCCTCCCCTTCTTCTTCTGCACGTCGCAGGGCTTCCGCTTCACCCGGTCCCAGTTCGTCGCCGTGGCGCTCGCCCCTGTCACGGTGCAGTCACCGCTGGGCGCCCTCGCCGTCGCCCTCCTGCCGGTGGGCGGATGGCTCGTGGTCCCGCTCGGCGCCCACCTGGGCGGCTGCGGCGGCGACCTCTGGTGTGCGGCGCTGACGCGTCGCCGGCCGCGCGGCGCCCTGGCCGAGGATCGGATCACCGGCGTCCGCTTCTTCCCGCCGCCGAGTTCCCCGCTCGCCACGCCCCGGTAAGCCACCCTGACGCCAGACCTCGGCTCCGCGCGCGTCGCGAGCCGCGGTCTCTACTCCCCGCGACGACCGGCCACCGATCGGCCCGCAAGCGGCAACCCCAGTCCGTCAGGGTTGTAGACGATCTCGCCCGCCCGGACCGTCAGCACGCACCGCAGCCGCTCGCTGCCGTCGACGCGGACACCCCCGCAGTCGACGAACCCGAACGTCCCCGTGTCGAGCGCCATGACCGCCACGTCGGCCTCGGCCCCCGGGCTGAGTGTGCCCAGCTCCGGGCGATTGATCTCCCGGGCCGGGGCAACGGTCGAGCGGGCAACCACGTCGGCGAGCGGGACGCCGAGGTTGATGACCTTGTTCATCGTCGTCAGCATGTCGAAGACCGGCCCGTTCACGTTGCCGGTGTGGAGGTCGGTGCTGATCGAGTCCGGCACGAACCCCTGCGCGATCGCCGGCGCCGCGTTCCGGAACCAGAAGCTCGCCGCCCCGTGGCCGAGGTCGAAGATCACCCCGCGCTCCCGCGCCCGCCAGAGGTGCTCCTCGACCTTGCCGTCGGCATCGTTCACCGGGAACTGCTGGGCAAAGACGTGGGTGTGGATGTCTCCGGGACGGAGCTTCTCGAGGATCAACTCCGGGTAGGGGCGCTCGGGCAGGATCGGCCAGAAATCGACCATCACCGGGAGCCCGCAGCGGTCGCCGGCCTCGAGCGCCGCGTCGACCGCCGCCCACGGCGGGTGCTCCGCGTCGAACGGGAGCCCCGCTCGGAAGTCCCAGTAGTGGGCGGTCTTGATCCCGACCACGACGTCGCCGAAGTCCTCGGCCGCGGCCGCGGCGAGCCTCGGCCGCATCTCGCGGACGTCGTGCTCCCAGGGACCGAGCATCCCCGAGCCGACGATGTTGACGTAGGCCAGAACCCGGATCCTGGCCCTGTCGATCACCTCAGCCTTGAAGTCGGCCAGGTCGCGCCACCCCGACGTCCCGGCGTCGACGACGGTGGTCACGCCGGCGGAGAACGTCTGCACGTGGGGGTCGAGCGAGAGCCGCGACCGGCGATGCGTGTGGAACACGTGGGCGTGCATGTCGATGATCCCGGGCGTCACGTAGTGCCCGGCGACGTCGAGCACCCGATCCACGCCTCGGGCCGGCAGGTCTGGCCCGACCGCCGCGACGCGCCCCTCGGCGAGCAACACGTCGGCCGTACCGTCGATCCCGTTCCCGGGGTCGATCACGTGCCCACCCCGGAGGAGCAGGTCGGGCGGGGTCGTCTGGCTCGTTGCGGCCACGGCGTCCTAACCCTCCCCGCCCTGCGGGCTGCCCTGCCCACTGCGTTGCAGGGCGCGCTGCAGCAAGGCCACACCGTAGAACTCGTACGACGCGGCGGTGTCCGGCACGTCGACGACGTGGACCGTGAACCGGCACGGCACGCCGTTGTCGGGCAGTTCCTCGGCGAAGAAGATGGCGTAGGCCTCGGCGTACGCCGCCCGCAGCCGCGCCTGCTCGACGGCGTAGCCGGCGGGGTCCACGGCCGGGTTGGGGCTCTTCGGCTGGCAGCCGAAGGCGTGGACTTCCAGGAAGTCGACATCGCGGAGCGAGGAGCAGATGCCCGCCTCCCGCAGCCAGTGCTCCCAGCAGCGGAAGACCAGCGGCACCTCCCGCGCCGGGTCCATCGTCACCAGGTCGTCGAGGCCAAGCACGCTCTTCGCGGAGTAGCCACCGGTCAGCCCGGCGAAGTGGATCTTCAGGTCGCCGTCGGCCTGCTCCTCCGTTACCAGGGCCGAGAGGACGGGCCGCTCACCCCGGGAGTAGTAGGTCAGCTTGCCGCGTCTCTTGACGTCGAACGGCACGGTCGTGTTCTCCCTGCGTGGTCACGGCCGCGACGCGTGGTCGCGGCATGGCTCTGCGGCCGGCGGCGGCCGGGTCGCCCAAGTCGGCGGCGCGGCTCCCCGGGAGCCGGCAGCATCGCACCAATGGCCTCGCTCCGCTTGGACCGGCGCGCCGTCCGAGGCGCGTGGCGCCGTCCTGGGGCAGGCGACCGGCGGAACGGCGTCCGGTCCGCGACAAATCCGCTCCCTGTGCCTATCACGCGTGACGACTCCGCAGATGGGCAGCGAACGTTGCTCAGGCGGCGAGGCCAGTCGAGCACGGGATATCGGGGCGCCGAGGGGTGCTGAGGGGTGTCGGATGTCGCCCGCGCGAGGCGGAACTACGGGAGGACGGGTACCGGCACCCCCGTCCCGTGGGTCGCCACGGGCCGGCGCGCCCTGACACCGGCCTCCTGGACGAACCCCTCGCCGGGCTGATAGTCCGGCGACTGGTGGCGGAAGTAGGTGTTGTAGAGGTGGGCGTAGTGGCCACCCCGGGCGACCAGCTCCTCGTGGGTTCCCTCCTCGACCACCCGCCCCCGCTCCAGGACGACCATCCGGTCGGTGTGCCGGATCGTCGAGAGGCGGTGGGCGATCACGATCGCCGTCCGGTCGCGCAGCACCGCGTCCAGGCCCTCCTGGATTTGGGCCTCGGTCAGGGGGTCGACGCTCGCCGTCGCCTCGTCGAGGACGACGATCGCCGGGTCCTGGAGCAGCAGCCGCGCCAGCGCGACCAAGTGCAGCTGGCCCAGGGAGAGGCCCCGGCCCTGCTCCCCAACGGCGGTGGCGAGCCCGTCGGGCCGACCCTCGACCCAGTCTCCCCGGCCGACGCGCCGCGCCACCGCCTCGACCTCCGCGTCGGTGGCCTCCGGGCGCGGGTAGCGAATGTTGTCGGCGTCCGTGCCGTTGAACAGGAAGGGCACCTGGGGCACGACGCCAAGCTGCCGCCGGTACGCGGCGAGGTCGAACGACCGGATGTCGCGCCCGTCGATCAGCAGCTGCCCACCCTGGAACTCGTAGAACCGAGCGATCAGCTTGCCGAGACTCGACTTGCCGGCGCCGGTGTGGCCGACCAGGGCCACCGTCTGCCCCGCCGGGATGGTCAGGTCGAAGCCCGAGAGGACCGTCTCCTGGTCGGTGTAGCGGAAGTCGAGGCCCCGAAACTCGATCCGGCCCCGGATCCGGCCCGGCTCGTCGGCGGAGGTCTGGACCACCCGCGGCTCGGCGTCGACGAGGGCGAAGACCCGCTCGCTGGCGGCGAGCCCCTGCTGGAACAGGCTCCAGAACGACGCCACGCTGGTCAGGGGGAACCAGAACAGCCCGACCGCCTGGATGAAGAGGAACCACTGCCCCGCCGAGATCGCCCCGTCGAGTACGCGCATCGCGCCGAGGTAGACCATCAGCGTGGTGCCCAGACCGGCGATCGTGAGCAGGATCGGGAAGATCGCGCTGAAGAGGAACCCGAGCCGGAGGTTGACGGCGTAGGCCCGGGCGTTGACCTCGCGGAACTCGTCGTAGATCGCCGCCTCGCGGCGGAAGCTCTTGGCGACCGAGATCCCGCTCATCGCCTCCTAGACGCTGCTGTTGACGCGGGCGTTGGAGCGCTGTGACCGCTGGAGGGCCTCCCGCGCCACCTTCCGAAACCCCAGCGCCGCCGCCACCACCAGCGGCGCGATCAGCAGCGCGACCAGCCCGAGCTGGGCGTCGGTCGCCAGGAGGAGCGCCGCCAGGAGCACCAGCAGTAGCACCTGGCTCGCGATGTCGAGCGTCAGCGTGACCACGGTCGCGAACTCTTCGGTGTCGCTGGTGACGCGACTGACGATCTTGCTCGAGGGGTACTCGTCGTAGAAACTCATGTCGCGGGCCATCACCGCCCGGAACGCGTCGAGCCGGAGCCGGAGCACGACATCGGCGACGACCTGGGCGGAGACCCACTAGCGGACGAAGCTGAACGCCCAGGCGAGGACCCCGGCGCCGAGGATCCCCGCCGCGAGCCAGCCGACGCGAGCGCCCGAGCGGTCGTCGGCCAGCCGATCGATCCCCCGCGCGACGAGGAGCGGCAGGGCGACCTCGAGCGAGGCCGCGATCGCGACCATCGCCGCGACGCCGATCATCGCCCACCGGAAGGGGCGGAAGTACGCCAGCACCCGGCGGACGAGGACCCGATCGTCGTAGGTCCGGTCGTACCCTTCCGGGTCGAGCCCGTTCATGAAGAAGGCCACGGCACTCACCTCGCCCGGCGCCCGCGCGTCGGCGTCAGCCGGCGGCAACCGGCTCCGGCCGCTCGGCGGCGGCGACCGGCAGCGCCGGCTCGTAGCGGCTGAAGATGCGACGGTAGAGGTCGCAGCGGCCGAGCAACTCCTCGTGCGTGCCCTGGTCGAGCAGCGCGCCCTGGTGGAGTACGAGCACCATGTCGGCCCAGCGGATCTGGGACAGGCGGTGGGTGATCAGGAGCGTAGTGCGACCCTCCTGGATTCGCCGGATCGCCAGTTGGATCTTGTCCTCGGTGGCGCTGTCGACCGCGCTGGTGGCGTCGTCGAGGATCAGGATCGGCGGGTCCGTGAGCAGCGCCCGGGCGATCGCCAGCCGCTGCCGCTGGCCGCCGGAGAGCGTCACGCCGCGCTCGCCGATCTCCGTCGCGTAGCCGTCCTTAAACCCGCGGATGAACCCGTCGGCCTGCGCGTCCCTGGCCGCCCGCTCGATCGCTCCGGGGGACGTCTCGTCGCCCGCGAAGGCGATGTTGGCCGCCACCGAGCGCGAGAAGAGGAAGACGTCCTGCTCGATGGTCGCGACCTGGGAGCGGAGAGCGTCGAGGCTCCACTCCGGGACGTCGACCCCGTCGACGAGCACCCGCCCGGCACTGACGTCGTAGGTCCGGTTGACGAGCTTGGTTAGGCTGCTCTTGCCGGCCCCCGTCTGCCCGACGATCGCCACCGTCGCGCCGGCCGGGACGTGGAAGGAGACGTCGCGCAGGATCGGCTCGCCGCCGTAGCCGAACGTGACGTGCTCGAAGGCGATCTCGCCGCGGATCGGCGCCCGGTGGCCAGCGGCGGTCTCGTCGAGCTCGGTCTCCTCTGCCAGCAGCGCGAGGATCCGCCGGCTCGCGGCGAGGCCCATCTGGACCAGGTTGACGGTCCAGATCGAGAGCCCGGCCGGCACCCGCAGCGCCCCCATCAGCCCGACGTAGGCGGTGAGGTCACCGACGCTGATCCCACCGCGTTCCAGCAACCAGGCGCCGTGGAGGAAGGCGCCGGCCGCCGCGACCGCGAGGAGCAGCAGGGGCAGGTAGCGGGCCTGGATCCGGCCGTTCTTCACGGCAAGGTCGCGGAAGCGCCGCGCGTTGGTGGCGAACTTCCGCTCCTCTTGCGTCTCCTGCGCCGCGGACTTGACCACCTCGATCCCGCCGACCACCTCGGCCAGCCCGGCGTTGGTGGCGCCGAACTGCTCGCGCATCGCCCCGGCGACGGGCGCCAACTCGCGGGAGTAGGCCCGAAGCGCGACCAGGAAGGCGGCGACGAAGAGACCGGGCGCGAGCAGGAGCCGCGCGTCGACCAGGGCGACGGCGGCGAGGGTCGCCGCGACCGTGACGATCGAGTCGGCGATCAGCGCCAGGCCGGGCACGACCATCGAGTTGATCTGACGGACGTCGTTCGTCGCCCGGGCCATGATGTCGCCGACCCGCTGCCGGTTGTGGAAGGTCTGGCTCTTGCCGAGCAGGGAGGCATAGAGCTCCTCGCGGGCGTCGCGCTCGAGCCTCTTACCGAGCACCTCGGCCGAGAACTGACCGGCGAGGTCGGCGCCGTTGGCGATCAGGACCGTCGCCAGCAGTCCGAACGCGATGGTCAGCAGCCGCCCGCGGTCGGGCTCGCCGCGCAGGACCTCGTCAAAGGCGACGCCCGTGAGGAGCGCGAGCCCCGCGTTACGGGCGTTGGCGACGAGAGTCCCCAGGGCCAGAACGGTGAGGTGACGGGGGTAGCGCGCGAGGTGAGAGACCACCCACCGCGGTGCGCTCCGCTGGTCGTAGGCATGGGCGCCGGCGACCCGAAACTCGCGCCGGGTGTCCCCCTAGTCGCCACCAGGGTCGGCGACGGCCGACTGCTGCGCGGCGTCCACGGCGGCTCCCCCTTCGGCTCAGACACGGCAAAGTGACTGGCCACCCTCAGGCGGCAGGGCGGTCGGCGGGTGCGGCATCGGCGTAGGCAAGCGGCGGCCCACGCGGTTCAGCACAGGGAGACGGCAGGGCACAAGGGGGAGGCGGCCCTCACGGGCGCGCCTCCTGTCCTTGGTGCTCGATGCGGGTTGGGGCGACCTTCGTTTCGGCCGATGGCGGGGCGCTGGGCCCTAGGCCATCCGGGCCGGCTTGCTGAGGGTGCGCTGGCAGCGGGTGCAGATGTTCAGGCGCACCATCGTGCCCCCGATCACCAGGTGCTTCTTGTGGGTGTTCGGCTTCCAGTCGCGGTTGGTGCGGCGCTTGGAGAAGCTGACGTTGTGCCCGAACGTCTTGTGCTTGCCGCAGACCTCACACTTCCCGGCCATCGCGGGTCTCCCTTCCCGTCGTTACAGGTCGCTTCGTTCAGTGGGTGCTGGGACGGGATCGGCCGGGGGGTTCCGCGGGCCTCGCCGTCGCGCCGCCGCTTGGGCAAGCGCACCGCGCCGTCGGGTGGACGACACCACAGCGACCACCTATCCTAGCACGGCCGTTCGGACGGGGCAAACATGCCCGGCCGGCTCGCTGAGGCTCCCCCGCCAAGTCGGGGGGGGAGCCTGGGGAGGCAAGGTCAGTGGGAAGCGCGGGCGCGGGGGCCGAGGTCGAACTCGCCCCGACGGCTGCCAGACCAGAGCGGTCCGCGACGACGGAGGCGCCGACGGGCGACCCCGATGGGCGGGTCGAGGTGGCGACGACGGCGATCGCCCAGATCGTCCACGCCGCCGTGCTCTCCTGCTACGGGATCGTCGACATGGCGCCGCGCTCGTTCGGTTCGGCGATCGGGAAGCGGCTGGGGCGGTCCGACCCGGGCCGCGGGATCGCGGTCAACGTCGACGATGGGCGCGTCCGCGTGGAGCTGTCGGTCGTCATGGAGTACGGCACCCCGATCTTCACGGTGGCCAAGAACGTGATGCAGACCGTTAAGTTCCAGGTCGAGCGCTCGCTGGGCATGCCCGTCGAGCGGGTCGACGTCAACGTCCAGGGCCTCCGCGTGAGCACGCCCACGCCCGGCAGGCACCGGGCATGAGCCGCCGCGGACACGCGAAGGACGCGCTCACGGCGACCGAGCCCAGCCCCGCCGTCGCCCCGCTCGCCACGAACGGCGGCACCGCCCACCGTGAGGGCCCGCCCGACCCGCGGGACGATCCCGGGACGGCGGCGGCCACCGCGCCCTGGGACGGCCCCGCGCTTCTCGCGGCGGTGACCGCCGCCACCGACGCCCTGACCGCGAACCGCGACCGCATCAACGCCCTCAACGTCTTCCCGGTCCCCGACGGCGACACGGGCACGAACATGGGACTCACGATGCGGGCGGCCCTGGACGAGGCCGCGGCGCTGCGCGGTCCGGCCGCCGCTCGGGCCGGCGAGGTCGCCGCCAAGGTCGCCTACGGTGCCCTGATGGGTGCCCGCGGCAACTCGGGCGTGATCCTCTCCCAGATCTTTCGCGGGTTCGCGCGGGCCGTCGCCGACGAGGACGCGATCGACGGTCCCGCCCTCGCCGCGGCCCTGGTCCAGGCGCGGGAGATGGCCTACAAGGCGGTCATGCGCCCGGTCGAGGGGACGATGCTGACCGTCATCCGTGGCGCGGCCGAGCGGGCCGCCGCCCGCGCCGCCGTCGACCCGTCGCTGGTCGGGGTGATCGGCGCCGCGACCGAGGGCGCGGAGGCGGCCCTCGCCACCACCCCCGACCTGCTCGATATCCTGCGCCAGGCCGGCGTGGTCGACGCCGGCGGCCAGGGCGTCGTCCACATCCTCGCCGGGATGGCCCGGTACGCGCGCGGCGAGGCGTCGGTGCCGGCGGACGCGACCGGGACCACCGACCCGGCGGCGGTCGGGGCGGAGATGGCCTTCCTCGACAAGGTCGAGGAGCTCCACGGCGAGGATATCTTCGGCTACTGCACGAACTTCATGGTCTTTGGGGAGCGGATCGACTTCGAACGGAGCCGCGCCGAGCTGGCGGCGATGGGCGAGTCGGCCGTGATCGTCGGCGACGACACCGTCCTCAAGGTCCACATCCACGTCCTCAACCCGGGCATGGTGCTCGACTACGCGCTGCGCCTCGGCGAGCTCGGTCAGATCAAGATCGACAACATGCAGGCGCAGACCCGCGCCCTCTCCGACCAGCGCGGGGAGCGGCGGGAGCAGCAGCACGAGCAGCGGCACGAGCAGCGGCACGAGGCCGCCCAGCAGACGTCTGCCGGCCGGCCGGTCCCCGCCGTCGCCGCCGCGAGCGACACGGCAGCCGTCGCGCCGCTCGGCCGCCAGGCGATCCTCGCGGTCGCCGCCGGCGACGGCCTGGGGGAGGCGCTCCGCTCGATGGGCGCGAGCGGGATCATCCGCGGCGGGCAGACGATGAACCCCAGCATCGAAGAGCTCCTCGACGCCGTGACCGTGGCCGAGCAGGACGAGGTCATCCTGCTGCCGAACAACCCCAACATCGTCCTCACCGCGAACCACGTTCCCGAGCTCACCTCCAAGCGGGTTCGCGTGGTTCCGAGCCGGTCCGTCCCGCAGGGCCTCGCCGCGCTGGCGGCGCACCAGTCCGACGGCGACCTCGACGCCAACGCGGCGGCGATGGTCGCCGCCCTGGCCTCGGTCCGCACCGTCGAGTTGACCCGCGCCGTCCGGGACGCGACGATCAACGGCGTCGCGGTGAGGGCCGGGCAGGCGATCGGCCTGCTCGACGACGTGCTCGTCGCCAGCGGGGACGACGACGACGCGGTGACCGGCGCGGCGCTCGCCGAGGCGGGCCTGGACGACGCCGAACTGGTGACCGTCTTCACCGGCGAGGGCATCGCGCCCGAGCAGGCGGAGACCCTCCGGGCTACCATCGCGGCGGACCACCCCGGGGTGGAGGTCGAGGTCTATGCCGGCGGCCAGCCGCACTACCGGTACGTGATCGCGGTGGAGTGAGTCCAGCCTGGCCAGCGGTTTGTACCCCTCCGGCGGGTCTCCGCCGGGGCACGGTGGCCGCGTCCCGTCAGCGCCGCCACCCGAAGGGCGGGACGCGGCCGCCGGACCCGACACGCAAGGGGGCTCCATGGCGCGCGTCGCGATCGTGACCGACAGCACCGCCGACCTACCACCCGAGATCGCCCGGCGCGCGGGGATCACGGTCGTGCCCCTTAACGTCCACTTCGGCGACGAGGTCTTCCGCGATGGCGTCGACCTGACGACCGGCGATTTCCTGCGCCGCCTCGGGAGTTCGGACCGCCTACCGACCACCTCGCAGCCCTCGGCCGGTCTCTTCACGGAGACGTATCGCCGGCTCGCGACGGACCACGACGCGATCGTGTCGGTCCACATCTCCGGCAAGCTGAGCGGCACCGTCGGCGCCGCGACCATCGCCCGGGACGACGTCGCCTCCGAGGTCGCGGTCGAGGTGGTCGACTCGGCGACCGCCTCGATGGCGCTCGGCCTGCTTGCCCTCCGTGGCGCGGCGCTCGCCGAGGAAGGTCTCGACGGGTCCGCGATCGCCGCCCGACTCCGGGCCGAAGCGCCCGGACACCACATGGTCTTCTTCGTCGACACCCTCGAGTACCTGCGCCGCGGCGGCAGGATCGGCGCGGCGCGGGCGTTGCTGGGATCGATCCTCGACCTGAAGCCGATCCTGCGCGTCGAGGACGGCGTGATCGTCCCCCTCGAGCGGACCCGGACGAGGGTCCGGGCACGGCGGAGCCTGGTCGGCTTCGTCCGCGGTCTACCCACTGTCGCCCGGCTGGCCGTCCTCCACAATTCGACCCCGGACGAGGCGCGGGAGCTCGCCGACGAGTTCAGACTGATCGTCCCCCGCGACGAAGTGCTGATCGCGGAGATGGGACCGGTGATCGATACCCACGTTGGTCCGGGCGCGATGGGCGTCGCGGTCGCCGAACGAATGGAGCCTTAGGTGACGGCAGCGACGACGGCGCGACCTCTCGGCGGCGCGGGCGGGACGGGTGGCGGTCCCGCGCGTCCCGTGACCGTGGTCGTCGACTCGACCAGCGATATCCCGCTTGCGCTGCGGGAGTCCCTCGGGATGGTCGTCGTGCCGCTGACGGTCCAGTTCGGGGAAGAGTCGTTTCGGGACGGGGTCGATCTCGACCAGGCCGCGTTCCTGGCCCGGCTGACCTCCGCCGCCGCGCTCCCGACCACGTCCCAGCCGCCGACGACCAGCTTCGAGGACGCCTTCCGGCGGGCGATCGACGGGGGGCGGGACGTCCTCTGCGTGACGATCGCGGCGGGGCTGTCGGGCACCGCCAATGCCGCCCGGCTCGCCGCGGAGGCGGTCGCGCCCGAACGGATCCGGGTGGTCGAGACGGGCACCGTCTCGATGGGGGCGGGCTGGGTGGCGGTCACCGCCGCCCGCGCCGCCCGGAGCGGCGCGACGCTCGCCGAGGCCACCGCCGCCGCCGACGCGGCCATCCCCCGCTGCCGCGTGTTCGCGGTGCTCGAGACGCTGGAGTACCTCCAGAAGGGCGGCCGGATCGGGCGCGCCTCGCAGATGATCGGTTCGATGCTCAGCATCAAGCCGATCCTTGGCATCCACAGCGGCGCCGTCCACCCGGTGGAGCGGGTTCGCACCTGGCGAAAGGCGATCGACCGCCTCGCCGCCCTGGCCGAGGACGAGGCGCCCCTCGACGGCCTGGCCGTGATGCACGTCGGCAACGAGCGCGACGCCCGGGCGCTGGCCGACCGCCTGGCCCACCTGACTCCGGACGGTACCGTCGTCGTCAACGAGCTCGGCCCGGTGGTCGCCACCTACGCCGGCCCCGGCTGCGTCGGCGTGGCCCCGCTGCTGGCGGGCTGAGGAGCGAAGTCCCTCCGTTCCCCGACGGCGGCGGCGACCGCCGCCGCGACCGCGGTTGGTTCCCGCTCGCCGTCCGTTGGGGCGGGAGGTCGGGGTACAATTCAGCCGTTGCCCCGCACGCTGAGCGAGACCGAGAACCCCCTTGGACCTCCCCCGTCGCCACCGGGTGGCCACGCCGTCGGCCGTTTCCGACCCCCGGTCGGCGGCTCCCGCGCGCCCGCTCGACGAGGCCGTGGAAGCGCTGCGCGGGGTCTGGCGCGCGGGGTTCACGGATCGGATGGCGATCGCCCGGGCCGACGGCACCCTGCGGCGGCTCCGCCAGAGCCTGCCCAGCCAGCAGGGCAGCGCCCTCCTCAACGATATCGGTCGGCAGTTCCAGGCCTACCAGTCGCTGCCGGTGGCCGAGCGCGGCGAGGCGCTCAAGCGGATCGCCGGCGCGCTCGAGGCCCTGCGCCCGCATCTCCAGACCCCGACGGCGCCGACGCCGTTCGGGACGCTGCCGAGCGCGGTCGCCCCCCGACGGTCGAGCTCCCGGGCCGCCAAGCCGCGGGACGACGGGGCGCCGCCGGCCGTGAAGTCCGTCCGATCCGACGCCCCGGTCACCGCCCTGCCTCGCGTCGGTGCCGCCGTCGCCAAGAAGCTGGAAGGCCACCGGGCCGAGATCCGCACCGTCGAGGACCTCCTCCGCCTCGCGCCGGTGCGACACATCGACTACTCCCGGACGGAGCCGATCGGGGCGGCACTGCGGGCGGCACCGGGCAGCGAGGTGACCGTCCGCGGCGAGATCACCGAGCTCCGGGAGGCCCACGGCGGCGGCCCGCCCCGCGTGGTCGCCAAGCTCTCCGACGGCACCGGCTGGATGCGGATCACCTGGTTCAGCACCTTCGTCGCCAAGCAGATCAGCGTCGGCGACGAGCTGGCGGTCAGCGGAGAGGTCAAGGGGGACTTCGGCCCGCTCAGCTTCACCAACCCCGAGTGGGAGCGGATCGGCGCCGACGGGCTCTCGACCGGCCGCCTGACTCCCGTCTACCCCCTCACCAAGGGGCTGCACCAGAAGTCGATGCGATCGCTCACGCGGGCGGCGCTGGACGCCACGCGGACCACGGTCGAGGACTTCCTGCCCGCCGCCGTCCGCGACCGGCTCGGCCTGCTGGGGCTGGCGGAGGCCTACGAGGCGGTCCACTACCCCGACACCGACGAGGACCGCGCCCGGGCCGTGCGGCGCCTGGCATTCGACGACCTGTTCCTGCTCCAGCTCGGCCACGTCCAGCGTCGCCGCGAGCGGCGCGCCCACGACGGCATCCCCTTCCAGGTCGACCCCGACCGGATCGCCCGCTTCCACGCCGGGCTGCCCTTCCGCCTCACCGGAGCCCAGACCCGCGCCCTCGGCGAGATCCTGACCGACCTCGAGCAACCACGGCCGATGAGCCGCCTCCTCCAGGGTGACGTCGGCTCCGGCAAGACCGTCGTCGCGGCGACCGCCGCCCTCGCCGCGGTCGAGAGCGGGTGCCAGGCGGCGGTGATGGCGCCGACGGAGATCCTCGCCGAGCAGCACTTCCACAACTTCCGGGGGCTCTACGCCGGCCTCGCGGAGGAGGAGCGGCCGACGGTCGCCCTGCTGACCGGGAGCACCCGGGCCGCCGAGCGCCGGGCCGCCCTCGGGGCCGCGGCGGCGGGCGAGGTCGACGTCCTCGTCGGCACCCACGCCCTGATCCAGGGCACGGTCGAGTTCGCCCGCCTCGGCCTCGCCGTGGTCGACGAGCAGCACCGGTTCGGCGTCCGGCAGCGGGCCGACCTCCCGGGCAAGGGCGCCGGCGCCGTGCCCCACGCCCTGGCGATGACGGCGACCCCCATCCCGCGCACCCTCAACCTGGTGCTCAACGGCGACCTGGACGTGTCGGTGATCGGCGAGCTGCCGCCCGGGCGCGTCCCGATCGAGACCCGCCGCTACTTCGGCGACGAGCGGGAGGCCGCCTACGACCTGGTCCGCGAGCAGGTCGACCTCGGGCACCAGGTCTTCGTGATCTGCCCGCTGGTCGAGGAGTCGGAGGCGATCGAAGCGAAGGCCGCCGTCGCCGAGGCCGAGCGGCTCCAGCAGGAGGTCTTCCCCGAGCTGCGGGTGGCCCTCCTCCACGGCCGGATGGCGGGGCGGGACAAGGACGCGGTGATGACCGCCTTCCGGGACCGCGCCCACGACGTGCTCGTCTCGACCTCGGTGATCGAGGTCGGCATCGACGTTCCGAACGCCACGGTGATGCTGATCGAGGGCGCGGACCGCTTCGGGCTCTCCCAGCTCCACCAGTTCCGCGGCCGGGTCGGCCGCGGCGGCGCGCGGTCGTACTGCCTGCTCCTCGCCGACGAAGCGACCCCGGTCGGGGAAGAGCGGCTGCAGACGATGGTCGACACCACCGACGGCTTCGTGCTCGCCCAGAAGGACCTCGAGCTCCGCGGCCCTGGCGACGTGATCGGGACCCGTCAGAGCGGCCTGCCGGAACTGGCCTGGCTCGACGGAGGCTTCGACACCCGCCTCCTCGATGAGGCCCGGCAGGCCGCGGAGGACCTGCTCGCCCTCGATCCCGACCTCGCCGAGGTGGACCACCTGCCGCTCAAGGCGCGGCTCCAGGCCTTCTGGCTCCGCGCCTCCCCGGACGTCCCGCTCTAAGCGAACGGCCCACCTCGGGAGGGCCGTAGGACGAACGGGCGCGGGCCCTGGCGCCCGGGGACGTCCGCGACGACCGGCGGGCCGCGCGGGCAGTGGCCGCGTGGCCCGCCGCTGCGCTAAGGACTCCGGTTGGCCACGGTGGCCGCCGCGCCCGCAGACCCCGGCCGCCACCAGCCGGCTTCGTCCCTACTCCAGTGATCCCGGCGATCGGCCGCGGGCGGCCTCCGCGATGCTCGCGTCGCCGAGTCGTCGACTGTTCACCGGATCGCATACCGGATCCGGGTGGTCGCCGCCGCTTCGCCCGGCGGGATCGCGGCCGGCTCCAGCCGGGTTCCTCCCCGAGCCTCTGACCGTGGGGCTCAGCCCCGGGCGCTCGCGCCGTCCCGTCACCCCCGACACCACCGCTGATCAGCCGGATTCGGTCTCAATACCCGGGTGGCGGTAGGACACGGTCCGGCGGTCACGGTTGCCGCCGTCTTACCAATGGATGATCCGCTTCGGCGTGATCCGGATGGCCTGGGAGAAGGTCGCCAGCAGCGACTCGGGGGTGTGGCCAATCTGGACGATGCCGTTCCGGTACTTCTCCAGGTACGCCGGCGGCGCCTCGGTGGCCGGTGCGTCGTCGAGGGTCGCCTCGCCCTCCACCATCACCACGTCCCCGCCGCCGCGGGTGTCGTCGATTGCCAGGGTCACCCGGGGGTTGGCGCGAAGGTTCCGCACCTTCTGGTTGTCGGGCTCCGAGTAGACGAGGACCGACTCCCCGTCGTAGAAGAACCAGACGGGCACGAGGTGCGGCCGCCCGTCGGGGCGCACGGTCCCCAGCCAGGCGATCGGGTCCTCGCCCAGGCGCTGAGCGACATGGGCGTCCTTCTCGGTCGACAGGTCGAGCATCGTCGTCTCCTGGGGAATGGGCTCGGGCGGCGACGAGACACACCGAGCGATCGGACGGCAGGGCGCCGCGAGGGCACGCGCGTCGCCTGGGAGCGTGGGGGTTACGCGGCGGCCCGCGTGCGGGTGGTGAGGAGGCCGACGGCGGCCGCGAAACCGACGAGGTGCATCGCCCCCAGCGTGGTGATCGCGCCGGCGCTCGCCCCCTCGGCGGACCACTGCGCCAGCAGCGGCAAGTACGACAGCACCAGCGCGACAACGGCGACCAGCCGGAAGAAGCGAAGTGGCCGCGCCACGTACCGGACCAGCACCGCGAAGACGCCGACCGCGAGCAGCATGTAGACCACGCTCGCCATCACGGTCGGGAACACCGTCGCCAGCGGGTCAAACGCGTCGTCGATCTCGAAGATCGCCTGGCCCACCGCCCGCACCAGGACGTTTGCCACCACCGTGATCGCGATCGCGGCCAGCCCGACCGGCAGGATCCGTCGTCGATCGACGCGCTCGTCGTTCGCGCCCACGAGCGGGGCCGTGCGTTCGCGCCGTGACGAGGGAAGCGTGGACATCGCGTCATCCTCCTGCTGGGCGGCATAGGCGACGGCGAGACAGCCGCCGTGGCCCGTCGAACAGGACCGGCCGCGGCGGAGAACGGTGCGGCCGCGCGACCGTCACCGCACCAGGTCGTCGGTCAGGCGGCTGGACCCGAGGCGAGGACACCGTCGCCCCCGGTCGCCGGGTCGGCCACGCCCTCCGTCAGGGCGACCCGGTCCTTGATGAGGAAGAAGGAGACGACGCTGGCCGTCATGATCCCGACCGCCGAGACGATGACCGCGAGGTCCATCCCGGCCATGAAGGACTGGCCGCTCGCCCGCCGTAGACCGTCCGCGACCGGGGCCAGTCCGGGCGCGGACGGGTCGAGCCCGGCGCGGCGGAAGAGCTCGTAGACCGCCTCCCCGGCGTAGTTGACCCCCTCCCCGGCCTGGCCGATGAGCGGCCGCAGCGGGGCGAGCGCCGGGTCGGCGCTGTCGCGAAGCGCGTCGACGGAGCCGTTGGCGTTGAACTCCTCGCGGTACGCCCGGTTCATCAGCGTGCCGAGCAGCGCGATCCCGAACGAGTTGCCGATCTCTCGGATCGCCCCGTTGACGGCCGAGGCGACGCCGCTCTTCGCGGACTCGACGCTGTTGAGGACCGCGGTGGTCATCGGGGCGAAGATCATCGAGTTGCCGAAGCCGAGCACCAGGTAGGCGGGCAGGATGTCCCAGTAGCTGCCGTCGGCCCGTGCCCGCAGGAAGAGCAGCATCCCCGCGCCCGAGATGATCATCCCGATCGAGATCAGGATCCGGGCGCCGACCCGGTTGACCAGCGCGCCGGTGATCGGGGCGCCGACCATCATCACGGCGACCAGCGGCAGGATCGCCGACCCGGCCCGCACCGCGGAGAAGCCGAGCACGTTCTGCAGGTAGAGCGTGAAGGCGAACGCCACACCCGCGATCAGGAAGCTGACCGCGAAGGCGTCGAGGTTGGCGCCGGTGAAGGTGGAGGAGCGGAAGAAGCGCAGCGGCACCATCGGCTTGGCGGTCCGCGCCTCGATCAGGACGAAGAGCGGGAAGAGCACCGCCGCCACCGCGAAGGCGGTGAGCACCCTGCCGTCGGTCCAGCCCCGCTCGCCGGCGGTGATCAGGCCGTAGGTCAGCCCGCCGACCGCGCCGGTGATGACCACCGTGCCCGGGATGTCGGTGGCCACCGTGCCCGAGGTGTCCCGCGACTCCGGCACCACCGCCAGGGTGACGAGGAACGCCGCGATGCCGATCGGGACGTTGACGAGGAAGATCCAGTGCCAGCTGGCGTACTCGACGAGCAGGCCGCCGACGACCGGGCCGAGCGCCAGGCCGGAGACCGAGATCGCCGACCAGATCCCGAGCGCGCGGCCGCGCTCCTCCGGCGGGAAGGCCTCGGA
>CADCWG010000155.1 GCA_902806335.1 uncultured Thermomicrobiales bacterium | reverse complement strand
AGTCCCGTCCTGTTCGCCCTCATCGCCCTGGTGCTGGCCGCGTTGCCGGCCGGCGCCCAGGCCCCCCAGAGCTCGCTCAACCTCAACGCCTACCAGTGTCCGGCCGGGTACGACCGGATCAGCGACTGCACCAAGCTCGGCGGCGTCGTGGTCGCCGTCACCCAGGACGGCCAGCCGCTCGCGGAGCTGACCTCGTCCGCCAGCGAGGGAGCCTCGCTGGAGATCATGTTCGGCGCCGCGATCTCGCTCGAGATCCTGGCCGGCCAGCCGGAGGGCACCGTCCTCGAGCCCGCCAGCCTGAGCTTCGACGCCGCGGAAGGCCAGAACGCCGTCACCCTGGTCTTCGTCGGGCAAGAGGCGCCGACCGAGGCGCCGACGGAGGTGCCGACCGTGCCGGCCCCGCACAGCGACACCAACGCCCTGGTCGTCCAGGCGCTCCTCTGCCCGGTCGCCTACGACGGCAACAACTACGTGCGCGACTGCCCCGGCGAGGCCGGCATCGCGGTGACGGTCACCCGTGACGCCGACGGGTTCGTGGTCTCGGACACGACCGGAGAGGCCGGCGTTGTCGGCTTCCAGGGTCTCGGCGAGGGCACCTACACCATCGAGCTGGGCGTGCCCGGCGACTTCGCCGACTTCCAGACCGTCTGCGGCACCCCGGACGGGTTCGAGCCGCGGGAGGTTACGAACCCGAACACCAACCTGATCGGGGTCTACCTCGCTCCGGTCGAGGAACTGACCTGCACCTTCTTCGTGATCCCGGTCGACGCCCGGGGCGAGACGGAGCCGACCAAGCCGGCGACCGACGAGCCGACCGCCGCGCCGACGAAGCGCGCCGCCGGTCCGGCGCCGACCAAGTCCGCGACGTCCGAGCCGGTGGCGGCGCTGCCCTCCACGGGCGCCGGCGCCAACGCCGCGGACCGCTCCGACACGGTACTCCTGCTCCTCGGTGCCGGGCTCGTCCTGGCCCTGGCCGCCGCCTCGGCCGTCCGCCGACGGCAGGCCTAACCCCCATCAAACGGCGGGGCGGGCGACGAGAGTCGCCCGCCCCGTCGCCGTTCCGATCTCCAGGACGGACCGCGACCGTCCGAGGTGCCCGACGCCGCGGGGCGCTTTCCGAACCGCGGGGTCCAAACCCGACGCCGGCCTCGGGACTCGACCGGCATCCGCTTCGACATCACCTGACCCAAGGAAGGTCTGGAAGGCAGAGACACCATGGTTGAACCGATCAGCGACCACATCGCGATTGCCAACAAGCTCCTTGTCCGCCGCTTCTTCGAGGAGGTCATCAACCGGGGGGACACCCGGCTCCTGACCGAGTTGGTCGCGGCCGACCACATCCGCCACGCTGGCGACGGCGACCTCTACGGGACGGAAGGCGTCCGGATCGATCTCGCCGAGTGGCGCGCCGGCTTTCCCGATCTCCAGATCAAGATCGAAGACCTTGCCGCCGAGGGAGACCGCGTCGCCAGCCGCTTCGTGCTCCAGGGCACCCACACCGGTCCCTTCCTGGGCCTGCCACCGACCGGCCAGGGGGTGACGGCGACGGGGGTGGCCATCGATCGGGTGGCGAGCGGACGACTCGCCGAGTGCTGGGTGATCCTCGACAGCCTCGGTCTCCTGCGCCAGATTGGCGGCCTCCACTGATCGCGCCCCCGCCGGCCAGCACCGGCCGGGGGGCACGCCTCGAGCCCGTCACCCACGCGCGACCGGTGTCGAGCGCCGCTCGCCCGCCGGCATCCGCGGTCGGGGATATCTCCCGCCGAACCGACGGCGCCACACGGGTCCGAACCCTACCGTCCGTACGGCCGCTACCGGGCCGCACTCTCCGGAGACCACCACGATGTACTCCCCCAGCCTGATCCATCGGGTCGCCCACGACCAGCACGACGAGTTGGTCGCCCGCGCGACCGCCCCCCACCGGTTTGGCGCCGACCGCTGGTCGGGACCCCAGCCGATCGCGTCGCTCCGCCGCCTCGTCGGGGCGGCCATGGTCCGGGCCGGCGAGCGGGTCGGCGGCCCGGTCGTCGCCAGCCCCACGGCCGCGGGCACGTCGGCGTTCCGCGTCGTCCGCTGATGCCCCCGGGCCGGCTGCTCTGGGCCCTCATCCGACGTCACGGCGACCGCCCCTACCTCCCGCCTGTCGCTGGTCACCGATCGCCGCCCATCCGGCGGCCAGTCAACTCGTCGGCTCGGAGCCGGGATGGAGACCGACCGACCGCGCGTCCGGCCCGTGACCGGGAAGCGCGGTCGGTCGGTCTGCTCCCAGCGCGCCAAACGCCGACCCTGGTGAGGCGGGATGACAGGCGTCCCGGAGCACGCATCGTCCGGCGGCCAGCCGATCGTCTTCACCCGACGCCCCGGCCGAATGGCCGGGGCGTCGTCCGTCGTCCGCCGGGCGGTGGTACCCAGAGCCGAAGACGGGCGGCCGGAGACCGGGATCGACGTCGGACCGGCCCGCGACCGACTCCCCGTGACCGCGAGTGCCCCGGTGGTCCGGGGATCGTGATGGCGTCTCCCGGGCCGTGAGATCGGGCGGCACGGACGGACGACGGGACGGAGCTGTCTGCCCCGCTCCGCCCTCGCCGAGGGGCTGGTTTCCCACCGCGGGCGTCTTGTTCCCCACATCGCGTTGTGGCGGGGGATCGAATCGTCCACCGCGCCACCTGGGCAGGGCACCCTCGGCCCGGACGACGCGCGATGGCGGCACGCGCCGCGTGGACGGCGCCCGCTGGCCCTTTGCGTCGAGGTTGGTCTTGCGTTGATGCCGATCTACCGGTAGCATGCGCCACCCTATAGTGCGCGTTGGTGCGTCGGGCCGCGGGGAGAAAGGGGGCGGGGCGGGTCGGCGCGGACCCGCCGGGACGTCCACCCCGGCACCCTGTCGGTGCCGTCGACCTGCCGTCCTTCGGACAGGAGAGGTGCCCCATGAGGACCCCACGGCCCCTGGTCTCCGCGTTCCTCGTCGTCCTGGTCGCCGCGAGCGGCGTCTTCTCGGTCGCCGCCCAGGAGGCCACTCCGGCGGCCGAGGGGACACCGGCGGGAACGCTGGCGACGCCGCTGCCCGGCCAGTACGCCTTCTACCCGTCGCACGTGGCGCAGCCCGGCGGCGACCTGCCCGGCGACCCGCAGGTCCAGCTCGTGAAGGTGGCCGACGGCCTCGCCGACCCGGTCAACGTGGCCGCCCCGAACGACGGCAGCGGGCGCATCTTCGTCGTCGAGCGCGGCGGCATGATCCGGATCGTCGACGCCAACGGCCAGCTCCTGCCGGAGCCATTCCTCGACCTGACCGACCCCACGGGCGCGAACGCCGTGATGTACGCCTTCCTCGAGCAGGGCCTGCTCGGGCTGGCGTTCCACCCCGACTTCCGGAACAACGGGATCTTCTACACCAACTCCACGAACCTGCTCCGCAGCGGCGACCTCGTGACCGTGCAGTACAGGGTGTCGACGACCGACCCGAACAAGGCCGACCCCAACAGCGCGATCATCATCAGCTGGCGGCCCGAGCCGTACCCGAACCACCTCGGTGGCGAGATCCAGTTCGGTCCGGACGGCTACCTCTACATCGGCCACGGTGACGGCGGGCTCGAAGGCGATCCGCTCGACGCCGGCCAGGACCTCGGCACCTACCTCGGCAAGATGCTGCGCATCGACGTCTCCCCGGCCGTGGCCGTGGCCACCGGGCAGGCCACGACCAGTGCCCTGGTCGGCGGTAGCGCCTACACCATCCCCGCCGACAACCCCTTCGCCCAGGGCGACATCCCGATCAACCTGTTCGGCCTGCAGGGGAACGAGGCCGAAGACGCCTTCGCCCGGCTTCACCCCGACGCGCGGCCGGAGATCTGGGCCTACGGGCTGCGCAACCCGTGGCAGTTCAGCTTCGACCGGGACACCGGCGACCTCTGGATCGGCGATGTCGGACAGAACTTCTGGGAAGAGATCAACTTCGAGCCCGCCGGGACCGTCGGCGGCTGGAACTACGGCTGGAAGTTCCTCCAGGGGTCCCACTGCTTCCCGAACTCGATGGAGCCCAACTGCCCGAAGGTCGGCGTGCTGCCGGCCGCCGAGTACTCCCACGTCGACCAGGAGGCCGGTGGCTGCACGGTGATCGCGATGGGCGTCTACCGCGGCGACGAGTCGCCGACGCTCGACGGCATCCACTTCAACTCCGACTTCTGCTCGGGCCGGATCTGGGGCGTGGCCCGCGGCGACGACGGCAACTGGCAGTACGAGGCGCTGCTCGACACCACGCTGTTCGCCACCGGCGCCGGCGAGGGCGAGAACGGCGAGATGTACCTGACCAACTGCACCTGCGGCTACGCCGAGGCCACCGGCGAGACGTCCCGCGACGGCGCGCTGTGGAAGCTGGTCGCGGCCGACAAGGTTCCGGCCGGGGCGGAGACCGCTCCCCTGGAGGGCGCGACGACGGACGCGACCCCGCCGGGCGGGCCGGGCGAGGGCATCGGCGGCACGCCGGAGCCCCCGCAGGCCGCCACCCCGGCCGCGGCGACCGGCGCCCAGTTCACCGTCGAGATGGGCGCACCGTCGGAGTTCCTCTTCAACCCGAACCAGCTCACCATCCCGGCCAACACCGACGTGACGGTCGCGGTGCCCAACCTCGGTCAGGCGCCCCACAACTTCTCTGTCCCGGCGCTGGGGATCTCCGTCACGGTCGAGGCCGGCCAGACCGGCCAGACGACGATCAACGCCCCGGCCGGGACCTACGACATCATCTGTAACCTCCCGGGCCACAGCGAGGCCGGGATGATCGGCGTCCTGACGGTGCAGTAGCTTCCGGCGCGACATCACCGGCGCGAACGGAGCGCGGGGGTCGGGGCGTACGCCCCGACCCCCGCGCTGTGCGTCGTCCCGAGTCGATCGTGGTCGGATATCCCCTGCTGGCCCCCCTCGATCGGGGCGACTCGTCGCAGGTGTTAGCCGGCGGCGGGACGGGGCGGGTGGGCCGGCCCTCACGGGCGGACGGGTGCGCCCTCGCTCCCGAGTTCGGCGGGCCGGGCGCCGCCGAGGACCGCGGGCCGGACGCCGCGGACCAGGGCCCGGACGGCGCCTAGCACGCCCTGCCAGGCGCGTTCGGGCGCGGTTCCCCAGGGCGGGGTCGACGCGTCGGGGGGCACGTCGCGCGCGTCGGCGTGCCGGG
>CADCWG010000154.1 GCA_902806335.1 uncultured Thermomicrobiales bacterium | reverse complement strand
CTTGCGCCTGCGCTTCGGGGCCACCGTTGCCGGGTTGCCGCCGTGCCGGTGACGGCCGACGGCCGCGCGGACCGCCGTGCGCCGGCCGTGCGCCGGCCGTCATCCCTTGAGCGAACCCGCCAGGATGCCGCGGATGAACTGCTTCTGGAAGCCGTAGTAGACGACCAGCGGCACCATCGTGGCCACGGTCAGCGCCGCCATCTGGAGCCCCCACTCGATCTGGTACTGGCTGTTGAAGAAGAGGACACCGAGCGGCACGGTGTACTTCTCGATCGACTGCATGTAGACCAGGGGATAGATGAACTCGTTCCAGACCCACATGAAATAGAAGATGGCGATGGTCGAGAGCGAGGGGCGGGAAAGGGGCAGCATGATCCGGCTGAACATCTGCCAGTGGCCCGCCCCGTCCACCCGCGCGGCGTCCTTGATCTCGCCGGGCACGGACTGGAAGAAGTTCCGCAGCACCATGATCCCGAACGAGGTCCAGCCGAAGTAGGTGAAGATCAGCGCCCAGTAGGTGTCCAGGAGGTGGAGGACGGACATCACCTTGAAGCCGGAGATGATCAGCGCCTGGGGGGGCACCATGAGGCCGACCAGGAACAGGAGAAAGAGCGGCGTCTTGCCGCGAAACTCGAAGGTCGCGAACGCGTAGGCGGCGAGCGACGAGAACAAGAGCAGACCGACGACGGACACGACGGAGATCAGCATGCTGTTACGGAAATAGATGTCCATGTTCCCGTCGGTGAACACCCTGGAGTAGTTCTTCAGGTAGATCCGGTCCGGCAGCGCGAAGACGCTGGAGAAGATGTCTTCGTTCCCCTTGAATGAGCTGTAGATCATCCAGATCAGGGGATAGAGGATCACTGCCGAGAGCAGCAGGTAGATGGGATAGAACACGGCCATCTTGACGGCGTTCGATCGTCGCACGGGGTGCCTCCTCATCACGGCCGCCGGCACGGACCGCCCAGGCGGTCCCCGGCCGGGTCTCCGTTCCCTAGTACTCGTCCTTGGGCTGGAACCGGGTCACCTGGATGTAGGCCAGGATGAACGTGATGATCAGCAACACCACGAGGATCGCGCTGCCGTAGCCGACCTTGTTCGCGGTGAACCCCTGGAAATAGGCCCAGGAAGAGAGCACCTCGCTGGCGTGGTTGGGGCCGCCCCGGGTCAGGATGAAGACGAGGGCGAACATCTTCAGGCTCTCGATCGCGGCCAGCAGGACGACCATCGCGACCATGCTCTTCATCAGCGGTAGGGTGATGTGCAGGATGTCCTGGACGCCGCTCGCCCCGTCCACGAAGGCCGCGTCGTGGAGGTCCTGGGGGATCGCGATCAGGCGCGAGATGAAGAGGAACATGTAGAGCCCGAACCCGTGCCAGGCGTCGATCACGATGATCAGGGGGAGGACCGTGTCCGGGTCACCGAGCCAGGCCCGCGTGTAGTCCCCCAGCCCGATCGCTTCGAGCAGCGGGTTGACGAGCCCCAGCGACGGGCTCAACACCAGCGTGAAGACGATCCCGACCACGACCAGCGAGATCACGGTCGGCATCAGGTAGACACCGCGGAAGAAGTTCGAGAAGGGCAGGTTCTGGTCGAGCGCGAGCGCGAGGAGGAGCGCGACGGCGGTCTTGAGCACGACCGAGCCGAAGAGGAAGGTCAGGTTGTGCCGCAGGGACTGCCAGAAGATCGGATCGTTGCCGAGCTCCTCGAAGTTGGCCAGCCCGACCCACTCGATGTCGGCGACGTTGAACCCCGACCACTCCGTGAAGCTGAGGGCAATCGTGCCGGCCAGCGGCAGCAGCAGGAACACCGCGTAGAAGAGGAGGGCCGGCGTCAGGAACGGGATGAGGAGGAGCCCCTCCCGATGCCAGAACCGCGCGGTGCTCGTCCGTGGCAGGCGTGCCGCCGCAACTTCGGCCACGGGAGCGGCGTTGATCTCCATGGGACTGGTCCTCCCGCCCGCGGATGGGAAGGGGCGGCCGGCCGGTAGCCGGCCGGCCGGCCGCCCCGCGGCTAACGAGGTCGACGTCGGGTGCCCGTCGGGCTAGGTCCGACTGGCGTCGAGCGCCTCCTGGATCGACTGCGAGAACTGTTCAGGCGTCATGTCGCCGGTGATCAGCGCCACGGTGCCCGTGTAGACCTTGTCCTCCCCGACGCCGGGGGGCAGTTCGTTCTCGATCCATGGCAGCGCGGCCTGGGCGGCCTTCACATTTGTCCACAGGTCCTTGATCGTCTGGGGCGCCGAGGTGTCGACGGCGCCGGCGACCATCGAGAGGTTGCCGTTCTGGGCCCAGATCGCGGCCCCTTCCGGCGAGGCCATCCAGTCCAGCACGGCCATCGCGGCTTCCGGGTTCTCGGCCGCGGTCGGGATGCCGAAGGTGTGGGTGACGGCGCCCGTCACGTCGTTCGGGAACGCGCTGTCGGCCATCCGCGGGAACGGCATGATGCCGATCTCGATCTCCGGCGGGGTCTGGTCCCAGCCCGAGGCGAACCAGCTGCCGGTCTGGAAGAACGCGGCCTGGCCCGACAGGAAGATCGCCTGCGCGGTGCCGTAGTCGTCGCTGGCGGCGCCCTGCGAGAAGTACTCCTTCTCGACCAGGTTCTGGAAGTCGGCCGCGGCCTGGACGAAGCACGGGTCGGTGAACTTCGCGCCCGTGCCCTCGATGGCCGAGTAGACCCCGGCCACGCCGCAGCGCTGGACGAGGAACGCCATGTACCAGTGCTCGCCCGGCCAGCCGTCCTTGCCGCCGAACGCGATCGGCGTCACCCCGTTGCCCTTCAGGGTCTCCGCGGCGGCCAGGAACTCCTCGTAGTTGGTCGGCACCTGGATGCCGTTCTCCTCGAGGATGGCGGGGTTGTAGTAGACCTGCCAACCCGTGTGATAGGTGTAGGGAACGCAGTAGATCTTGCCCTCGAAGGTGCACGCCCGCTCGGCCGCGTCCTGGAGGTCGAAGTTCGCCTTGTGGGTGTTCCACCACTCGGTGAGGTCGACGATCTGACCGGCCTTCGCGAAGTCTCGCGTCTGCTGGTAGCCCTCCCACTGCAGGAGGTCGGGCGGCTCACCGCCGGCGATCCCGGTTCGGATCACCGTGAAGAACTGCTCGTTGCCGATCGGCCGGTGGTTGATGCTGACGCCGTTGTTCTTCGCCTGCCAGGCCGCGATCAGGGCCTCGATCCCGGTCTTCTCGCCGCCGGCGGTGAACTCCGTCCAGAGCTTCACCTCGCCCGAGGGCTGCGCGGCGGCCGATCCCCGCATCGGCGCGGTGAACACCGGCGCGAGGAGCACGAGGACCACGACCAGCAGATGGAGCGTGCGCGCGTGCGTGTGCTTCGTCACGGTAGGTTGCCTCCCTCGACGACCGACCAGGTCCGTGAGTCCCGTCCCTCCCCCTCTTCGCTCGCGCCCACCGGCGCCGAACCTCACCCCGTGATTCACCGCGCCGCCTCCGTTGGCGGCGGACGCGGCCGGACACCGAGCGTCCGCGTCCGTCTCACCGCGCCACCCCGAACGGGCGGCGCGGCGCCATAGCTGTGACGCCCGCTACCGTGCTGCGGGACAGTGCACAACGGCGGCAGGCGGTCATCTCACGGCCGATACCGCTTCGGACGTCGTCCTCGAGGTCGGGAGCAGCGCTCATCGGTGCCTCCTCGGGCTCTCCGTCGGCACGACGCCGTGCCGCGTCACCAAGGTCCTCGCCGTCCGGCCGGCCCCGGCGGTCGGGGCGCCGAGCGGGACCGGGCCGGACCGGGGCGGGGGGCCTTCCCATTCAGGGGACCTTCCCATTCAGATGAAGGCGCCCCGCCCCGGTCCCGTCGCCCGGCTACTCGCCGATGATCTTGCTCGGCGTGCCGGCCAGGGCCGCCTCGCCGCCCTTGACGAAGGTGAACTGGATGCCCGTCGGCTCGCTGACCTGGGTGCCGCCGTCGGCGGCGCGCTCGGCGTAGAAGCCCTGGATGCGCCCGATCGCCTGCGTCCCCCAGCGCACCAGCTCGTCCCGGTGCGCGAGGTCGTCCTCGGTCAGCTTCCGCAGCCAGTCGGTCGCCAGGCGGACGTGGGTGCGCTCGTCGGCCTGGAGGTAGTCGGAGAGCTCGGCGATCCGGGTGAAGCCCCGCCGCTCGGCCTCGGTCCGCCACTCGCGGAGGGTGTGCATCAGGTTCGCTTCGGCCCAGCTGTTGGTGACGGTGATCCGCTTGAGGGGGTCCTCCTCGTTCTGCATCCACCACCAGACCAGCGGCCACGGCCCGTAGCCGAGCTCGCCGCCGAGCTCGTCCTCGACCGCCTTGGCGACGATCTCGATGTGGCGCGCCTCGTCCCACATCTGGTGGGCGAGTTCCATCCGCATCGCCCACGGCAGGTCGGGGAACTCGGACAGCATCTTGCCCATCCGGTCCGTGGTCTCGACCTCGCCGTAGAGGAGCTGGTGGAACTTGTGGCGGAAGGACTCGAGCGACCACTCCTCCTCGGCCTGGTAGACGCGGAAGTCCTCGCGGTCGGCCGAGAACCAGAAGGGCGCCTCGACGACCGGGTGGTCGAGCGGCGCCGACCGCTTGGTGAACCGGTAGCCCGACCGGCCGCGCTTGACCCGCGGCGGCGCCTTCTCTTCCTCCTTGGCGCTGTGGAAGGTGAGCCAGTGCGACTCGATCCCCTGGCCGGTGACGCCGCCGCAGGCCACCAGGCGCCCCTCGATGTCGGCCTGGACCTCGAGCGCCCGCCGGCGGTCCTCCGGCGAGCGGGCGAGCGACTCGAGCACGGCCTGGCCCCAGGCGACGTGGGACTGCCCCATCGCGGCCAGCCGGCGGAGGAGCCCGACGGTCGGGGTGTCGATCATCGGGTCGGTGGCGTCGGCGTGGTAGACGTAGCTGCTGACCAGGTGCGGCTCGAGCACCCGGTAGACCGCGACCAGGCGCTCCAGCGTCGAGCCCAGGTTCCAGACGTGCTCGCAGAGGCGGGCAAACTCGTCCGTCGCCGGCTCCTGGCTGTGCCGCCCCGACCGGAGCTGCTCGAGGCGCTCGCCGAGCAGGTCGGCGGACTGGGCGTGGTCGTAGACGTGGTAGCCGAAGGTGGCCTTGAAGGCGAGCTGCGGGGTGGTGTGCGACCAGCCGGCGATCATCTCCATCAGCTGGATCTCGAGGTAGCGGTAGTTGGCGAGGCGCTGCGAGTTCTCCTTGACGGTGAACCGCCCCCCGAACTCGCGACGGTCGACGACTGGCATCGTGGTCCCTCCTCAGACGATCGTGTCGGGCCGGACAGACGGCCAACGGGTCGGGGTGCCATCCGGCGGGGCCGGGGACGGCGACGGACGACGGCGACGGACGACGGCGACGACGGCGTTCCTCGGTTGGCCCTCCTCGTTGCCGGTCCGGTCCGACCATCGACCGGCTCGGCCGCGCGGCGGCGTCGTCACGCCAGCGCCCCGTCCACGACCACCGTCGCCTTGCAGAAGCCCGGCGGCTTCTCGTGGGAGGCGCGGAACGCCCGGTCGATGTCCGCGAGCGGGAAGCGGTGGGTGAGCAGGTCCCCCAGCTCGAGGCGGTCGGAGGCCAGCAGCCGCATCCCCGTCCGCATCCCGCGCAGGATGGTCGGGACCTCCCGGAAGTGGGCGTTCACGATCGTGAAGGCCATCCAGTTCCAGGCGGCGAGCGGGATGGTCCGCTCGCCGCCCTGGTGGTAGCCGACGATGACGACCGTGCCGCTCATCCGCGTCACCTCGCCGAGGGCCGTCAGCGCGGCCTGAACGCCGGTGGCCTCGAAGCTGACGTCCGCGCCGCGCCCGCCGGTCAGCTCGGCGACCACCTCCGGCAGCGGCTCGTGGCCGACGAGGACGGTCCGGGTGGCGCCGAGGCGGGCGGCGCGCTCGAGGGCATCGGGCCGGGTGTCGGCGACGATCACGTGGCGGGGGCCGCGGAGCTGGACCAGCTTCTGGACCAGGTTGCCCATGAAGCCGGCCCCGATCACCACGACGTCGTCGCCGAGGGCGACCCCGGCCAGTTCGACGGCGTTGACGGCGCAGGCGAGCGGCTCGCCCAGCGCCTGCTCGAGCGGGACGTCGCCGGTCGGGAAGCAGGCCGCGGCGTCGACCGCGACGTGCTCGGCGAAGCCGCCCTCCGTGACCCAGACCGCGACCCGGTCGCCGGCGCGGAGCCCGTCCGCCGCCGACCCGACCCGCTCGACGACCCCGCTCACCTCGTGGCCGATCGCCCGCGGCAGGCCACGGCCCCCCGTGGTGCCGTCCCACATGTGCAGCTCGGAGGTGCAGACCCCGCACGCCGCGACGCGGACCAGAGCCTGGCCGTCCCCGATCGTCGGGACCGGCCGGTCCTCGAACCTGAACCGTTGGGGGGCGTCGAGTACGGCGATGCGCACGGTGCTGCCTCTCCTCCCCGGCCGTCGTGGCCGTCGTGGCCGTCCCGGCCGTCGTCTCGGCCCTACTTCATGCCCGTGACGGCGATGCCGCGGATGAAGTGCCGCTGGAAGAGGAGGAAGACGATCAGGACCGGGAGGGTGGCGATGACCGAGCCGGCCATCAGCAGGTCCCAGACGGTGCGGTTGCGGACCACGAAGAGCGCCAGCCCGAGCGGGAGCGTCCGCAGGTCCTCGTTGCTGACGATGACCAGCGGCCAGAAGAAGTCGTCCCACTGGTAGGTGAAGGTGAAGATGCCGAGGGCGGCGATCGCCGGCCGGCAGAGGGGCATCACCACCTGGCGGTAGATCCGGAACTCGCTCGCGCCGTCGACCCGGGCCGCGTCGAGCAGGTCGTCGGGGATGGTCTTCATGTACTGGCGGAGGAGGAAGATCCCGAAGGCGCTGGCGCCCTGGGGGGCGATGAGGCCCCAGTAGGAGTCGAGCCAGCCGTGGCCGCCCTGCCCGAGCAGGTCGTTCCCGCCGAAGAAGGGGATGTGCTTGAGGATCACGTAGTTGGGGATCAGGGTCACCTGGCCGGGGATCATCAGCGTGCCGAGGGTCACCAGGAAGAGCGCGTCCCGGCCCGGGAAGCGGCGCTTGGCGAAGGTGTAGGCGGCCAGCGAGGCGAGGAAGAGCTGGATCACCGTGACCGTGATCGCCACGTAGGCGCTGTTGAAGAAGTAGCGGCCGATCCGCTCCTGGGCGAAGAAGTCGACGTAGTTGTCGAAGCTCGGGCTGCGCGGGATCCAGCTCGGCGGCCACCGGAACATGTCGCCGACGTCCTGGAACGACGCCGTGACCATCCAGACGAAGGGCGCGACGAAGAGCACGCCGCTCGCGATCAGGAGCGCGTAGATGACGGCGTTCCAGGCGAACGCCCGCCACTGCTGCCGCCGGCGCAGCGACCCACTCCGCGCGGCCAGCTGCCGCCGCTGTTCCCCGACCAGGACCGCCACGGTGGGCTCCTCCTCGATCCGTCGCGACGTCGCGCCCGGTGCCGCGCGCTAGTACTCGACCTCCCGCCGCAGAAAGCGCATCTGCAGCAGGGTGAAGCCGAACATCAGCGCGAAGAGGGCGTAGGCCATCGCCGCGGCGTAGCCCATGTCGAAGTTCTTGAACGCGGTCTGGTAGATGTACCAGACGATCGTCCGCGTCCGCCCGAGCGGCCCGCCGTTGGTCATCACGAAGATCTGGGTGAAGACCTGGAAGGAGCCGAGCACCGAGATCACGACCAGGAACAGCGTCGTGCTGGAGAGCAGCGGGATGGTGATGTCCCGCAGGCGGCGGAACCCGTTCGCGCCGTCGATCTTGGCGGCGTCGTAGTAGTCCTCGGGGATCCCCTGGAGACCGGCGAGGTAGACCACCATCGCGAAGCCGACGCTCTTCCAGACGCTGGTCAGGATCACCGCCGGCATCGCCAGGTTCTTGTCGGCCAGCCAGAGCAGCGGTTCCTGGATGATGTTGAGCTTGATCAGGTAGTAGTTGAGGAGCCCGAAGTCGCCGTTGTAGACCCACTTCCAGATGATCGAGGCGATCACCAGCGGCGTCACGACCGGGAGGTAGAAGAGCGCCCGGAAGAGGCCGCGGGCACGGATCTGGTTGTTGAGGAGCAGCGCGACGAGGAGGCCGAAGCCGATCGTCAGCGGCACCGAGGCGGCCGTGTAGTAGACCGTGTTGAGGATCGCCTGCCGGAACCGCTCGTCTTCGAGCAGGCGGGCGTAGTTGTCGAGGCCGACGAAGGGCTTCTGCGGCTCCAGGATGTTCCACTGGTGGAAGCTCAGGTAGAACGCGTAGCCCACCGAGAAGAAGGTGAAGACGGCGAAGAGGAGCAGCACCGGCGAGAGGAAGAGGTACGCCGACCACTGCTTGCGCATCTCGCGCAGCACCCGCCGCCGGCCGCCGCGGCGCGGGGGCGCGGGACGCTGCCTCTGGATCGCCGCGCTGCCCACCGCCATGGTCACCCACCCCTGCTCGTCACGCCGCGGCCGCGGCCCCTCCGCGGAGAGGGAGGGGCCGCCGGCCGCCGGCGCGACCGCCGCCGCTAGCCCTGGAGGATGCTCGTCGCCTCTTCGGCGGCCTCGTCGAGGGCCGTCGAGGCGTCGATCTCGCCGTAGATGGCGCGCCCGAGGGCGTCGTTGATCGCCGTCTCGACCTCGCCGAAGCGGGGGTTCGGCGCCGCGTTGGTGATCCCGCACTCCATCTGCTGGGCGAAGCCCTCGAGGATCGGGTTGACCTCGAAGATCCGGGGGTCGTTCAGCAGCGAGGTGCGCGTCGGCAGCAGCGATGCCGGCGCCTCGGCCGTGCCGATCGTCCACAGCGCCATGTTCTGCGGCGCCGAGAGGAACTCGATCCACTTCCAGGCCGCGTCGTGGTTCTGGCCCTGCGCCGGGAGCACCAGGGTGTCGCCGGCGATGGTGGTCGCGCAGCGCTTCCGCACCGGGAGGGGCGCCGCCGCCCACTTGCCGGTGATGTCCGGGAACTCGCTCGTGAGGACGGAGGCGAACCAGGCCCCGGCCACGTACATCGCGACCTGGCCCGTCGCGAACGCCACCCGGCCGTCGTAGGAGTTGGAGTTGAAGAAGTCGGGCGGCGAGTACTGGGCGAGGCCGGTGTAGAACTCGGCCGCCTCCTTGCCCTCGTCGCTATTGAAGAGCGGCTCCTGGCCGTCCTCGGAGAGCAGCTCGCCGCCGTTCTGCCACAGCCAGGGGTACCAGTAGAAGGCCGCTTCGGTGGCGAACGTGATGAAGCCGTACTTCTTCTCGTCGACGTTGGTCAGCGCGACGGCGGCGGCCTCGAACTCTTCCCAGGTCGTCGGCGCCGCGGCGATCCCGGCGGCCTCGAAGAGGTCGGTGCGGTAGAAGAGGCCGGTCGACTCGCCGTCGATCGGCAGGCCGTAGAGCCTGTCCTCGTACCGGGCGCCGGAGATGAACGCTTCGACGTAGTCGTCGACCTGGACCGCGAGGCTCTGCTCGGTGTAGGGCGTCAGGTCGACGAGCGCGTTGCGGGAGGCGAAGTCGATCACCGCGCTCTGGTCGAGGTAGGCGACGTCCGGCGGGTTGCCGGCGGCGACCCGGGTCGTCAGCCGGTCGGTGAACTCTTCCGCCGGCACCCCCTCGAACTCGACCGTGATCGTCGGGTGCAGCTCCTGGAACTGGTCCCGCAGGCCCTGCAGGATCTCCGACTCGCCGACCCACGAGGCGAAGGTGATCGTCACCGGCTCGGTGGGGTCGGGGATGTCCGGGCTCAGGTTGGCGAGGTCGAGCGACGCGCCGATCGCCGCCGGCGAGGCCGGCGGGGTGCCGTCCTGGTGGGCACGGGCGGCCCGGGACGGACCGAGGGCCACCCCGACCGCCGGCACGGAGAGCCCGAGCGCCGCGGCGCGCCGGGAGAACTGGCGGCGGCTGATACGGCCGGCGGCGAGTTGGCGCATCAGACCGGCCGTCTCGCCGGCGCCGCGTCGCGCCCCTGTCCGCTGCTCGTCGCGCTGCTCGCCCCGCTGCTCGTCCATCGTGGTGGTCTCCTCCCGCTGGCGCGTCCGGTGACGCGCGCTCGACGTCGTCGTCGCTCCGCCCCCCGGCGGCTAGGCCCCGTCTCCGACCCGCCCGACCTCACGGCGGCCGGGGCGTCGGTCGTCCCGCCGAGGCCATCACTCGTCCTCCCGGCGTCGCGCCGGGGCCCCGACCACGACGGACGACACGCGCGCCTCCTCCCCCCGCGCCGGCCCGCAACTCTCGCGCTCGACGAGCGAGGTGGCGAGCACGTGCCGCGCGCGGGGGGCGTCGGGCGCCGCGATCCGGTCCAGCAGCACCCGGACGCCGAGGCGCCCCAGTTCGGCGATCGGCTGGGCGACGGTGGTCACCGCCGGGTAGATCGCCGAGGCCGGCAGGACGTCGTCGAACCCGATCACCGAGACGTCGTCGGGGACGCGGGACCCGCCGCGCCAGAGCGCGCCGATCGCGCCGATCGCGGTCAGGTCGTTGAAGGCGAACAGCGCGGTGAAGGGCAGCCCCCGCCGCCGCAGCTCGGCGACGGCCTCGGCCCCGCCGTCGTAGCGGCCGTTGCCCGCGATCGCCAGCCCGGCGGCGAGCGGGACGCCGGCTTCGGCCAGCGCGCGTCGGAACCCGGCGACCCGGCCCGCGCTCGGGGTGAGGTCGCTCGGCCCGGTGACGCAGGCGATCCGGCGGTGGCCGAGGCCCAGGAGGTAGCGACCCGCGAGGTACCCGCCCTGCTCGTTGTCGACGAGGATCTGGTCGACGGCGGCGTCGCCGAGGTCGCGGTCGACGACCACGCACGGCACCCCCGCGTCGGCGATCCGGGCGATCGGGTCGAGCCGGTCCCCGGCGGCGATCAGGCCCGACGAGACGAGGATCAGGCCGTCGACGCGCTTGGAGAGGAGCACATCGATGTAGGCGGCCTGCTTGAGCTCGGAGAGGTCGGAGTTGCAGAGGATCACGCTGTAGCCGGCGGCGAAGCCAGCGTCCTCGATGACCCGGGCGACGTCGGCGAAGAAGGGGTTGGCGTTGTCGGGGATGACCAGCCCGATGGTGTGGGTGACCCGGCGGCGGAGGCTACGCGCCAGCGAGTTCGGGTGGTAGCCGAGGCGCTCCACGGCGACCCGGACGCGGCGCTCGGTGCCCGGCTCGACGAAGCGGGTCCGGTTGAGGACGTGGGAGACGGTGCTCTTGGAGACCCCCGCCTCCTCGGCCACGTCGCGGATCGTCGCCACCCGTCCCGCCCCCCGCCAGCCACGCAGCCCGGGCAACCGGTTGCGCAATCGGTTTCGTAAGCGGATGGGAGTCTAGGTGGGCGGTGTGGGGGTGTCAAGGGCTACAGCGGCGCCATCTTCGACGAGGGCGGTCGTCGGACACGGCCTGGCGCGGGTCGCCGCTCAGTCGCCGGCTAACCGCACGGCGTCGATGATCGCGCGGGCGAGGGAGAGGTCGGTCGTGAAGTCCTCCGGGGTGGTCTTCGGAACGCGGTTCTCGGTCACCACGCCGTGGAAGTACTCGAGCTCGGCGGTGTAGGGGTCCTTGAAGGTCGGCCGCGAGACCGACTGGGTGAAGGCGTCGCCGACCGTCTCCTGGACGACCACCGTGGTCGGCAGCTGCCAGACGTAGGGCGTGTCGTACTGGACCCGGAGCGACTTGGTCGCCCCGTAGACCTCGATGTGGGCGTCGAACCGTAGCTGCTCGTCGACGCCCGTCTCGAGCAGCGCCCGGAACCCGTCGTACTCGAAGACGGCGACCAGGAACTTGCCCCCGTTCCAGTGCGTCGCGGACAGGACGCGGCGCGGCGGGCCGAACATCTCGCGCATCGCCGACACGTCGTGGCTCGAGAGCCCGAGCAAGAAGCGGTACAGGCCGGCGACGTCCGGCGGAGCCTCACCGATCGCTTCCCGGACGAGGCGGCCGGCCCGCGCTGCCCGGTCCTCGGCCGCCTCGCGGGGGACGTCGCCGGGGCGGTGGACGTCGTTCGCCTGGTCGACGATCAGCCGGTTGCGGCCGATGATGTCGCGCAGGCGCACGTAGTTGATGCGCCCCATCCGCCGCACCTCGTCGACCGCCTCGGTGAAGGCGGGCGCGAAGCGGCGCATGTAGGCCACCATCACCTGGACGCCCGACGCGTCGCGGGCGGCGATGATCGCCTCGGCCTCCGCCGGGGTGAGGCACATCGGCTTCTCGACCAGCACGTGCCGGCCGTGCCCCAGGGCGGCGATCACGCAGTCGGCGTGGTACTCGTCGCTGTTGACCACCACCACCGCGTCCAGGTCGGGCTGGGCCACGAGGTCGCGGAAGTCCGCGTGCCGCGCCGAGGGGTCCACGCCGTACCGGTCGCCGAGCACGGCCAGCAGCGTCGGCGAGACGTCGCAGAGCGCCGCGATCCGGTAGCGGTCCGCCAACCGCGCCAGGATCGGCAGGTGGATGACCTGGGCCGCCTCGCCGAGACCGATGACGCCGACGTTGACCCGCCTCATGGTTCCCCCTCTGTCCCGTGCGACGAAGCGACGCATCGTGATCGGCGTGGGCCGCGCGGGCCCGTTCAGTTCCCAAGCGCGCCCCGGATCATCGACGATCACGTTCGATTGGTCGCCACGCTCACCGCGGGGCCGGACTGAGGATGCGGACGCCCCACGCCGGCAGCGGCAGCCGGACCTCGCCGCGCGTCGAGACGGCGACCCGGTCGCCGGTCAGCGCGTCGATCAGCTCCGTCCCCAGCCGGTCGACGGCGGTGGCGGGGATCGGGATGGTGCCCTCGGCGGCGTCCCGGGCGAAGTGCAGCACGACCAGCGTCGGTGGGTCGTCCGGCCCGCCGTCGCGCAGGTAGGCCAGGACGCTCGCCGCCGGTTCGGCGTCGAGGAGGTGCCAGGCGCGCGACCGCAGGCTCGGCAGGCGGTGGCGGAGTCCGATCAGGGCCTGGTAGTACGGCCGGAGGCCGAGATGGTCCTCGTCCCAGTCGAGCGGGAAGCGGTCGCCGTAGGGCAGGTAGTACGCCCCGATCTCGTCGCCGGTGTAGACGCACGGCAGACCGGGCAGCGTCAGGAGGAGCGCCGCGGCGACCCGCGTCAGGTCCGGCCCGTAGAGCATGGCGAACCGGGGACCGGTGTCGTTGTTGTTCAGGAACCGGAAGATCAGGCTGCCGTCCGGGTACCCCGCGCCGCCGTTGGTGAGGGCGGCCCGGAGCCGACCGACGACCGACGACGGGTCGGCGAGGGCGTCGTCGAACACGCCCTCCCAGGCCCAGTGGCCGAGCTCGTCGGTCCAGTCGTAGGCGGCGTCGAAGCCGTTGGCGACGTAGTAGGGGTCCCGGGCGCTGGCCTCCGCCAGGAGCAGGAGGTCGGGCTTGAGCGCCTTCATCTCCCGCCGCCAGCGCGGCCAGAAGTCGGGGCGCCGGTTCTTCACCCCCCAGGCGACGTCGACGCGGTAGCCGTCGACGTCGCACTCCCGGACCCAGTAGGCGAAGGCGTCGAGGACCATCCGCTCGACCGCCGGGTTGTCGAAGTTCAGGTTCGGCAGGTGCGTCCAGTCGAAGTAGTAGGTGGCGTTGCCGGCGGCGTCCCGGTCGTAGAAGTCGTAGTAGGGGGACGCCGGGCCGCGCGCCAGGGCGTCGAGGTAGTAGGGGTGCTCCGCCGAGGTGTGGTTCGGCACGAAGTCCATCAGGACCCGAATGCCGCGGGCGTGGGCCTCGCGGACCAGCTCGGCGAGGTCGGCCTTTGTCCCGACGTCGGGGTTCAGGTCGAAGTAGTCGGTCACCGCGTAGCCGAAGTCGCCCTCCGGCGCGGCGTTGATCGGCGACAGCCAGAGCGCGTCCACGCCGAGGTCGCGGAGGTCGTCCAGCCGCGCCGTGACGTCCCGCAGGCCGTCCCCGCCGAACTTGCGCGGGATGACGCCGTAGACGACCGCGCCCTCGACCCAGGCGGGAACGCCGTCGGTTCGCCCGTCGACCAGCCGAGCAGCCCTCGACGCGACCACCGCCCCACCCCTCCGCCCGTCGTCCCGCGCGGCGCCGCCCGCCGGCCCAGGATCGCCGGCCACGACCGGGCCGCCATCGCCCAGCGGACCCGCGAGTCCGGCGGCTCGGGCGGCGGCCGCGATCAGGCCTGCGCCGAGCCCCCCGAACCGTCGGCGTCCGAGCCGCAGTCCAGCCACCGGTCGTTGCCCCGCCCTGTCGCGCGGCCCGGGGCGAGGTTCGGGGCGTCGGGCTCCCGCGCCACCCCCGCCCCGCCGGGTGCCGAGTCGGACGCAATGTCTACCAGCCCCGCGACCTCCTCGCAAACCCGGGCGTGTGGACGCTGAGGACCGACGCCATTTCCGCTTCCGTCGGCCATCGTAGGCGAGGGAGCGGGACGGGGCTCGGCGCCCGGGGCGGCCGCGCCCAGCGGGGTCCCGCTCCCTGACCCCGGCGCGGGGTCCTGAGCGACTCGTACCGGAGGAGGACCGCTGCCAACGCGCGTTCGCATCGGTAGGTGCGGCCGTTCGCTGGATATCGCCTGGCTCGACGCCAGCGGTGGACCTGGCAAACGCGGCGCGGTCCCCTCCGACGACCGCGGGAGCCACCCTGGGAGTGCCTCGGGTCGGGGATGGTCGCCGTCTGCCCTCAGGTGGCGACCTGACTGACCGCGCTCAGTCGGGAGGCAGACCGAGTGCGGCGCGGACCTCGGCGCGGACGAGCCCGGCGAGTTCGATCGCCTGGTCGGCATCGTCCGGTCCCGCCTCCCGGCCCGGATACCGCACGGCGGGCGCGAACTCGGAGAGCCACTCCAGGTCGGCCGACCGATCGGCGAGCCCGGCGAGAGGAGGCACGACCCGCGCGACGAGTTCGACCAGGTCGTGGGTCCGGCGGAAACCGACCCCACGCTGCTCGATCAGCCCCTTGAGGTACTTCTCGGCCGACTGCTGGGCCGAGAAGCACGCCTGGTCGAGAAACGGCGTCGGGGCGTCGCGGGAGTAGCGGGCGTGGCGGTAGTCGGTCTCGCCCTTGGCCAGCCAGTCGCGCGCCGCACGGCTCAGGCGCGGCGGCTCCGGGGAACCGTCGCCTGGCTCCATCGTGCCTCCTCGCCGGATCGGAACGGCCACCGCCTCACCGTGGAGGAGGACCCCCTTCAGGAAGACATCCTCGAGGAAGAGGTCACCCTCGGCCAGGCCGACCCGGACATCTTCCGGCGTGCGGACGTGGATGTCTATCCGGGCGCCGAGCCGTCGGTCGGCGAGGACCCGGCGGATCTGCGCGATCTGCTCCGATGGCCGCAGCGGCGAGTCCTGTTCGACCATCAGGTCGATGTCGCTGTCCCAGTACGGCACGCCGTAGGCGCGGGAGCCGAAGAGCACCACGCGTCGCGGTGCGAACACCCGCGCGATGGTGGCGACCGCCTCGGCGATCTGAAGCCGGTCCGGGGCCGAGACCAATGGCTGGGGGGGGATCCGGACCGCGATCGCCTCGGTCTCGCTCGCTTCGGTGGTCGCGGCCCGCGCCGCGGGTGTCTGCGCCATCGGTCGACTCCCCCGTCCCCGCGACCCGGGCCTCAGTCCCCGGCCGCGTGGACCATGACGCCACCCTGGCGGATCGCGCTCCGGAGCAGATCACAGGGGCCGGGCACCGTGACCCGCCGGGGCGTCCGGACCAGGCTGTCGACAGGCCGGTGGAGATCGCTCGCTCGGCAAATCGCGACCGCCTGGTGAGGTGGGGGCGGCGGCGTCTCCATCACCACCGGCAGGCCGCCAGCGCTTCTCGCGTCGGCCGCCTCCATGGGTGAGAGCCGAGGAGGCCGATCCGCCGCGGTCGGAACCGGTCGGCGATCTGGGCGACTGGGTCCTCGACGTCCTTCGGGAGCGCCCCGGCGACCAACACGGCATCCCCCCGGCTGACCCCGGTCACTCGGACGACCGCGGTCCATGCTAGCGGATCGGCCCGCGCCGGCACGGGGCCGGTTCCTTATCGGGCGTAGGCCGCGGCGACGCCGCCGTCGACGTTGAGCATGTTGCCGGTGCTCTTCGACGAGCGGGGCGAGGCGAAGTAGAGCACCGCCTCGGCGATGTCCGCGGGCAGGATGTTCACCTTCAGCGTCGTCCGCGCCCGGTAGAACGCGTCCAGTTCGTCCGGCTCGATCCCGTAGGCCGCCGCCCGCTCGGCCCGCCACGACGAGCCCCAGATCTTGCTCCCCTGCAGCACCGCGTCGGGGTTGACGGTGTTGACCCGGATCGCGGCCGCGCCCCCCTCCTCGGCCAGGCAGCGCGCGAGGTGGAGCTCGGCCGCCTTCGCCGCCGAGTAGGCCGCCGCGTTCTTGCCGGCGACGACCGCGTTCTTGCTCGCCACGAAGACGACGCTGCCGCCCGTCCCCTGGGCCTTGAGCACCCGGAACGCTTCCCGCGCGACCAGGAAGTAGCCCTTCGCCAGCACCGCGTGGTTGCGGTCCCACTCGGCGAGGCTCGTCTCCTCGATCGGCGCGCTCGAGGCCAGCCCGGCGTTCGAGACGACCACGTCGACCCCGCCGTAGCGGAGCACGGTCGCCCGGTAGGCGGCCGCGACCGCCGCCTCGTCGGTCACGTTCATCGCCACGCCGAGCCCGGCGTCGCCGTGGGCGGCGACCGCGTCGAGGGCCCCGGGGCCGTCGAGGTCGGCCGCGACCACGCAGGCGCCCGCCGCCGCCAGCGCCGTCCCGACCGCCCGCCCGATCCCGCCCGCGCCCCCGGTGACGAACGCGACCCGCCCGGCCAGCTCCTTCGGCGGAGGCGCGAGCGAGAGCTTGTACCGCTCCAGCGGCCAGTACTCGACCCCGTACGACTCGGCCTCGTCCAGCGAGACGTAGCCGCCGAGCGCGTGCGCCCCACGCATCACCGCGATCGCCCGGTGCGCCAGGTCGCGCGAGAGCTGGGACGCGCGGACGTTGGCCCCGACCGCGACCAGGCCGACGCCGCGGATCAGGACGACCCGCGGGTTGGGGTCGGCCATCGGCGCCGCCTCGGGGCCGTTGGGGTCGTTGTGGCGGGCGTGGTAGGCGGCGTACTCGGCGCGGTAGCGGGCGACGCCCTCCACCAGCCGCTCCCGCAGGGCGTCCGCGCCATCGGCGGCCGGGTCGAAGGCGACCCACAGCGGCAGCCGCTTGGTGTGGACGAGGTGGTCCGGGCAGGCCGCCCCGACCCTCGCCAGCGCGGCCGACGCCGCCCCGCCGACGAAGGCGAGGACGTCCTCGGCGGCATCGACGGTGAGGATCTTCGGCGCCGACGCTCCGTCGCCGTCGGTCCCGACCGCGCCCCGCAGCGCCGGCAGGACCGCCGCCAGCAGATCCTCGCGCGCCGCGGCGGGCAGCGGCGCGACGGCCGGGCCGCCGAAGGGGGCGGCGTCGCCCGCGTTCGCGTTGACGAAGTCGGCCGCCCGGTTGATCGCCGCGACGGTGCTCGCGTAGCACTCCTCCGGCGTCGCCCCCCACGTCACCAGGCCGTGCTTGGCGAGCAGCACCAGCTTGGCCTCGGGCCGGGCACGGACCGCCTCGGCGACCAGCTTCGAGAGGGCGAAGCCGGGCCGGAGGTAGGGGATCCAGATCGCGTCGTCGCCGTAGCACGCCCGCGCCAGCGCCTCGCCGTCGGCCGCGCAGCAGAGCATGTTGACCGCGTCGGGGTGGGTGTGGTCGACGCAGGGGTAGGGGACGAAGGCGTGGAGCAGCGTCTCGATCGAGGCCCGCGGCATGGCCGGGTCGACCTGGCAGCGGGCGAGGTACGCCACCATCGCCGCGTCGTCCATCGCCGGCCGGCCCAGCAGCGGCAGCACCTCGCTCAGGCGCAGGCCGGTGAAGCCCCCGGCGGCGATCGTCGCCAGGTCGCTGCCCGAACCCTTGACATAGAGCACGTCGACCGGCCGCCCGGTGTGGTCCGGCTCGATCGTCTTGGTGGAGGTGTTGCCGCCGCCGAAGTTGGCGACCGCCCGGTCCGCCCCGAGCAGGTTCGAGCGGTAGGCGAGGGCCGCGAGCGGGTCGAGCCCGGCCGCCGCCCCCGCGTCCCAGCGGTCGACGGTCCGGGCGGCGACGGGCGCCGCCACGGCGGGGGTCAGCGTGGACGACGAGGGGTCCGGCATGGGGGTCCTGCGCCTTTCGTTCGTCGTTCGGGGGCTGCCGCCGCGACCGCGATCCCGGTCGTCGCGGTCGCCGTCGTCGCGGCGGGTCTCGCCGCCGCTCGCGCGCTCATCGCCGGTCGCGCTCGTCCGCCTGGGAGCGGGGAGATCCGCCCGTCGGCGCGGCGGTGCCGCGCCGTGGGCCTGTCCGTGCCGCCGTCACCGCCCGGTCGCGGGCGCGGACCGCGGCGCGGTGTCGCCTGGGGGTGAGGGGCGCAATCTGGGCGCCGCGGGGCCGGAGCGCCGGCTCTCGCCGGATCCCCGACCCGGGCTCGGCGGCGGAGCGCGTCATGTCCAGCTCGCCGGCGTGCCGCCGACGCGCTCGCGGGCGACGCGCTCGGCGTAGCCGCCCGCGCGGAGCGCGGCGACCGGGTCGTCGGCCGCGCCGAGGTCCCGCCGGACCTTGGCGCAGAGGGGGCGGACGTCGGTCTGGTAGGCGTCGGTCAGGACGCGGTGGGCGGCGAGCACGTCGCCCGCCTCCCGGGCCGCGGCCAGCGCGTCGCGGTCGACGAGCAGCGCCCGGGCGTAGGCCTCCTGCAGGTTGACCACGCTCTGGGTCATCGCCTCGAGCTTGGGCTCGATGTTGTGCGTCTGGTCGATCATGTAGGCGACGTCCGCCGTCGCCGCCTCCCCGGCCGCGACCAGTTCGGCGTAGATCAGGAAGAGCTCGAAGGGGTTGGTGCTGCCGACGATCAGGTCGTCGTCGCCGTACTTGCGGGCGTTGAAGTGGAACCCTCCCAGCCTCCCGGCATCGAGCAGCAGCGCGACGATCTGCTCCACGTTCACTCCCTGGGCGTGGTGGCCGAGGTCGACCAGCACCTGGGCCCGCTCGCCGAGCGCCTGGCACATCGTCAGCGCCATCCCCCAGTCGGCCAGGTCGGTGTGGTAGAAGGCCGGCTCGTAGAACTTGTACTCCACTAGCAGCCGGCACCCGTCCGGCATCGCCGCGTAGGTCTCGGCCAGGCACGCCTCCATCCGCCGCCACCGGGCGACGAAGCTGTCCTGCCCGGGGTAGTTGGTGCCGTCGGCCAGCCAGAGCGAGATCGCCGTCGAGCCGGTCCGCGCCGCGATCTCGCCGCACGCCAGCAGGTGGTCGGTGGCCCGGCGACGGACCGCCGGGTCGGGGTGGCAGACGCTGCCCAGCTTGTAGGCCTCGTCCTGGAAGAGGTTGGGGTTAACCGCGCCGATCGCCATCCCCAGCGCCGCCGCGTGGTCGCGCAGCGCGCCCCAGTCGTCCACCTGGTCCCAGGGGATGTGGATCGCCACGGACGGGCAGATCCCGGTCAGGCGGTGGACCTCGGCGGCGTCGGCGAACTTCTCGAACGGGTCGCGCGGGACGCCCGGCTGGGGGAAGACCTTGAAGCGGGTCCCCGAGTTGCCGTAGCCCCACGAGGGCGTCTCGACCCGCTGCGTCCTCAGGGCGCCCTCGACCGCGGCGAGGTCGACCCCGCGCCCGGTCAGGTCCTCGGCCAGCGCCCCGTAGCGGTCGGTCATCGTTGGCTGCGGCATGGTGGACGGTCCCCTCCCCCGGCCCCTCCCCCAACGCTGGGGGAGGGGAGTGTCGTCGGTCGCGTCGGTGTCCTCGTCGTTCCCACCCGTCGGGGGCGCCGCGGATCGCCCCGCGCTCCGTCCTCCGTCCGCTCACCGCGTTCGGCCCCGTGCCCCCGGATCGGCCCCCGCCCCCGGATTGGCCCCGCGGTCCGAGACCAATCCCCCTCCCCCAACGTTGGGGGAGGGGTTAGGGGAGGGGGCCGTCCCCCGTCCCTCCGTCCCCCGTCCCCCCGTCCCGTCACCCGACCGCCATCGTCGCCTCCAGCCGCGCCATCGCCTCGTCCCAGCGCGGGGCGGCGGCGGGGTCGGGGTCGTAGCGGTCGACCGTGACCGAGCGCCGGACGACCGCCCGGATGTCGCCCGGCGAGCCGAGCCGACCCCGGGCGAGGGCCTGCACGAGCAGGTTGCCGAGCGCGGTGGCTTCCACTGGCCCGGCGAGGACGGGCCGCCCCGTCGCGTCGGCGGTCATCTGGCAGAGCAGGACGTTGCGCGCCCCGCCGCCGACGATGTGGATCGTCCGCACCGGGCGGCCGGTCAGCGCCTCCGCCCGCTCGATCACCCAGCGGTACTTGGCGGCTAGGCTCTCCAGAACGCAGCGGACCGTCGCGCCGGGCGTCTCGGGCGGCGCCTGGCCGGTCGCCCGGCAGCGGGCGGCGAGCCGCGCCGGCTGGTCGCCGGGGGGCAGGAACGCCTCGTGGTCCGGGTCGACGATCGACCCGAACGGCGGCGCGGCGGCCGCGAGCGCGATCAGCTCGTCATAACCGTACTCCTCGCCGCGCCGCGCCCAGGTCCGGCGGCTCTCCTGGAGCAGCCAGAGGCCCATCACGTTCTTGAGGAAGCGGACCATCCCGCCCAGGCCGCCCTCGTTGGTGAAGTTGGCCCGCATCGCCGCCGCCGTGAGGACGGGGGAGGGGACCTCGACCCCGACCAGCGACCAGGTCCCGCTGGAGACGTAGGCGAAGTCGGCGCCCTCGGCCGGCACCGCCGCGACCGCCGACGCGGTGTCGTGGGAGGCGACCGCGACCACCGGCGGGCACCCGCCGCCCGGCAGACCGATCTCGTCCGCGACCGCGGGCAGGAGCCGCCCGGCGGCGGTGCCGGCCGGGACGAGCGGCGGAAAGAGCCCGGCCGGGATCCCCAGCCGGGCGATCAGCCCCCGCGCCCAGTCGCCTTCGGCGTGGCCGTAGAGCTGGGTCGTCGAGGCGACGGTCGCCTCGGCGCCGACCTCGCCCGAGAGCCAGTAGCGGAGCAGGTCCGGCATCGGCAGCAGCGTCCGGGCGACCTCCAGCCGCGGCGATCCTTCCATTGCCACGAGCTGGCCGAGGGTGTTGAACGGCAGGTCCTGGGTGCCGGTGGTGGCGTAGATCTCGTCGCGCGGGACCAGCGCGTGGGCGCGAGCCAGCGCCCCGGCGGTCCTCGGGTCGCGGTAGTGGTAGGGGTTGGCGACCAGCCCGCCGTCGCGGTCGAGCAACCCGAAGTCGACGCCCCAGGTGTCGACGCCGATGCCGTCCAGGGCCCCCCCCGCCCGGGCCGCGCCGGCGGCGACCGCCGTCTCCGTCTCGGCGAGCAGCCGCAGCGCGTCCCAGTGCAGCCCGTCCGGCAGGCGCACGGGGACGTTCGGGAAGCGGTGGACCTCCTCGGTCGCGACGCGCTCGCCGTCGAACCGGCCGAGCACGCCCCGGCCGCTCTCCGCGCCGTGGTCTACGGCGAGGTAGTTCGCGGTGGTCACCGGACGCCCACGCCCACGCCCACGCCCGGCGACTCCGTCATCCCGCACCCCCCGGGGAGCCCTCGGCGCCGCGTCACAGCCATCTCACTGGGTATCGTCTCCTCGCGCGCGCCCGCAAGCGTGGCCCACACGCCGTCTCCGTGCGGCGCCCTGAGGCTCAGCGCCACCCGTGGCGGCCCACCGACGCGCGACCCGCCTGCCCCGACGCTCCCCACCGTGGAAGGCGGGACCGTCTACCGCGCTCGGCGCTGGGTGTGGACGTCGGCCCAACCACCACCGGCCGCACCGCTACGCCGGCCGCACCTCGACCCCCGTCTCGGTGAGCGGCGCGATCGCCGCCTCGGGCGCGTCGGCCGTCAGCACCAGGGACAGGTCCGAGAGGTGGGCGATCACGCTCAGGGCCGAGCGGTCGAGCTTGCTGCCGTCGATGAGCAGGACCGGCCGGCGGCTGTGCTCCGCCATCGCCCGCTTGACCTCCGCCTCGAGCGCGTCCGGGTCCGTCAGGTAGCCGGTCGGCGTCACCCCCTTGACGCTGAGAAAGGTGAAGTCGGCGAAGTGGGCGCGGATGGCCTGGACCGCCTGGGGGCCGACTAGGGACAGGGTCAGCTTGCGCAGGGAGCCGCCGACCCCGATCAGGTCGGTGTCGGCCCGGTTCTGGGTGGTGAACAGCTCCATCACCGGCACCGAGTTGGTCAGCACCGTCACCCGCGGCCCGTCGCTCACCAGCCGCTTGGCGACGTAGTAGGCGGTGGTCGAGGAGTCGAGGAAGACCGTCGCGTCGGGCTCGAGCAGGGCCACCGCGGCCCGCGCGAGGCGCTCCTTGGCCGGCACCGCGCGCTCCAGGCGCTGCTGGAAGGAGTCCTCGTGCCCCGCGAGCTCCGGCAGCACCGCCCCGCCGTAGGTCCGCCGCGCCTGCCCCTCCTGCTCGAGTGCTTCGAGGTCCCGCCGCGCGGTCATCGCCGAGACGCCGAACTCGGCTTCCAGCGCCGCGACCGTGACGCGGCCGTTGCCCCGGATCAGGTCGGCGATCCGCCGCCGCCGCTCCTCGGGCAGCAGCGCCCGCGGCCGTGCGCCGGGTAGTTGCGAGGTGCTCATTCTGACCCCACACGGTCGAAAGGTGTCGCACCCTATCAGCCAACCGCACACCCGTCAATCGTCCGGAACCGGCGGGCGCGGCCCCGAGGCACCGAGCCGCGGCTCGGTGCCTCGGGGCCGGCCAGAGCCCATGGCCGGCCAGAGCCCATGGCCGGTGGAGCGGCCGATGCGGCACCCCGTGCGCCGGGGACGCCCGCCTAGCCGACGGGGAACGCCATCGTGGTCATCAGCGTCAGCGCGGCCTGGGACGTGTCCATCCGCGAGTGCTGGACGGTCACCGGCACGTCGCTCTCGACGCGGAGCGCGTAGGGCACCCCGCGGGGGATCGCCGCCCCGCCCAGTTCCTCCGGACGGTCGAGGCGGACGTGGCGCGTCCGCTCCGCCCCGACCGTGACCGCGATGCCGGTGACCGGCGGGCGGTCCTCGAAGTAGACCGCCAGTTTCAGGTGGGCGTCCTGGCCACCGGTGTTGAGGACACAGACCGCCTCGTGGCTGACCTGCTCGCCGCTGCTCGCCGCCGGCAGGTAGCCGTCCGGCACCAGCCAGACCCGGGCGCCTTCCATAGGGTGCGTCGCTCCGCTCCGAGAGACGACGCCGGCGGGGCGGCCCGGCGGCGGCGGAGCGCGGCCCCGGTGGGCACGGGCCGCGCCCCCGCCCCCGGATACGTCCTCTCCTCACCGCCGGCGCGCCCCGCCGACTCCTCGCCCGGACCTAGAAGTTGAACTGGTCGATGTTCTCTGCGGTGAAGATGAACGGCGGGCCGAGGACGACCTGGCCGTTCTCGCCGACGGTGTAGCTGCCCAGGCGGCCGGCCTCGAAGGTCTCGCCCGGCGCGCCGGTGATCGTGCCGGCGACCAGGGCCGCCGACGCCTGGTAGGCCAGGTAGCCGAGGTCGACCGGGTTCCAGAGCGCGAACTGCTGGATCGTGCCGCTCTGGACGAACTCCCGCAGCTGGTTCGGGGTGCCGAGACCGGTCAGCTGGACGTCGCCGCCGCGGCCTTCCTGCTCCAGCGCCGCCGCCGCCGCCGCGATCCCCACCGTCGTCGGCGAGATGATCCCCCCGAGGTCCGGGTAGGCGGTGAGCAGCTCGACGGTCCGGTCAAAGCTGACCTGCGGGTCGTCGTCGCCGTAGGCGGTCTCGACCAGGGTCATGTTCTCGTAGCCGGGCTTGGCGAGTTCGTCCTCCATGAACCCGATCCAGGTGTTCTGGTTGGTCGCGGTGCTCGCCGCCGAGAGGATCGCGATCTCCCCCTCGCAACCCAGCAGCCGGCCCAGGATCTGGACCTGGATCCGCCCGATCTGCTCCGAGTCCGCCTGGTTGACGAAGATCTGGCGCGCGTCCGGCGCGACGTCGGAGTCGTAGCTGACGACCTTGATCCCCTGCGCGATCGCCTCGCGCAGCGCCGGCGCCAGCGCGTCGGGGTCGTTGGCCGAGACCGCGATCGCCGAGACGCGCTGCTGGGTCAGCGTCTGGATGAACGTGACCTGCTCGGCCGCGTTCGCGCTGGCCGGGCCGACCTGCTGGAACTGCCCGCCGACCTCCGCCGCCGCTTCCTCGCCGCCGGTCGCGGCGGTCACGAAGTAGGGGTTGGTGGTGTCCTTGGGCAGGAACGCGACGTTCAGGTCGGCGCCGCCGGCGGCGGGGCTGGCCCCGGCGTCCGGGCTCGCCGCCGGGCTGCCCGCGGCGGGGCTCCCCGTGGCCTCCGCGCCCGCGCCGGCGCCGATCGGCTCCCCGGCGCAGGAGGTGTTCGCGTCCTGCGCGGTCACCCGCGCCGGTGCCCGCAGCGTCCCCAGGCCGGCCCCGACGAGGGCGACCGCCAGGATCAGCAGCAGCCGCAGCGCGGCCAGTCGCGCGCCTTCTCCCCGCACGGTCTTCGTGGCTGTCGTCCGCACCGTCTCCTCCTCATCCGCTCCGATGGACCGCCGTCCCGTCCCCGGCGTCGTCGCCGGGCGGGAGTTCCTTTAGAGGAACCGTGGTTAGGGGTGCCTACCCGGGCGCCGGGTCGTGGGCCTCGGCCGTGCTCGCCGGGCCGCCCCGCCGTCCTCCTCGCCCTCCCCGCCCTACCCGCCCGGGGGCGAGCCGCCGGGCGGCGTTCGGGAGCAGCACCGAGCCGATCAGCAGCGCGCCGACGGCGACGCTCTGGGTGGCCGCGCCGACGTTGGAGAGCGCGAGCCCGTTGCGCAGGGTCGCCACCGTCGCCAGGGAGAGGACGACGCCCAGCAGCGTGCCGCGCCCGCCGAAGATGCTGACGCCGCCGAGCAGCACCGCCGCGATCACGTCGAGCTCGAACCCGGTCGCGTTGTCGGACCGGCTGCTCGAGATCCGCGCCGTGTAGATCACCCCGGCCAGCGCCGCGATCGCGCCCGACGCGACGAAGAGGGCGACCTTGATCCGGTCCACGCGGACCGCCGCGTAGCGGGCCGCCTCGGGGCTGCTGCCCAGCGCGTAGATCTGGCGGCCCACCCACGAGCGGTGGAGCACGACCGCGAAGAGCGCCAGCAGCGCCGCGAAGACGACCGCCGACCAGGGGACGCCCGTGCCCGGGACCTTGCCGAAGCCGAAGGTGCGGAAGGCCTCGGGGTAGTCGCTGACGGCGTCCTGCTTGAGCAGACCCTGGGCGAGCCCGCGGAAGAGGGCGAGGGTGCCGAGCGTGACGACCAGCGACGGCAGCCCGAGCAGCGTGATCAGCAGCCCGTTGGTCAGCCCGCAGACCGCGCCGACCAGCAGCGCGAGCGCGATGCAGACCCAGAGCGGGTGGCCGTCGCGCCACGCCAGCCCGAGGACGACGCTGGAGAGCCCCATCGTCGAGGCGACCGAGAGGTCGATCTCCCCGGCGATGATGATCAGGGTCATCGGCAGGGCCATGATCGCCTTCTCGGCGAAGGAGGAGACCAGCAGCCCGAAGTTGGAGCCGTCGAGGAAGAAGGGCGAGCGGACGGCCCCGAGCACGACCGAGCCGAGCAGCAGCCCGACCAGCAGCGTCTCCCACCGTGCCAGGACGGCCCACCGCTCGGTGGCGCGGCCCGCCCCCGGCGCCACGGTCGTCGCGCTCATGCTTGCCGCCTCCGCCGCGTGGCCGCGACCGCCGTCGAGGTCGTGCTCACCGCTGCCGCCTCGCCTCGAGCGCCCGCTGCAGGCGCCGGGTGATCAGCGCATCCGCCGTGACCGCGACCAGGATCGCGCCGCCGGAGATCGCCCGGATCCAGAGCGGGTCGAGCCGCAGGATCGTCAGCGCGTTCTGGATCGTGCCGAGCAGCACCGCCCCGAGCACCGCCCCCAGGACCGTGCCGCTGCCGCCGAAGATCGCCACCCCGCCGACGACCACCGCCGCGACCACCTGGAACTCGAACCCTTCGGCGGCGCGGGCGTCGATCGTCACGAAGCGGGCGCCCCAGAGGATCCCGCCGAGCCCGGCCAGCGCCCCGCAGGCGACGAAGGCGCCGAAGACCATCCTGTCCGCCGGCAGCCCCGCGAGGCGCGCCGCGTCGGGGTTGCTGCCGACCGCGTAGAGCCCCCGCCCCCACCGGGTCGAGCGCAGCACGTAGGCGAAGACGAGCGCCACGACCGCCGCGACCAGGATCGGCCCCGGCACCCCGAGCACGGTCCGCCGGGCGATGTCCCGGTAGCCGGCCGGCACGTCGCGGGCGGTGATCTGCTCGCCGCTGGCGATCGCGAAGTCGATCCCCCGGAACACGTAGAGGGTCCCCAGGGTGGCGACGATCGCCGGCACCCGCCCGACCGTCACCAGCAGCCCGTTGACGGCCCCCAACCCCGCGCCGAGGAGGACGCCCGCGGCGACCACGAGCGGCACCGGGATCCCGTCGAAGACTTTGAACAGGCTCCCCGCCGCGAAGGCGACGAGCCCGACGGTCGAGCCGACCGAGAGGTCCACGTTGCGGGTCAGGACCACCAGCGTCTGGCCGACGGCGACCACCGCGACGATCGAGACCGCGAGCAGGATCTGGCGGGCGTTGTTGGTGGTCAGGAAGCGTGGCGTCTGCGCGCCGACCGCGAGCACGAGCGCCACCAGGGCGACCAGCAACCCCGCCTCGCGCACCCGCCCGACGAGCCGGACCAGCCGCCCCGCCCCCAGCCGCGGCGCCGGCAGCGCCGCGTCAGGCGTGCCCACGCCCACCCCCCACC
>CADCWG010000153.1 GCA_902806335.1 uncultured Thermomicrobiales bacterium | reverse complement strand
TCCCTCCCGGCGGCGACGACCGCCGCCGGCCCGCGGGCCGCCGGGCTGGCGGTCGAGACCGCCGGCACCGTGGCGGGCGCGGTCGTCCGCGCGGCCCACCTCGCCGGGCCGGGCGGTCTGGTGCTCGTCACCGGCTCGCTCTCGGTCGTGGCCGAGGCGCGCGAGGCGTTCGGGCTGGCGGTTCCCGACCCGGCGTGACCGCCGCGACGGGCCGCCTGGCGCCCCACCCGGCGGGCACGACCGAGCTGGCCGGCCCGGCCCAGACGCCGGGCCGACCTTCCTGGGGGGAACCGGGCGTCGGCGCTGGCACCGTGTCGGGCTGGCGCCGAAGCGGGCGCCGATGGAGTCCGCGGCCTCGGTTCCCGCGACCGCTTCCTATCCCCCGCGAGTCCCCGACGGAGTGAAACCTTGCCAGAGAACCAAATCCGCCATCGAGCCGTAGACCGGGGTGGCACCGGTGTACGGGCACCCCGGCCGACGTGGGCCGGGAGGGACGTGCGCCGGTGGCGGGGGTGATGCCCGGGGCTCCCGAGAGCCTGGACCCGATCGAGCTCGGGGACGCGGAGCTGATCGAGCGTGCCGCCGGCGGCGACGCCCGGGCGCTGGAGGTGCTCTACGACCGCTACTCCCGGGTCGTCTACTCCTTCGGGCTTCGGATCGTGGGGGACCAGCAGCTCGCCGAGGAGTTGCTCCAGGAGGTCTTCTTCCGGGCCTGGCAGCAGGGGGGCAGCTTCAGCGCCGCCAAGGGCACGTTCCTGACCTGGCTGCTGAGCATCACCCACAACATGGCGATCGACGAGGTGCGTAAGCGCCGCCGACGGCCGCAGAAGTCGGACAGCGACGATCCGGACGCGGTTCTGGCCGGGGTTCCGGACACCGGCACGAGCGTGGAGGACGAGGTCTGGCTGGGCTCGCTCCGGGAGACGATCGGGCGGGCGCTCGAACGCTTGCCCTGGGCGCAGCGCCAGGCCATCGAGCTGGCCTACTTTCGGGGGCTCACGCAGCGCGAGATCGCCGAGGAACTCGGCGAGCCGCTCGGCACCATCAAGACGCGGATGCGGCTCGGCATGCAGAAGCTGCGGGACTACCTGGAAGGGAACGAGGTGGGGCAGACGTGAGCGAGCGACCCGGGACCCCAGACGCCTCGCGGCCGCCGACGGGCGCCGGAGATCGCGCCGCCACCCCACCCGCCGACCTCACCGCGCCCCGTCGTCGCTATCGGCTGGCTTCACCGCCCGCCGCCGGAGCGCCAGCCCGCCCGATGATCGACTTCCCCGCACCGGACCGCGGCGGCCCCGCCGGCCACGTCGAGGACCAGGCGGCGGCCTTCGCCCTCGGCGCGCTCGAACCCGACGAGGCCGCGGCGGTCGAGCGCCACGCGGCCGGGTGCCCGCGCTGCGCCCGGGCGATCGAGTCGGCCCGCCGCACCACGGCGGTGCTGCCGTTCCTGGCGCCCCCGGTCTCCCCGGCCCCCGACGTCAAGGCGGCCCTCTTCGCGCGGATCGCCCAGAGTCAGGCGTCCGCGCCACCGGCGACCGTGGTCACGCCCGCCTGGGCGGCGCCGCCGGCGCCGGTCCGCACCCCGACCCTGCCGGCTTCGGGCCCATGGGTGAGTTCCGTCGACGGGTCCAACCGATCGGCGTCGTCAGCACCGACCTCGCGGGGGGGGCGGGCCCGATTCGGCCGCGTCTCGGCCGCCTCGACCGCCGCCGCCCTGCTCATGGTCGTCGGCCTCGTGGGGGCCTGGTCGCTCGGTCTGAACGACCGGGACGAGCCCGCCAGCTACGAGGAGACGCTCGGCGCGATCCTCGGCAGCGCCGGCACCCGACACCTGGAAGTCAACGAGCACGTGGAAGGCCCGGTCCGGGTCAGCAACCTCGACGTATCCGTCGACACCGGAGCCGACCCGCGGGTGGGTGGGCGCGCGGTCGCGCAGGTCACCCTCGCGGACGAGCCGACGCCGGGGGCGGCCTACTACATCTGGCCGCTCCGCGCCGACGGGACCGCGGGCGACGGTGCGCTGCTGAAGGTGAACGAGGCCGGGTTCGGCACGGCGTTGATCCCGCTGGTGGGCTCGCCGGACCAGTACACCAGTGCCTGCGTCGGCTACCTGAAACAGGACCCTGCGGTCGTCTGTCGACCGAGCGCCTCCGGCGACTGATTCGCCCCTTACCCAGCGACGTCCCACGGCGCGCCCGGCCCCTGGGGGCCGGGCGCGCCGCGTCTGGTGCGGAGGTGCCCGCGGGAGCGCTGGCCCCCGTTCCGGTGTTCCCGAAAGCGTCCCGAGTGGAATGGCGGGCGACGCTGCGACGATCCTGATCGCTGGCCAAGAGCGCACTTGGGCAGGGGTGGACCAGTGCCGTGCCGCTCGTACCCCGTGTCCGGGAGGGCCCGGGATGCCCCGGGCGAAGAAGGCCGCCCGCGGCGTGGCGCCCGTGGCGCCGGTCCCCGGGTCGTCACCTCTCATGCGGACCCTGGACGATCGCTGTGGACTCGCGCCCGCCATCCCCGGACCGGCTTGAGCCGGCTTCGTCCCGACGTCTCTGGTCCGGACTCCGTCGGCTCGGTAATGGGACGGGCGCCAGTGGCCGGGCACGCCCGGGCAAGCCCGAGCTACGACACGAAGCCGGCTCGATCCGGCGGTTGGCCCGTCCAGCGAGGCACCCGCGATAGACCGGATCCCGGTCGATCTTGGGGCTTGCCCCGCACGTCCCCGAGCCCCGTTGCTTCCTCCGATCACCCGGGCTCAGGATCAGCGCCGCCCGGTCCCGACCTCCGACGAGGGCCGGGGCGCCGAGCGCGGCCGGGACGCGGCGGACCGGTGTCTGCTTGACCCGGGTTCTGATGTGCCGCACGGACGCGTACGTCGCCCGTGGCCATCGCCACGGACCGTCCGGGGATCAGGCGTCGGCGGGCGGGCGGACGCTCTTCTTTCCGCGCTCCTCCTCGGCCAGCCATAGCTCGTCCACCCCGTACTGGAGGACGAAGAGCCGGCAGAGTCGCTTCCAACCCAGATCGCTGTAGTAGCGCTTGAAGACGGTCCGCACCTCGTCCGGCGTCTTGGCGGCGTCGAACTCGGCGTCGATCTGCTCCAGCAGCGCCTTCGTCACCTCCCGCGGCATGCTCCCCCTCCCTCCTTCCTATGCCCCTATGCCCCTATGTCCGCGGCGCCTGGGCGACCGTCCGCCCGGCGGCACGTCGCCCACGCTGCGACCGCGGCGCGGGCCGGCCCCGAGCCCGATTTGCGCCCCGCGGTGCAGCGGCACTATAGTCGCGCGGTCCGGGTGCCGGGTACGGGATGGGCGAAGCGCGCAATCGGGGGCGGGTCACCTTGGGACAGGTCCAGCAGGGCAGTGCCGCGGCGGTTCCCAACGGCAGGACCCGACCGGGCGTCCCCCGGTCGCGCTCCCGTGCGGTCCCCTTGACAGGCGCGGCCGGCGGCCACGCGACCGCGGAGCACCCCTCCGCCGTGAAGGCCACCGCGGCCTCCGCGGCCCCCGACGACGGCGAGGCGGCGCCGACGAGCATCTCGGTGGTGGTGCCCTGCATGAACGAGGAGGGCAACCTCCCCGAGCTCCACCGCCGCCTCTCGGCCGTGCTCGACCGCATTGGCCTCCCCGCCGAGATCGTGATCGTCGACGACGGCTCGTCCGACGGCACCTGGGCGACGGTGCGGGCCCTGCATGCCGCCGACCCGCGCGTGATCGGTGTTCGCCACCGCCGGAACTTCGGCAAGGCCGAGGGGCTCGCCAACGGGTTCGCGGTGGTCCACGGCGACGTCATCGTGACGATGGACGGCGACCTCCAGGATGACCCGGACGAGCTGCCGCGCTTCCTCGCCAAGCTCGACGAGGGCTACGACCTGGTCTCGGGGTGGAAGCAGCGCCGTAAGGACCCGCTCGGCAAGACCTTCCCGAGCAAGATCTTCAACTGGACGGTGCGCCGCGCCTCGGGCGTGCCGCTGCACGACTTCAACTGCGGCTTCAAGGCCTACCGGCGGGAAGTGGCCCAGTCGCTGCGCCTCTACGGCGAGCTGCACCGCTTCACGCCGGTGCTCGCCCACGCCGAGGGCTTCCGGATCGGCGAGCTGCCCGTGCAGCACCACGCCCGGACCTGGGGGCAGTCCAAGTACGGCTGGTCGCGGCTGGTCAAGGGCTTCCTCGACCTGCTGACCGTTACCTTCCTGACCCAGTACCGCCAGCGACCGATGCACCTCTTCGGCCTGCCCGGTCTGGTCGCGCTCGCCCTCGGTGTCCTGGTCGGCCTCGTCCTCTCCCTCGACAAGCTGGTCACCGGGTCCGCGATCGGCCAGCGGCCGGCGCTGCTCCTGGCGGTGCTGCTGGTCGTGATCGGCGGCCAGTTCTTCGGCCTCGGTCTGCTCGGCGAGTTCCTCGCCCACGGCTCGAACGCGCCCAGGGCGGAGCTCCGTCCGCTCGTGCGGGAGACGATCGGGCTGGCGGGCGGCGTACCGTCCAATGGGACCGGCGCGACCGTGACAGGCGTGCCGACCGGGCCGGCTTCCGTGTCGGCGTCCCGTCCAGCGGGAGCGGGCCCCGAGCGGGGCGCTGCCCGGTGACCTGGTCCCCGGTGGGGACGGCACGGTCCGGTCGCCCAGCCCCGACCGTCGTCCTCGTCTCGGCGCGTTGACACCGCCCGACGCCGGCCCCGGGTCGCCCCGAAACCAGGTCACCGACGCGGCGACCGGCCCGGCGGTCGGCGCTCCCGTCCCCTCGGTCCCGACGACCCCGCGCGCGGGTGCCGCCGGCCCCGCCGTCGCCGTGCTCCGCCGCCTCGCCGCCATCCCCACCCCCGTCCTCTTCGCCGCCAGCATCGCCGTCGCGCTGCTCCTGCTCTGGCGGCAGGGCGCCGCGGGCAAGGTGGGCGACGCGGTCCGTGGCGCCGACCCGCTCGAGGTCGCCGCCGGCTTCGCGCTCTACCTCGCCGGGTTGGCGCTGCTCTGCGTCCGCTGGCACCTGCTGGTCCGGATCGCCCGGGGGGCGTCCGACCTCGCCCGGGCCGCCGAGGCGTTCCTGACCTCGGTGGTGATCAACTACGCCGCGCCGATCGGCCTGGCGGTCCCCACCCGCGCGGCGCTGACCAAGCGGGCCCTCGGCCTGTCGGCCGCCGAGACCGGCGCCGTCGCCCTCTGGGAGGTCCTGGCCGACGTTCTGGTGCTCGGGGCCGGCACGCTTCTCTGGCTGGCGACCACGCCGGCGGCGGCCCGCGCCCTCGGCGAGTCGGGCACCGCGACGTCGCCCCTGCTGCTGGCCGCCGTCGCCCTCGCCGGCGTCGCGGCCGTGGCCGTGGTCGGC
>CADCWG010000152.1 GCA_902806335.1 uncultured Thermomicrobiales bacterium | reverse complement strand
CGGACCTGCACCCGCCCGACCTGCACCCGCCCAGGTTCGGCTTATTCGACATCGGGGCCGGCGGCACCTTTCCTCACCTGCTTTCCTGCTCACCTACTCATCTGCTCACCGCCAACGTCTCGGAGGGCGCCGGCCACCCCCAGCGCCCCGCCGGCGCCGCCGGCACGCACTGCTTCACCCTCAGCCTGCGCTCCGCGGACGACCGTGGCCGGCGGTCCGGTCGAGCGACGGGGCGACGGGGCAGTGGCGGCCGACCGGGCCGGGAACCGCCCGCCGCTCACGGCGGTGCCGCCCGCGGCCGAACGCTGGGCCGCGGCATGGTCCGGAATCGGTAGCTCGACCGGCGTTGCCGATGCGGATCCCCTGGCTACTACACCGCGGCAGCCGATTCCTTGTGGACACCAGCCTGGGCGGACGCCGCCGTCAAGGACCCAGCAGGTGCCGCACCCGCGCGGCCTCTCGCGTGAGGTGGTCGCGCTCCGGCACGCTGGTCGCGGCGCGGGAGGCCTCGGCGTACAGTTCGGCGGCGCGCTCGAGGTCGCCCGCGCGTTCGTGCAGGTATGCCGTCGCCGCGGCGTAGCGGGGCAGGTCGGGGGGCACGTCGGCCAGCGCCGCCAGGCCGGCCCGCGGTCCGTCGGCCTCCCCGACCGCCACGGCGCGGTTGAGCCGCACCACCGGGCTGCCGGTGAGGAGCAGCAGCTCGTCGTACCACTCCACGATCTGCGCCCAGTCCGTCTCGGTGGTGGTCCGGGCGTCCGCGTGCAGGGCCGCGATCGCGGCCTGAGCCTGGTATTCGCCCAACCGGTCGCGGGCCAGCGCGGCTTGCAGCATCGTCACCCCCTCGGCGATCAGGCGGGTGTCCCAGCGGGATCGGTCCTGCTGTCCAAGCGGCACCAGGCGACCACCCGGGCCGGTGCGGGACGTCCGGCGCGCATGGTGGAGCAGCATGAGCGCGAGCAGCCCGGCGACCTCGGGTTCGTCGCTCAGGGCGACGAGCAGGCGGGCGAGGCGGATCGCCTCGGCCGCCAGGTCGACGTCTCCGCTGTACCCCTCATTGAAGACGAGGTAGAGCACGCGCAGCACCGTCCCGAGGTCGCCGGGCTGGTTGAGCGGCAGCCCCGCGATCCGCCGCTTGGCCCGGCTGATCCGCTGGGCCATGGTCGACTCGGGGACGAGGTATGCCGCCGCGATCTGCCGGGTGGTCAGTCCGCCGACCGCGCGCAGCGTCAGGGCGACGGCCGAGTCCGGCGGCAGGGTGGGGTGCGCGCAGAGGAAGTAGAGCCGCAGCGTGTCGTCCCTGGCGGGCTCCGGATCGGCGTGAGGCTCGACCTCCACCGCGAGTTCCCGCCCCCGCCGCGACGCCTCGGCACGGACAGCGTCGATGAACCTTCGCCACGCGACCGTGACGAGCCACGCCTTCGGATCGCGCGGCGGATCGTTCGGCCAGGTTTCCAGCGCCCGGATCAGGGCCTCCTGCACGGCATCCTCGGCCGACGCGAAGTCGGCCCCGCGCCGGACGAGGACACCGATCACCGCGGGCACGAGTTCCCGCAGCAGCGACTCGTTCACTCGGTGACCGTGGGCGACTCGGTGAGAAACGGTCGAACCTCGAGCCACTCGTGGATCGGCTTGCCGCCGGCCCCGGGAGCGGCGGACAGCTCCCCCGCCAGCTGGACCGCGCGATCCCAGGACTCCACGTCGATGACCATCCAGCCGGCGATGAGGTCCTTGGTCTCGGCGAACGGACCGTCGGTCACCGGTGGTCGCCCCTCGCCGTCATACCGCACCCACGCGCCCTTAGGCGAGAGTGCTTGCCCGTCCACGAATTCCCCCGTCTCCTCCAAGCGGTCCGCGAAGTCGCGCATGTACTGCAGGTGCGCGTCGACCTCCTCCGGCGCCCACTGGTCCATCGGCACGTCGTTGACCGACGCCGGCGCGCCCCGGTAGTGCTTCAGCAGCAGGTACTTCACGGTCGTTCTCCTCCGTCGTGATGCGGCCTGTCCTGGCCACGCTTATCCCTAGGACGGAGCCGGCGCCACATTCTCGACATCCGACGCGACAACGATCCAGGACACCCGACGACCTCCCCAGCACGCTGGGCGGGGGATGCTTACGAGTCCGCCGTCCGACCCGCCTCCGCCAGGAAGCGGGCGAGCGACGTGTCGGTGTCCTGGCGGTTGCCGGCGCGGCGCCGGGAGCGGTGCGGCGCCTGTTGGTTGGACTGGTAGCGCCCGTGCAGCCCGTCGAAGGGAAAGACCTGGGACTGAGGTCCTTGGGACGTCGAGTCGCGGCCGTCGCCTTGGAGATGCCATCGAGCGCCCACCTTTCGACGTGCCACGCCGGCACAGAGCGGCAGCCTGTTCCGGGCAGGAGCAGCCGACTCCGGTCGGGGCAGGTGAGTGGTCTACGTGGGGGAGGCGCTGGCGCGGGAGTCGGACTTGGGTACCCCAGGCAGGGCTCGAACCTGCGACCGGCCGCTTAGAAGGCGGCTGCTCTGTCCGCTGAGCTACTGGGGCAGGTGTCATGCCGGTTAACGAGCCGTGGGCGCCAGCGTCAACGGGACCGACGTTGCCGAGGGCAGCCGTGCCATCCGGCCGGATGGTTCGGGGCGACCGTCGCGGAGCGAAAGTGTAGCCCATCGTTGGCCGCGGTTGGCCCGCGCACGCCCTCCCGGCCGGGGGCGCCGGGGAGTGGACCAGCGTCCGTGGCTCGCGGCGGCATCCTGCCGCGGCGGCAACCCAGGTAGGCGTCGGGAAGCGTCGGAGCACGGTGTCGAACGGACCGGCCGCGGTCGGCCCGCGCGGCCGATGGGACCGACTCGGACGCTGGCGGATCGACGGGGACCTGCGCGTGTTCGACGTGCCAGCGATGTCGGGCGGTCGACCGCTGGGGGCGCGACGCCGGCCGTTCCGGCTGCCGGGGCCGACGCTCGGCCCTGTAAGGACTGGGTAAGGTCGAGGTCTCAGGATAGACGGGCGGACGGGGCGATCGGTCCCCGGCGGAGCAGGAACGGGAGGACGGTCGATGCGACGGCGGATGGTTTCGGTGATCGGAGCGGCGTTGCTCCTGGGGGTCGGGTCGGTCCCGGCCGGGGCGCGGCAGGAAGCCGCGCCGGCGAATGGCCTGGCCGAGTTGGGACTGCCCGAGATCGAGGTCGCCATCACGGCGGAGGCGTACGAGGGGATTCCCGAGAGCATCGAGGCCGGGCGCTACCTCATCACGGTGACCGCCGATGAGAGCCTGGAGTTCGGTGGCGGCATCTCCTTCATCCGACCGGAGGGCGTGACGGCCGAAGAGTTCCTCGGCGCGCTGGCCGGACCGCCGGAAGGGGACGGTTCTGAGTCCGCCGCCACCCCCGGGCCGGAAGCCGAGGGCACGCCGGCCGAGGGCAGCGAGGGGCCCGGCGCCCCGCCGCCGTTCGTCTACGACTCGCTCTATGCGGGCGGTGCGTTCGCCGGAGGCGGCGCCTCCGCGCAGGCCGTGGTCGACCTGTCGCCCGGCGAGTGGATCGCGTGGGGGGACGACCCCGAAGCGACCCAGGAACCCGTCGTCGTCGAGGTCACCGGCGAGATGCCGTCCGACCTGACCGAGCCGGAGTCCGGCGCGACGCTGACCATGAGCGAGTACGACATCCAGGTCACCGCCGGCGAGTTGGTCGCCGGTGAGCAGGTGATCAAGGTCGAGAACGTCGGCGCCCAGCCCCACTTCCTCGTCCTGGCCAAGGGGCCGGACGACATGACCGAGGCGCAGGTCGAGGTCATGCTCGAGGAGGAGATGGCCGCGCAGATGGCGGGCAGCGAGCCCGAGTACTCCGACCTCAACCCCGACGAGGACTTCGGCGAGGGGCCGTACACCCCCTCGCAGTCGAACGGTACGGCCACCTGGCACCCGGTCGACCTGGAAGCGGGTACCTATGTGATGGCCTGCTTCTTCCCCGACGTCACGGACGGCGCGCCGCACACCGCCAAGGGCATGTACACCGTCATCGAGGTCGCGGCCTAGGCCCCAATCGGGGCCAACGGCGAGAGCCGACGAGGGAGGCCGTGGGGCGGTGGTCCGCCCCACGGCCTCCTCGCGTCCGGTAGTGCTACCGGCACCGGTCGTCGGGGGCGGGTCCCGGCGTTCCCGCGGGCAGCCGGCGGCGAAGCGGAGAGCGTATCCGCCGCGGACCGCCCCCGTCGGCTCCCGGCGCCGACCGCTACGGGTAGGCGAGGCGCCTGGGTGCCCGAGCGGTCGCCGCCGACCGACAGGTTTGGACGGCGGTGGCTGACGCGGGCTCTGGCCGTCCCTCGGCGTCGGCTCCTTGGATAGGCCCTGGGTGACCGGAGCCGGCTCACCCTCACCCCCGGGGCGCCTCAGGCGATCACCGGGCGCCCAGGCCGCCGCCCCTGGCATTCGATCGTCGCCATGCCCCGAAGCCCGCCTAGGCCGCGCCGTCGGTGCCAGGGGGCGCGGCGCCGGGCGGCGAAGCGGACCCGCCCTGGGGGCGGGCGGCCGTGCGGCGTGCGCGAAGGGACCGGTGGAACTCCGCCATCGCCGGGCCGAGGCGCTCGCCGAAGGCGTCGAGGGTGACCAGCGTGGTGCCGGGCTTGCCGACGTCGGCGCGGGCGGATACCTCGCCGGTCACCCTGGGCAGGCTGCCCTCGGCGCGGCCCATCACGAAGACCTGGTTGGGCCGCCCGGTTCGCCCCGCGCGGTAGCCGCGCTCGGCGAAGAAGGCGACGGCCAGGTCGAGCACCTCCGCGGGGAGCAGCCGACTGACCGCCTTCTTCTGGTAGGCGGTGCGCTGGATCTCGGCGTTGGAGGTGTCCATCGGGATGACCTCGAACGGTGGGCCGCGGTTCCGCGGCTGGCGCCGGCGGTCCGCCCGACCCGCGGAGCCCTGGAACTCGTGCGCCCGCCCGGGGTCGAGCGGGAGGACGGTGGTCCCCTCCTGCTCCTCGACGAGCGCCTAGGTCGCCGCCGGGGCCCGCCGCGGCGGCGGCAAGGTGGTGTCGTGGCCGGGGATCACGGTCGAGGCGCCGAGCAGCCGTGCCGCCCGCGCCGCGTCCGCCGACCCCATCGTCACGCGGTCGCCGATCGGCGGCACCGCCACGTGGAGCCCCACCTCGCCGATCAGCGCCATGTCGCCGAACAGGCGGGGGTCCCCGGCGAGGGAGACGGTCCTGCCGCCGAACCGCACGACGTGGCCGGCCGGCACCCCGGGCGCCAGAACCGTATCGCCGATCGCCGACGTGCGCCAGGCCGGGACGAGTTCGGTGCTCCCGCCGTCGAAGGCAATCGTGCCGCCATGGTCGGTCGGCGTGGCGCCTTCCACGCCCCGCTGGCCCAGCCAGGTCGCCAGCTCGACGGTCG
>CADCWG010000151.1 GCA_902806335.1 uncultured Thermomicrobiales bacterium | reverse complement strand
CGGCGGCCAAGGCGGGCGTTGTGCCTGTCGACGTCGTCCGGCGGCGGCCGGCCGACGCCCGCGCCGACGGGCGCGCTCGGGGGCGGGCTCCGGCTAGTCGAGGTCGGTGATCGTGCGGTCGCCGTAGTGGCGCGCGACCGCGATCGGTTGGTCGGCCAGGACCGCCGCCACCCGCGCGGCGTCGGCGTGCCCGGGGGCGTGGATGGTCAGGAACCGGTTGCCGGCCCGGGCCGACTCCAGGTACTCCTGGAGGATCGCCGCCTCCTCGGAGGGGAACACGCCGCCGATGCGCTGCAGCGGGTTGCGCTCCTTGACGAACCGGTCGTGGGTGGCCAGCACCTCCTCGCCGCTCCAGACCCGCACGTCCTCCCCGCCGAAGCCCGCCGCCCGCACCGCGTCGACGATCGGGTCCGCCGCCGCCCCGTCCTCGACCACCGCGATCACGTACCCCTTCGGGTAGAACGTCCCGAAGAGCGTCTTGCCCGCCCAGGTGGCGTCCGCCTCGGCCATGGTCCCCTCCCCTGCGATCGGCGGCCCGGCCGTGCTGGGCCAGCGCCGATCCTACGCCCCCCGTCTACCACCGACAAGCGTTCCCGGTCGCCCCGCCCCGGTCGTTGGTCGACGATCATGCCCCCGTCGTCCCTCCGTCTCCGGCCCCAGGAGCCCCCCATGCTCGCTTCACCCCCAACGCCATCGCCTCCTACGCAGCAGGAGATCGACCGCGCCCTCGCCGCGCTGGCCACCTTTCTCGCCCGGCCCGGCCAGCTCCCGCGGGGTTAGCCGGACGCCGTGCTCCGCGCTCGCCCCGGCCGCCCGGCCGCCGACGGCTGGTCGGCTCTCGAGGTCCTCGCCCACCTCCGCGCCAGCGTCGACACCGTCGCCCCGCGCGTCTACCAGATCCTCGCCCGCGACGCTCCGCCGCTGCCGGCCGTCGACGAGCGCCGCCTAGCCGAGACCGTCGGCGACGAGGGATGGCCGGCCGCCGAGTCGCTCGGCGCGTTCGCGCTCCGCCGCGCCGAGCTCGTCGCCGCCCTGCGCCGTCACGTCCCCGCGGCCTTCGTTCGCATCGGCGAGCACGAGCCCGCCGGCACCGTCACCCTGTGGCGGGTCGTCCGCGGCCTCGTCGACCACGGGGCCGAGCACCTCGCCCAGCTCGCAGCCACGCTCGCGCCGGGAGGGTAGGGCGTCCGTCCCCATCGCCGGGGTGGGCGATCGTCCCCGTCGCGGCGGTGGACGTCCGTCCCTGTCGCCGGGAGCCGCACTCCGCGCCGAGCGGCGACGGGCCTGATCGCGCCGCCTCGACCCCGCGGCATCGCTCCGACGCGCTCGGCGGGCTTCGTCTCCGCGCCAGGGCACGGTGCCCGGTTGGTGCGCCGCTTGCGCGGGGGAGGGTGCGTCCGGGGAGTTCGGGCGCCCGACGGCTCGCCCGCGGGCCACGGGCCGCGCCAACGTGGCCCCGCCGCGGGCACCAGATGAGGATAGGGACACACCATGGCCATGCGCGGCACGGTCGATCGGCTGAACACCGACGGCCGGTTCGGATTCATCGTCGGCCCGAACGGCGAGGAGTACTTCTTCCACCAGAGCGCGCTCGAGGCGACCCGCTACGAGGACCTCGCCCCCGGCGTCCCCGTCGAGTTCGACAGCGGCGAGGACCCCGGCGACACCCCCGACGAGCACCTCCGCGCGATCCGCATCCGCCTCGCCGACGACGCCATCCCGGCCGCCGACAACGAGTCCCTCCCCCCGGAGAAGGTCTTTTAGGCCCGGACTGGAGACGGTCTATTAGGCCCGGCTCCGCAATCGGACGCGGGCGCGTCCGTCCGGCGCTCCCGGGCCCGGCACACCCCGGCGGGGGTCATCCCGGCACCGGGAGCACACCCGCGGCGCGTCCACGCCCACGGGCGCCGTGACGCCCGCGGCTGTTGCGGGGGCGGCCGTCGCGGGGGCGGCGACGTCGCGGCGGCGGCGGCCAGCCCGTCGTCGCCGCGGCCGCCGGGCGGGTCCGGCGGGCCGCGCGGCCCGGGTTACCGGATTCGTCGGCGCGCGGACGACTGCCCTGGTCGCGGACGCCGCTTGCCGTCGTGGCCGCGCCTGGCGACACTGCCCCGCCGGGAGCCCGTCCCGGGGTCGGTTCGGGGCAAAACCGGAGCGCACGCGGCGTCGCGCGGCCCGGCGTGCCCACCACCCGGCGACACGGGTTTGGGCCGGCGGCTACGGGGGGAGGGGTTGTCGGTGCCCGACGCCACGGGACAACCTGCGGGTCCGGCGCCGCTCCGGATCGGGATCGTCGGCGCGGCCCGGATCCTCCCCGCCCACCTGCGGGGGATGCGGGCGCTGCGCGACCACGGGGTCGACGGCTTCCGGGTCACCGCCCTCTGCGCCCGCCGGATCGAGGACGCCGCCGCCTTCCGCCGTCCGGGCGAGGGCGCTCCCCCCCGTCCTCCCACCTCGGCCGACCCGGCCGATCCCCTCGCCGCCCCCCACAGCTACGTCGCCGACCTCCACCCCGACACCCTGCCGGCGCTCTACGACGACTGGCGGCGGATGCTCGCCGACGACGCCTGCGACGCGGTGCTCGTGCTCGCCCCGGTCGGCCTCCACCACCGGATCGCCCTCGACGCCCTCGAGGCCGGCAAGCACGTCCTGCTCGAGAAGCCGCTCGCCGTCTCCGTCCGCGCCGGCCGGGCGATCCTCGCCGCGGCCGCCCGGCGCGGGCTCGTCGCCGGCGTCGCCGAGCCGCTCCGCTACGAGGTCTCCACCCGCGCCCTCGGCTGGGTGCTCCGGGACGGGCTGATCGGCGAGCCGCAGCTCTGGCTCTCGGGCGCGGTCGGCGGCGAGTGGGCGCCCGACAGGATCGTCGCCAACACCCCCTGGCGGCACCGGAAGCGGGACGCCGGCGGCGGCGGCGCGATCGACGTCGGGGTCCACCTCTTCCACCTGATCCGCTACGCGATGGGTCCCGTCGCCGAGGTGAGCGCGTTCGTCAAGACCCTCGAGCCGGAGCGGGTCCGTCGCGACGACCTCGGCGCGACCGTGGAGCGGGTCCGCAACGAGGTCGACGACGTCTTCCTCGCCAACCTGCGCTTCGAGCGGGGCGCGATCGGCTCGGTCTTCTGGGGCTGGGGTGGCCGCGGCGACCCGACCGCCCTCGACCTCGGTCCCGCCGTCTACGGCTCCGCGGGGTCCGTCCGGGGCGACGCGGTGACGCTCGACGGCGGCCTCCGGGGCACGGCCGGCGACCTCTACGCCCGCCGCGCGCGCCTCGAGGAGCGGCGGCGCGCTTTTCCTCTGGGGCTGCGCGACGCCTTCGCGCTGGAGCTGCTCGACTTCCTCGGCGCCGTCGCAGAGGGGCGCCCGATGGAGTCCAGCGCCGAGGAGGGCCTGGCCGACCTCGCCACCGCCTTCGCCGTCCTCGAGTCCGCCGAGGCCAACCGACCGGTCGCCGTCGCGGACGTCCTCAGCGGTGCCGTCGCGTCCTACCAGGCGGAGATCGACGCCCACCACGGCCTCTGAGGCGGGCTCTCCGACCGGGCTCCCGCCCGGCACGACCCTACCGCGCCACCCCGGGTCGCCGCGGGGGGAACCAGTCCCCGGTCGGCCGGTCGGGTGACGGCCGCTCGCGCTCCCGCTGGGCGTCTCGTGGACCGCCCACCTCGCCCGGGCCAGTGCGTCGCCCGCGGCGCCGACCCGCCTCCGACCCGATGCGTCCGGTCCACGGTCCGGGCAAGCGCTGGGGATACGGTCGCGCCGCCCACGGCGGACCCCGGCCGACATCGTCACGTGCCCGCGCCGCCGCTTGACGATCTGATCGCCGCTGGCCATACTCGTGATTCTGTTCACGAATGGCGGCACTCCGGCCAGGCACCACGCTGTCTACGCCGGACGCCTGGCCGACCACGACCCCGGGCGGATGCCGCCTGCCCGGTTCGCGCGTGCCCGGGGTCGCCCCGGGCGGACGGACCCCGCTCATGCCCGACAGCTCCCCCGCGCCGGATGTCCCCGCCTCGGCGCGGGCCACCGCGCCAGACCTCCTCGTCACCCTCCAGCGCCTCCTCGAGATCGAGGCGCTCGACCTCAACGATGCCCTCGGCCGTGCCGCCCAGGCCGTGGTCGACGCCCTGGGCGCCGACAAGGCCGACGCGATGCTCCACGACCCGGAGGCCGACGTCCTCGTCGCGCTCGGCACCAGCGACACGCCGATGGGACGTCGTCAGCGCGCCCTCGGCTACCACCGGCTGCCCCTCGAGGACGGCGGGCGCGCCGCCGACGTCTTCCGCACCGGCGTGCCGCACCGCGGCCGTCGGTCCGACCAGGACCCCGGCGAGCGGGGGGACATGACCGCCGCGCTCGAGATCCGCTCCCAGATCGTCGCCCCGCTCGAGGTCGGCGGCGAGCGGCGCGGCGTGCTCCTCGTCTCGTCGGCGACGCCGGACTTCTTCGACGACGGGGATCTCGAGTTCCTGGTCGCCGTCGGCCGCTGGGTCGGCAGCGTCGCCCACCGCGCCGAGCTCGTCGCCAGGGTCGCCGACGAGGCGGCCCGCCAGGCGCGGCGCCTCACCGCGGAAGAGGTGGTGACGGTCCTCGCCCACGACCTGGGGAACCTCCTCGCGCCGCTGCACGGGCGGCTGGACTTGATCCGCCACCAGGCCGACCGCGAGGGACGCTCCCGCGACGCCCGCTCCGCCGCACAGGCCCTCGCCGCCCTCGAGCGACTCCGGGCCCTGGTCAACGACCTCCTCGACATCGGCCGCCTCGAGCGCGGGCTCTTCGCGATCGAACCCGAGCCGGTCGACCTCGCCGCCCTCGCCCGCGCGACCGCCAACGAGTTCGACACGGCCGAGGTCGCCATCCGGGTCCATGCCCCGGTCCCCGTCGTCGTCCGCGCCGACCCGGCCCGGGTCCACCAGGCGCTCGACAACCTCGTCGCCAACGCCGTCAAGCACTCCCCGCCCGGCGGGACGGTGGTCGTCACCGTCGCGGTCGACGCCGATGCGGACCCGTGCCGTGGCGCGGTGACCGTCGCCGACGAGGGGCCGGGCGTCGCGCCCGAGCTGCTGACTGACCTCTTCAGCCGCGCGGTCCGCGGCGCCAGCTCGACCGGTCTCGGTCTCGGGCTCTACCTGGCGAGCCGGATCGCCGCCGCCCATGGCGGCACCCTGACCCTCGACTCGGCGCCGGGCGAGGGCGCCCGCTTCCGCCTCTGCCTCCCCTCCGAGCCATCGCCGCCGGTCGATCCCGCTGTGACGGCCGTCGCGTCAAGGGTCGTACCCACCACCTGATCGCCGCGCCGATCGCGGCCCGTCCTCTCCAGCCCGGCGCCCCCCTCCTGCCCCCGGCCCCGAGGGCCCGCTCGGC
>CADCWG010000150.1 GCA_902806335.1 uncultured Thermomicrobiales bacterium | reverse complement strand
GTCTGGTGCTGGGGCGACGTCCCCGTTGCTGTCCCGCGGGTTTGCCGGTAGTGGCCCCGGTCCGGGCGCCGACCGCGCCCCGCTCGAAGATGAGGCGGGCACCGGCGGCGGCGTAGGCGGCGGCGCCGGCGGCCGCGGCCGGGGCGGCGGGGCGTCCGACCGCGCGGTCGAAGAGGACCGCCGCCGGGACGATCGGCACGGGGCCGGCGTGGGTCGGGAACCCGCGGCCCGCCGCCGCTAGGGACCGGACCACACCGTCCGCCGCGGCGAGGCCGAAGGCGCTGCCGCCGGTCAGCAGGATCGCGTCGGCGCGCTGGACGAGCCGGGCGGGGCCGAGAAGGTCGGTCTCGCGGGTGCCGGGGCCGCCGCCGCGGACGTCGACCGCCGCCAGGGCCGGGCGGTCGAACACCAGCACGGTACAGCCCGTCCGAGCCTCGGCGTCGGTCCAGTTGCCGGCCGTCACGGCCCCGAACCGCCCACCGAGGGCGTCGGTGGCGGACGATGTGCCGTCGCTCGGCGGCCCTTCCTCGGCTACCACGCGATGGTCAGGCCGGCTCGGGCGATCTCGAGCCTCCCGCCGTATCGCGCCTCCGCCGCCCGGCGGTAGTTGTCCAGGCCGTACTCCTCCCAGAGGTGCGTCAGGAGGAGCCGGGGGACGCCGGCTCGCGTGGCGAGCTCCGCTGCCTCGGCGGCGGCCAGGTGACCCAGGACGTGGTCTGGGTCGCGCGGCGGCTCGGGCAGCGTCGACTCGGCGACGAGCAGGCCCGCCCAACGGGCGAACCCCGCGAGGTCCGCCGTCGGGCCGGTGTCGGCGGTGTAGACGAGGGGCGCCCCCCCGCCGTCGTCGAGCCTGACCGCCCAGCAGGGAACGTAGTGGACCGTCGGCGTGAAGGTCACCGTCGCGTTCCCGACCACGATGGGCTGGAGCGGGTCGTACTCGGCCACGGCGAACACCGCGTCGAAGAAGTCTTCCTCCTCCCCCGGCGCGGCGAACGCGGAGGCGAGACGGCGGAGGAAATCCCGTCCGCCGGGCGGGAGCCAGAGCGGGACCGGCCGCGGCGCTGGCACCGGGTTGTACGCCAGCAGCCACCGCAGCGCCGCGAGGTCGAGCACGTGGTCGAGGTGGAGGTGGGAGATCACCACCCCGTCCAGCGTGCGGTAGTCGGTGTGCCGGCGAAGCTCGGGCAGGGTCCCCGGGCCGAGATCGAGCACCAACCGGGTGCGCGCGTCCCCGTCACCCCCCGTGGTGACCAGGAACCCCGCGCAGCCCTGGCCCGGGTTTGGGCCCGCCGCGCTGCCGCCGAGCACCGTCAGCTTCATGCCACCGGCTCCCGCGTCACCGGCGCCGAGCCCGACCAGCGCTCGTCGTCGTCGCCGAGCACGCCGAGGTGCACCACGTCGTTGAAGAGATGGACGTTGGTCGTCTCGGGTCGGACGACGAGATGGGTGAGGGAGCAGTTGCCGGTGTGGTAGGCCGTCCAGTCGTGGGGGGAGGCGCCGTAGACCCGGGCCAGGAAGGAGGAGATGACCCCGCCGTGGGCGACGACGACGACGCGGTGGGCGTGGTGTTCCTCGAGGATCGCCAGGAACGCGGCCATCACCCGGTCGTGGAAGTCGCGCCGCGACTCGCCGCCCGGCCAGGCCAGCTCTTCGTCCTCCAGGTCGGCCATCCGATCGGCGATGCCGGGGTGTTCGGCGACGATCCGGTCGACGGTGTAGCCCTCGAGGTCGCCGAAGTCCATCTCGACCAGCCCGGGGACGGTGGTGGGTGGGAGGCCAATCCGGTCGCCGATCGCCCGGGCGGTGGTCAGGGCCCGCTGGAGCGGGCTGGAGAGCAGGACGTCCACCTCGGCCTCCGCCGCGAGCCGCTCGCCGATCAGCGCCGCCTGCCGCAGCCCGTGGGCGTCGAGCGGCACGTCGGTCGCGCCGTGGAGGAGTCCCCGCAGGTTGCTGTCGGTCCGCCCGTGGCGAACCAGGTAGAGGGTCGTCTCGCCGTGCCCAACCGGGTGTCGAAGCTGGTCGGCGGCGTTCGGGCTCCCGCCGTTCGATCGGGTGGGCATCGGCCGCTCAGGTGGCGATGACGGCGTAGTAGTCACAGCATCCCGTGAGTGGGCACCGGTCGCAGGACGGGCGCCGGGCGGTGCACACGGCACGGCCGTGGGCGATGGCGTTCAGGTGGAAAGCGTATACCCGGTCCCGGTCGTCGCCAAGGTCGGCCTCGAGCACCGCGTGGGCGCGCTCCGCGCTGACCTGTGGTCCGATCGCGCCCAGTCGGCGGGCGACGCGGTGGACATGGGTGTCGACCGGCAGCGCCGGCAGTCCCAGGGCGAAGAGCAGCACGCAGGCGGCGGTCTTCGGCCCGACGCCGGGCAGACCGAGCAGCCAGGCCCGCGCCGCGTCGAGACCCATCCCCCGCAGGAGGGCGAGGGAGAGCGCCCCGTGCTCGGCGGCGATCGCGTCGAGGATGCGCTGGATCCGCGGAGCCTTGACCTGCGCGAGGCCGCCGGTCCGGATCGCCGCCGCGACGGCCGCCGTGGGGGCGGCGCGGACCGCTTCGTAGTCAGGAAACGCCGCCTTCAGGGAGGCGAACGCGCGGGCGGTGTTGGTGTCCGAGGTGTGCTGCGACAGCACGGTGGCGACGAGCTCGTCGAGGGGGTCGCCGTGCGCGTGCCAGCGGCGTGGGCCATAGGCGGCATCGAGGGTCGCGGCGACCGCGTCGATCTTCCGCCCGGCCTTATCCACGCTGGGCGCCCGGGTCGGTTCGGCCACGAGATGGCGTCAATTGGTTCGCGTGTCCCACGCGTCGATCCTCATGTGCCGTCGGATATCCACGCTGATCACGCCGGGCCGGTTCGCTCCGCACGCCGGCGACCTGGTACTCGGCATGGCACGCCGTCGTGACAGCGGCATGGGGACGTGGCATACCTGATGGCAGCGATAGCCCCGGATCCGGTCGACGCGGAGTGCATGATGCCGTACCCGACCAGGAGTGACGGAGGGAAAGACGACGGTGGGCGACAACCGACCGCTGGCGGACGACTCCTGGTGCCTCGGCGGCAGCGACGTCGAGGGCGTCCGACGGGCCATGGACGAGAAGATGACGGAGATCCGGGGCAGGGGCGGCGAGATCCTCCGCCCATCGTTCGAGGTCGATGGCGGCGGCGACGTCCCGAACGTCCAGCTGCGCTTCGACTACCGGATGCCAGCCGACGAGATCGCCCGGGGGGTCGACTACGACCCGGCCGACCTGGAAGACCCAGGAGACTGGACGACAGAGTGTGGGTCAGTCCGTGGACCGCGGTCGTCGGCGGACGCCGCCCGGGCGCCCGCGCCGTAACGCTCATCCCCGTTGCCGCATTCGCGTCGAGGGACGCGGCGAGCGGGGAGCATCCGTGTCGCGTGGGCGGGAGGTCGCAAAGGGTTCGGGTGCCCGGGTCGCTCGCTTGGCGCTCCGAGCGAGCGGGACCGCGCAACGAATCTTATCCACGCGCGTGCCTCGTATCGACAGCTGTGGCCGGCCCCGACCGCGCCGCGGTTGAATCAGCGCGACCGTCGGCGCCCTGGCTCCGCCCATCCCGATCCGGTTGACCCGGGGACGACAAGATCCCTATACTCCCGACTGTTGCTCGTTCGGTCGGAGGAACTGGGTGCCGCTGCGGTCTGACGCGACAATCGAGCCTCGCCGCCCCGCGCTTCACGGTCCGATCCGGACCAGGGGGCGTTTTTTTTGGCCGGCGTGCGCCCGGGGCCTCGGGCGATGACCTCGTCGAAGCCGACCTGGCTGCTGCGGGGCGGTCGGGTCATCGATCCCGGCTCGGGGCGCGACGAGGTCGCTGACGTCCTCGTCCGCGACGGCAACGTCGTGGCGATCGACGCGGACCTCACCGCCACCGGCGCCGAGGTCGTCGATTGCGGCGGGCTGGTCGTCGCGCCCGGGTTCGTCGACGCCCACGTCCACCTTCGCGACCCCGGGCTGACCCACAAGGAGACCGTCGCCACGGGCACGGCGGCGGCGGCGGCCGGCGGCTTCACCGCCGTCTGCTGCATGCCGAACACCGACCCGGTGCTCGACTCCGTGGAGGCCCTCGCCGGGCTGGCCGAGGTGGTGGGTCGCGACGCGGCGGTCCGGGTGCACCCGATCGCCGCGATCACGCGCGGGCGGGCGGGCGCCGAGGGGCTCGACTACGCGGCGCTCGTGGGCGCGGGGGCGGTCGGGTTCTCCGACGACGGCGACTCGACCGCCGACAGCCTGCTGATGCGGCGGGTCCTCGAGGCGAGCGTCGCCCTCGACCGCCCGGTGATGGTCCACTGCGAGGACCGCGCCCTCGCCTCCGGGGCGATGCACGAGGGGTACATCGCGGCGCAGCTCGGCGTGCCGAGCATCCCGCCGGAGGCGGAAGAGATCATCCTCGCCCGAGACATCATGCTCGCCCGGCTCACCGGCGGGCGCCTCCATGCCTGCCACGTCAGCACCGGCCGGGGCATCGACCTCGTCCGGCAGGCCAAGGCCGACGGGGTACGGGTGACCGCGGAGGTGATGCCCCACCACCTCACGATGAGTGACGCCTGGGTCGCGGGGGAGCGGACGCTCCAGAACGCCTGGGAGCCGGTCGGGCCGCGCCCCGACGTGATTCCGGACCCGCTCGCCAAGGTCAACCCGCCCCTGCGCGGCGCGGCCGACACCCGCGCGCTCCTGCGGGCACTGCAGGACGGGACGTTCGACATCGTGGCGACCGACCACGCGCCGCACACCCTCGAGGAGAAGACCTCGGTTCCCTTCGCCGCCGCCCCGAACGGCCTGTCGGGGCTCGAATTGGCGCTGCCCCTGATGATGGCGCTGGTCCGCGCCGGCCACCTAACCCTGCCGACGCTGGTCGACAAGCTCAGCACCGCCCCCGCCCGGCTGCTCGGCCTGAAGGGTGGACGGCTCGCGCCGGGAACGGCCGGGGACGTCGTGGTCTTCGCCCCGGAGGAGCGGTGGACCGTCACGCCTGAGGCGCTGCGCACGAAGAGCCCGAACACGCCACTGCTCGGTACGGAGGTGGGCGGCCGGGTTTGCCTGACGCTGGTCGGCGGAGAGGAACGCTACCGTGCCTGAGAAGACCAAGAACAACGAGTCGCCCGCCGGGATGGCGGCCGTGGCGGCGGTCCCGGGGGTGACCCCGCGCCGCTTCCGGCCCGCCGCCGACGCCGCGCTCGCCCTGGCCGACGGGCGGGTCTTCCGGGGGCGCGGCTTCGGGGCCCCCGGCGCGGCGGAGGGCGAGGCGGTCTTCACGACGACGATGACCGGCTACCAGGAGGTCTGCACCGACCCCTCGTTCCGGGGACAGATCGTCTGCATGACCTACCCCCTGATCGGCAACTACGGCGTC
>CADCWG010000149.1 GCA_902806335.1 uncultured Thermomicrobiales bacterium | reverse complement strand
CCCCAACAGCCGCGGACCCAGGCCGCGCTGGCGGCGGCGCTGGCCGTGCTGGTGCTGGTCGTCGGGTCGCTCGAGGACGGCGCCTTCGCGCGGCTCGGGCTGGTCGGGATCGCGCTCCTCGGCATCGCGCTGGGCAGCTTGATGGTGCTGCCCCTGGCGGCCTCCGACGTGACGATCGCCGCCGCGGCGTTGGGCGTGGCGGCGGCGCTGTCGACGATGCTGGTCGGGGCTGCCCTGGACAGCGAGCCGATGCTCCTCGCGGGCGCGGTCGCGGCCGCGTCGGGCTGGTCGATCGCCCACATGGTCGCCCGGGGGGAGGACCGCACCCTGGCGGCCGTGGTGCGGGCCGCGCTGAGCGGACGCGCCTCGCCGCCGACCTCCCGCCTCCGGTCGACCCCCAGGGTTCCCCAGGGAGTGCCGGCCGCCGACGCCGCGCTGCCGCTGGCCTATGCCCGCCGGGTCGTGATCGTCCCTGGGTACGGTCTGGCCTCGGCCCAGGCCCACCACAGCCTCGCGGCCCTCGGTGCGCTGCTGACGTCCCGTGGGACGGAGGTCCGCTACGCCGTCCACCCGCTCGCCGGACGGACCCCCGGGCACATCGGAACGCTCCTCGCCGAGGCCGACGTCGCCTACGGCGAGCTGCTCGATCCGGACGCACTGGGCGGGGTGTTCAGCGAGACGGACGTCGCACTCGTCGTGGGGGCGAACGACGTCGTCAACCCGGTGGGACTCGACGACGGCGGGCCGCTCGCCGGGATCGATCCGCTGGAGGTCGACCGCGCGAGGCGGGTGATCGTGCTCAAGCGGAGCCTGCGCCCCGGCCACGCGGGCGTCGACAACCCCCTCCTCCGGAGTCCACAGGTCACCCTGGTGCTCGGCGACGCCGGCGAATCCCTAACCGCCCTGATCGGGGCGGTGAGCGCCGCCTGACGCGCCGACTGCGGGGACGCCACCTCGACCAGGGCGGGCGGGGTAGGACGCGACGACTCCCGACCCTGACGAGCACCGGGGACGGACGAGACCCGAGGCAGCGGAACCGGGACGGTTATCCCTCCGACACGTCGTGATCCCGCCGGGACCGGGGTACTCCAGGATGGAGGTGTTCGCCGCCGCTTCGCCCCGCGGACCAGTAACCCGCTCGGGCCGGCTTCGTCCCCGGGCCGCTGCCTCGAGACGCACCCCGGACGGATGCGGCCGTCGCCACCCGACGATCCCCGTGATCACCTGGGTTCGCCCTGCAGACGCCCACCGGTACAGGGATCTCCGGATGCGACAACATCCCCCCCGACACGCGCCGGCGTTGTCGTGGAAGGTCAGGCCGGGCTGCCCTAGCGCGAGGCAGCGTGACCGGCTATCGTCCCGGTCGGACGGTCCGCGAGCGCGGTGGTGCCCGGCCCTCCTGTCCCTACCCGTGCTGGCAGCGGAGCACCGATCGATGCCGCCACCGCCGGTCCCGAAGGAGACGTCGACGTGGAGCCACCCTCTCCCGTGCCCTCGACCCCGCTCCGCCCCGAGGAGCGCGACGCCGTCGCCGAGACGCTGGCGATGATCTCCAGCAGCTGGGAGGCCCTCCTGGATGCGTTCGACGGCATCCCGGACGACCGGATCGCCGAACCAGGCGTGACGGGGCACTGGTCGGCGAAGGACCTCCTCGGGCACATCGCCTACTGGGACGACGTCACCGCGACCCGCGCCCACCGGCAGGCGGCCGGCGAGCCGGACGGCGAGCCCGACTGGCGTGCCGTGAACGACGCCGTCGCGGCTGCCAACGCCGCCCGCCCGCTCCCCGAGATCCGCGACGCGTTCTTCTCGTCCCATGCCCGGATGCTCGCGGTGCTCGAGACCCTCCCACCGCTGGACCCCCGGCGGCAGGCCGTCTGCCAGTTCGTCCGCGACGACACCTGCGGCCACTACGACGAGCACGCCGCCGAGCTCCGCGCCTGGCGGGCCCGGATGGGCGTCTGACCGATGGCGACCACGGCGCGTCCGCCGGTCCGGCCGGTCACTGAGGAGCCCCGGGCGTGACGAAGGGACAACGGGCGGCGCTGGCCGGGCTGGGCCTGCTCGCGCTCCTTGTCCTCGCGCTCTCGTTCGCGCGCCCCGACGAGGGGCCAGGGCCGCTGGCGCCCCGCGACGCGCCGACGGACCCGACCTCGTCGAATCGTTTACCCGCGCGGGCACCCGGCGAAGGCGTGCTCGGCCTCTTCGTCGAGCCGGACGACGGCCGCGAGCCGATCATCGCCGAGCTCGAGGCCGCCCGGCGCGAGGTCACGCTCCAGGTCTACCTGCTCAGCGACGAGGAGGTCATCGCCGCGCTGGAGGAGACCGCGGGCCGGGGCGTCGCCGTCCGGGTTCTGCTCGAGGAGCAGCCCTTCGGGGGCAACGGCAGCAATCCCGACACGTTTCGGCGCCTCCAGGAGGCGGGGATCGCCGTCCAGTGGGCGAACCCCACGTTTCGCTTCAGTCACGTCAAGACATTCGTCATCGACCGCCGGGTCGCGATCGTGATGAACCTCAACCTCACGCGGTCAGCCTTCACGAACAACCGGGAGTTCGGCGTCGTCACGACCCGCGCCGTCGAGGTCGCCCAGGCGGCGGCGATCTTCGAGGCTGACTGGGATCGCGCGGCCGAGCCGCCCGACGGTCCGCTCGTCGTCAGTCCGACGACCAGCCGGAGCGACCTGCTCGCCCTCATCGACGGCGCGACCTCGACCCTCGACCTCTACGCGGAGGTCGTTCGCGACGAGGCAGTCCTCACGGCCCTGACCGACGCGGTCGGGCGCGGGGTCAGGGTCCGCCTGGTCGTCTCGAACGACGGGAGCGCCGACCGGGGCGACGAGGAGCGCGCCGCCCTCGCCGAGGCTGGGGTCGAGATCCGCTACGCGCGCGGGCTCTACATCCACGCCAAGCTGATCCTCGCCGACGGACGGGTCGCGCTCGTCGGCTCTCAGAACCTGACGGGAACGTCCCTGGACCAGAATCGGGAGCTGGGCGTCCTGGTCGACGACCCCGCGGCGATCGCTCGGCTCGTCGCCACGTTCGAGGCCGACTTCGCCTCCGGTCGGCTCCCCTGAGGCCATGGACGACTACCGCCCAACGCCCCCCAGCGTTGCCCCCGGACAGCAGGCCGAGAGCCCCTGGCTCGAAGGATGGCAGGCCGTCTCCCGCACGCTACAACAGGCACTCGACGGAGCCGGCTTCGACCTCGATCATCGGGAGACCCGAAGCGTGCTCGGGCGCCGAGACCGGGGCAGGGTCGTCGATGTTGTCGCCGTCGACGCCGGGGGCCGGATCCGCGTCACGAGGACGGAGCGACTCGGCGAGGAGACGCTGCCCCCCGCCCTGTCGCTCCCGTCCGGGGTTGTCGTCCGTCGCGTCGCCGAGACGGTCAGGACCGTGACGGCGACCACAACGGTCAACTCCCTCGCGGACCTCCTGTCCGTGCTCGGGGCCGCCGTGTCCCTGGGGCGACAAGCCGAGGGGAGCCGACCCGTCCATGGCGCCGACCACCCTGTCGGTCTAGACCCGAGCGATCGGCTGCCTCCGCCGCCATGAGACGCGATACGGCATCGGGGTGATCACCGGGGCTTCCCGCTGCCGCACCGCAGTCGGCTTCCGCAGGCTCCGTCCCTGTGCCCGGGACTTGCCCCGGGCGGCCCGGCACTCCCCGGACAACCATTGGTTAGCCGGATTCGTCAGGAGCACCCTGGAGCGGCGATCCGTCGCCCCACAGGCTGGGGAGGCCGCCACGATACGTGCGTCGGTGGTGTCTTGGTGGCCTCGCCGGTTCGTCCCGAACCAGTGCCCGACGTACCCTGCCGATGATCGACCCGTGCAGGGTCCGCCGTCGGCATAAGGCGACCGTTCGGTACCAACGGTTGTCGGCGAGCGAGGTGAGAAAAAACGCGACGGCCGGGCGGTGAACCGCCCGGCCGTCGGTTGGGGTAGCGCATAGGGGATTCGAACCCCTGATCTCCGCCTTGAGAGGGCGGTGTCCTAGGCCGCTAGACGAATGCGCCAGGCCTCGCGACAACGGCGGGATGCTAGCACGGGCTCCTTCGGCTCGTCAACCGGGCCGGGCATGCCCGGATCGTCGGACCTAATCCGCCGCGAGTTCCGTGGTGACGAGGTCGAGCATGCGGTCGATGTCGAACGGCTTGGGCAGGAAGTGGGCGCCTGACGGGCCATCCGGGCGGGCGACGGCACTCATCAGGATGACCGGCACCTGCCCGAGTTCGCGCGATTCTCGCAGCCGGCGCAGCAGTTCGAACCCGTTCATCCGCGGCATCATCACGTCCGTGATGACCAGGTCGGGCCGGTGTCGCCGGGCGAGTTCCCACGCCTGCTGCCCGTCGTAGGCGCGGACGACCGCGTAGCCCTCCTCTTCGAGGAGGATCCCGACGAAGTCGACGATGTAGCGCTCGTCGTCGACGACCAGAACGCTGGCGGGACGGTCACTCGACTCCGTGGGCGGTTCCTCGGCGGGTCCGAGCACGATCTCGTCGCGCCCGAAGGCGCCGCCCAGGCCGCTCCAGCCGGTCGCAGGGAACCCGATCTGCACATTCGACTGCGTCACCATGGTCTGTCACGCGCCCCTGACCGGTCGGCTTTCGGGGCCTCTGCCGCGACGACGTCGGCGTCGTCCGTTGGTCGTTCCAGCTAGAGATCGTCCCATTCCCTCACGGGGTCGACGTCGCAACGCAATGCTCGTGCCAGTTCCTGACCGTCCCGGACGATGGCGGCCCTCGGCGCGCCCGGTCCGTAACGTCGTCGGACGGAACTCCGCCAGGGTGCCTAAGGTCGGACAGATGGTCCAGGGCCAGATGCCAGAGACGGTGCCGTCCGCCGGACCGTGAGCACGGCCGTGGCGCCGTCGGCACCGGGACATCACCGCGGCCGGTGGCATGGTGCCCCGCCGCGGCCTCTTGCCCGTGAGGGGGATACCTGCGGCTCCGACCGGCGCCTGGCCGTAGGCAACCTCCGGCGCATCCAGTTCGCAATCCGGCCGACGGCAGTCCGCGGTGGGCGCTTGGCGGCTCGGACGCGCTAGGGGGAGAGCCGCTCGACGGTCCAACGCCGGGACGGGTCGGCGCGATAGCGAAGGCGGTCGTGGAGTCGGTTCGGCCGGCCCTGCCAGAACTCGATGCTCGTCGGCGCCAGGCGGTACCCGCCCCAGTCGTCCGGGACCGGGACCTCGCCGCCGCGATACGCATTCTCGAGGCGCGCGAAGTCCGCCGCGAGTACCTCCCGGCTCGCCACCGGCTCGCTCTGCCGCGACGCCAGGGCGCCGATCCGGCTGCCGAACGGGCGCCCGGCGAAGTACCGTTCGGTCTCGGCGCGGTCGACCCTGGCGACGGTCCCCTCGATCCGCACCTGGCGCTCGAGCTCGCCCCAGTAGAACAGCAGCGCCGCCCGCGGGTTCGTGGCGAGGTCGCGCCCCTTCTGGCTCCCGTAGTTGGTGTAGAAGACGAAGCCGCGGTCGTCGAAGGCCTTGAGCAGGACCGTCCGCGCCGAAGGTTGCCCATCGGGGGAGACGGTGGCGACGATCATCGCGTTGGGCTCGACGAGCTGGGCATCCCGCGCCGCCGCGAACCAGGCGGCGAACTGGGCGATCGGGTCGGGATCCACGTCCCCTTCGACGAGCTCGGCCCGCTTGTAGTCCTGGCGGAGATGGGCGATCGCCGCGTCCCGCTCGCTGTCGTCCCGGCCGTCCGTAGCCGCCATGAGCTCCCTTCTCTCGGCCGTTCCGGACGTCCCCACGCGACCGCGCCCGACCAGTCCAGTCCCAGTCCCAGTCCCAGTTCAGTATAGGAAGCGAGGAGGTCAAACCTCGTAGCGTCGGATGGGCACGGCGCTCGGCGCGACACGGCCAGGCCGGGTCGTCGGACCGCCGGTGCCTCCTGAGTCCGCCCCGCCCTCGAGGGCGACTCCCGAGCGCCTGCCCGTAGCCCGCCCTTCTCCATAAGGCACTAACAGCCCTCTTCCCCCGGTTAGCCGCCGACGTCAGATCGCCAACGGCGGACGGGAGAAGCGGCCGGCGACGGTATGACCGGCCATGCCGGCCCTGCCGGGCGTCGTTCGGCGGGCGCGGGGGAGACCCTAGTAGCGGCGGATGTGGTCGTCGTACTCCTCCGGCCCCGGCGACGCGGGAGTGGCGGCCAGCTCGGTCCGACGGACTCGCTCGAAGGCGCCGGCGAGCGGCGTACCGAGCGCGCGGACCAGGACCTCATCGGCGGCGAGCGCATCCAGCGCGTCGCCGAGCGATGGGGGCGGCGGCGCGGACGGCGATGCGGGCGGCGGCGCGACAGGTCCCGCATCGGCGCCACCGCGCAGCCCGTCCAGCCCGGCGGCGAGGATCGCGCCGAGGGCGAGGTACGGGTTGCAGGTGCCGTCGACCGCGCGCACCTCGACGTTCGTCGTGCCCTGCTCCCGTCCCCACATCGGCGGCGGCACGGTGACCGCGTCCTCGGGCCCCTCCACGCCGGGATCGATCCCGTCGGCCGCGCCGGGACGGTAGGCGTTCACCGTCGGCCGGAGGATCGCCATGAGGGCGGGCAGGTGGGCTCGCACGCCGGCCGCGAACCGACGCCCGGACGCCGACAACCCGCCCGGGTCCGCCGGGTCGTAGAACCGGTTCTCCCCGGTCCTCGTGTCCCAGAGCGACAGGTGAACGTGGGAGGCAGACGGCCGCTCGTCCGCCAGCGGCCGCGCCGCGAACGTCGCCCGGAGACCGTGCCGGGCGGCGGTCGCCCGCACCGTCTCCCGCAGCCAGAGGTGGCGGTCGGCCGCCTGCAGGGCGGGGCCGTGGCGGACGGTCAGCCCGTGCTGACCGGGACCGGCTCCGGGCGCCGTCTGCTCGATCTCGACACCCTGCTGCTCGAGGCCATCGACGAGGTCGAGGGTGAACGCCGCCGCGGCCTGCATGCCGGCCGCGCTGGCGGCGGGGGTGCGCTCGACGGGATGCCACCGGCCGGCGACGTTGCCGGCCTCCAGGAGATAGAACTGGGGGTCAAAGACCGCTTCGACGAGCAATCCGTCGCGCTCCGCGTCGGCCAGCACCCGCCGCAGGAAGCTGCGCGGGCAGCCGTCCCACTCCTCACGGCCGAGGGTGAGGAGGTCGCCGAGCATCGCCCCCGTACGCGGCGCGTAGGGCAGGGTCACCAGGCTGGTCGGGTCGGCGACCAGCCGGACCTCCTCCGTCGTGCCGAACCCCGGCGGGGGGTCGTGTGGCGACCGGTCGTGGCCGTCCGCGACGAGCTCGACAAGGGGCACCGCCACGCCCTCATAGAAGCGGTCGGCGAGCCCGGCGGCGTGGACCACCCGTCCCCGGAGGAGCCCGTTGTAGTCGGCGTAGAAGACCCGCACGAGGCGCAGCTCGCCGGCCCGGACGGCGGACACCGCGCGGTCGATCCGCTCGCCCCAGGCCTCGTCCGCCCGTTGCGCTCCCACCACGTCCCGCCTCCTCAACCGACCGCTGGCCACGCCCGGTGGCGCGACCCGACACCCTACCACGACCCCCTGGGCCATCGCCCGCCGCGTCCCTTGCCGGTGACGGTCGGGTCGGTCAGACTCAAGGTCGACCAGCCGTGGTCGGCCCGGGGCAAGACTACCGCTCTCCCCGGCGGATCGGCGGTGGGGAGGAGGACGTGGCGGACCGGGAGCAACCGCGGGGCAGCGCGGGCCGGCGCGACGGCGTCATCGCGCTGCTCCGGCTCCTCCTCCTGGTCTCGCTCGCCGCGACCACGGTGCTGGCGCCCTCGGCCGGGCAGGACGCTGTGGCTCGCGCCGACGCGGAGACCCAGGCGTCGAACACGCGGCCGGTCTTGTCCGGGTCGTTGTCCATCGGCACCACCCCGGGGCTCCCGGGACGGTCGTTTCGTCTCGCCGCCGGACGGGTCCCGCGCGGACCATGCGGTAGCCGGACCGGCCCTTCGGACGGTACGCAGGAGGTCGTCCGGTGAAGCGGCCAGGCACCGAGACAGGCGCGACCTCCCAGCGCCGGCGGCGCAGACGACCGGGTCCGGCGTCCCTCGAGCCCCGGTAGTGCTCGCTTGGGTCAGGTGGACAGGGATGCGGGACGGCGTCACCCTTGCCCCCCGCTGCCGGTGTCGACTCGTCCGAGCCGGGTGGATCCAGGTGTCGCCGGTCGCCAGGTCGATAATCGGAGGACGGAGAGGGCAACAGCCCTGGGCGTCGGCCCACCGGTCGTCGAGAATCTGCACGCGCTCGGTCGCTGTTCTCCGAGGCCGTGCAGATAAGGAGCGTCATTCGACCGGCCGACGTGAGACACGGGCGGACGGGCGCAGAGACGTCACCCACCGGCCAGACCAGGACGACCATTTCGCCCCGTGAACGTCGGAGACGCATCTGGGCGCGACACGACGACCAGAGGGAGAGAGCCAGATGGCCACGACCGTCGTCCCACCCACGTCGGATCTCGAGCCGGCGGCCCGGTCCGACGGCGGTGGCGCCGGGAACGGCGGGGAGCACCTCGACGCGCTGCGGGAGATCGAGCGGCGAGTGCTCTGGCTCTCGACCCTGATCGTGCACCACGCCAACAACGTGCGCCCCAACACCGACCGCTCGAAGGTCGGCGGCCACCAGGCATCGTCGGCCTCCGTGGTCACGATCCTGACCGCGCTCTACTTCCACTTCCTGCGCGCGGGTGACCGGGTCTCGATCAAGCCCCACGCTTCCCCGGCCTTCCACGCCTGCCAGTACCTGCTCGGCAACCTCCAGGCTCGCTACCTGACCACCCTCCGCGAGTTCGGCGGTCTCCAGGCGTACCCGAGCCGCACCAAGGACCCGGACCCCGTGGACTTCTCGACGGGGTCGGTCGGCCTCGGTGCGGTCGCGCCGGTCTTCGCCGCGCTCGCCGACCGCTACGCCAGGGAGCACTTCGGCCCCGATGCGGTCACCTCCGGACGCTTCGTCTCCCTGCTCGGCGACGCGGAGCTGGACGAGGGCAACGTCTGGGAGACCGTGGCCGAGGAGGCGATCCGCGGCCTCGACAACGTGATCTGGATCGTCGACCTCAACCGGCAGAGTCTCGACCGCGTGATCCCCGGGGTCCGCGCCGCCCGGCTGAAGGCGTTGTTCGCCGGCGCGGGCTGGAGCGTGCTCGAGGCCAAGTACGGGGCACGCCTCGAAGCGGCCATGTCCGGCGAGCGGGGCCAGGCGCTCCGCCAACGCATCGATGCGATGAGCAACGAGGAGTACCAGGCCCTGATCCGGGTGGCGGACGGCCCGACCCTGCGCGCCCGCCTCGCCGACGTACCCGACCCCGCCGACCGGGACGCGACCCTCGGGGCGGTGTCGGATGTCGACGACGCCGAGCTCCGTCCGCTGCTCGCCAACCTCGGCGGTCACGACCTCCCCCGGCTCCTCCAGGTGCTGGCCGAAGCGGACGCGATCACGGACGGTCCGGTGGTGGTCTTCGCCTACACCGTGAAGGGCTGGGGGCTGCCCTTCGCCGGCGACCCCCTCAACCATTCCCAGCTGCTCACCGCGGCCCAGGTCGAGGCGCTCCAGGCGGAGTTCGGCGTTCCCGCCGACGACCCCTGGGCGGTGTTCCCGGCAGAGTCGCCCGCCGGCCACCTCTGCGGCGCGGCGGCGCGACGCCTGGCGGCCCCCCCGCCACCGACCCGACCCATCCCGAGCGACGCCGTCCCGGCGGCGCTCGACACCCGGCACCCGGTCCAGACGTCGACCCAGGAAGCGCTCGGGCGGGCGCTGACCCGGCTCGCCGACGTGCCGGTCGTCGGCGAGCGGCTCGTGACGCTGTCCCCGGACGTGGCGACATCGACCCACCTCTCCGGCTGGATCAACAAGGCGGGCGTCTTCGCGCCCGAGGCGGCCACCGACTGGGAGGGCGGCGAGGCGACGATGCTGCGTTGGCGCCCCGCGCCGTCGGGCCGCCACATCGAGCTCGGCATCTCCGAGATGAACCTGTTCATGGCCCTCAGCCAGTTCGGCCTCTCCCACGAGCTGACGGGGCAGCACCTTCTGCCGCTGGGAACCGTCTACGACCCGTTCGTCTGCCGTGGCCTGGACGCGCTGATCTACGCCCTCTACATCGGCGCCAAGATGGTCTTCGCCGGGACCCCGGCGGGCGTCTCCCTCAGCCCCGAGGGTGGGGCCCACCAGAGCACCGTCACGCCATCCCTCGGCATCGAGCTGCCCGGGCTCGTCTCCTACGAGCCGACGTTCGCCCGCGAGGTCGAGTGGGCGCTGCTCGAAGGGCTGCGGCAGTGCTGCGACCGCGAGCACGGCGCGAGCACCTACCTCCGGCTGTCGACCAAGCCGATCGACCAGGGCCTGTTCGCGGAGCCGCTCGCCCGCCTCGGCGAGGAGGACCTGCGTCGGCAGGTGCTCGCCGGCGGCTATCGCCTCATCGACCGCCGGACGGCGGTGCCCCACCTGCCCGTCGGCGACGCGGTCGTCATCGCCACCGGGGGGATCATGGTGCCGGAGGCGGTCGCGGCCGCCAGAACGCTCCACGAAGAGGGCGTCGCCGCGACGGTGGTCAACGTGACCAGCCCGGATCGGCTCTACGACTCGCTCCGCCGAGCGCGACGCGACCAGCTCGCCGACGCCGCTCGGGCGCTCGACCTCGGCCACCTGGCGGCACTCCTGCCGGCCGAGGAACGCCGGGTGCCGATCGTCACCGTGCAGGACGGCGCGTCCCACTCCCTGGCGTTCCTGGGCAGCGTCTGGGGGGTGCCCGTGGTCCCGCTCGGAGTCGACCAGTTCGGCCAGTCCGGCTCGCGGGCCGCCCTCTACGCCGCGACCGGCATCGATACCGCGCAGATCGTGAACGCCGCGTTGCTGGCCGTGGAGCTGGGCCAGGGGTGATCTCGCGGCGGCCGGACAGGCGTCCGGGAGATGAAGGTTGCCGTCCCTGCCCGGGGGGCCGCGGCGCGGACGGCGATCCCCGCCAGTTCACGTCGATCGCCCCGGGAAACCCACCCGGAATCCGGCTGTCGAAGGGTGGTGTTGAGGGGGAGCGGTGACCAGGCCCGCCGGGAAATGGCCCCAGACCTGAGCACGACGCCGCCTGGAGCTGGCTGCGGACCCGCCGAGCAGAGCGTCGACGATCACCCGCATCCCGTAGGACACCCTCGGCTCACCGCGGCTGGCCCGAAGGTGAAGCGACCGGCCCCTGGCGCGGTGTGGGGTGCCACGCCGCGCCGCCGCTCCCGCCGTCCGGACTGTGCTCCCGGCGGGCATGGGCAGGGACCTCATCCGCGCACTCGCGGGACGGTCTATCCGCGCCGTCGTCTCCCAGCGGCTAGACGACGGCGAGCGAGGCCGCGGCGCTCTCGTCGCGGTGGACGCCGTCCGGGTCAGACGCCGCCGTCGTCGCCACCTGGGCCGGCCCGTCCGCGCCGGCCCCCTTGTAGGCCCCGCGGAGCAGGGCGCGGAGCTCGGTCACCACCTCGGCGTCCTCGAAGCGCCCGGGAAGTGAGATCTCAACGCCCGGGAGCCCATCGATCGCCGTGAGCCGGATCCGGCCCCGGCGCACCGAGAGGCCGCCGAACTCCGTCCAGCGCCGAAACGAGGTCGGGCCGACGGCGATCCCCTGGTCGGTGAACGTGTACCGGATCGGGGCGACCAGCACGGCCAGGGTCAGCGCCAGCGCCGGGGCGGTCACCCAGTAGGGGATCCAGCCGAATGCCGAGTCGGCGGTCAGCAGGGTCAGCTGGAGCCCGAGGGGCACGGCCAGCCGGCGAACCCGGGCCCGGATGGGTTCCGGCATCCGGCGTCGGATCTGGCCCTCGGTCGGGCCCGCCCATGGCACATAGACCCGGCTGGCGAGCAGCAGGCAGGCGCCGATCAGCAAGACGGTCGCGAAGGTCATCGTCGTCACTCTCTACCGCCGGTCGTCGCCGAGGGGCGTCCACGGCCGGTGGTCGTACAGGGTCTCGGGAGCGGTCGTGGCCCCGCCGTCTGCCGGCCGCGCCCGATGTCAACCGGGAGCGCAGCCGTCGCGCCATGCGGAGCACAGAGATTGGACGCGCCACGGGTGCGCGCGGTTCCGCGGCGGAGCGGAGCGGGACGACGGTGGGGTCTCGGGTCGGCCGCGTCGGCCTCGGCGGGGAGGAACCGGTCGTCGCGGGGAACGGTCCGTACCGAGGGGACGCGGGCAGCGGAGCCTGGCGCTCGGGTCGGATCGGCACGGTGGTCCCGGAGGGGCGATCCCGCGGATGCCGGCGGCGGGATCACCAGCGCGGGTGCGTCCGACACCCGGACCTCCTCCCGAACCGACCCGCCAGCCCTCGCCTCTCGGGTAGAGGCCGAGGACACGCCGTTCAGAGCGGGGGTCAGGATCAAGGGTAGCGACCATCGCCGGACCGGTCCACGGCTAGTATAGTGAATTTTGTCACAGATAGTTGTGCGAGACGATTAACGCTCCCGCGGCATCCCCGCTCCCGAGAGGAACCGAGCTACCAACAGGGCGGGGGTCGGCTGGTGCCGACCCCCGCGACGTCTCGGTCCGCGCCGGCGCTGGCTGTCCCGACCCGGTGTTAGGTCGAGGGGACCGCGCCGCGCTCTTTGAGCTTGAGCGACGGGGTCGGTTCCGGGTGGACGGTGGAGGGAGACGGCGCGAGGATCGCGGAGGCGATCACGGCAAGGAAGACGAGAAGGGCGACGATCTCCATGGCGGTGCGCTCCTGACGGTACGGCGCGCCGGCAGGGCTTGCCGGTGCGCCAGGCGACCAACGAGACGCTAAAGCTGGTACCCGTACTCGCCGTGGGTGGTGGAGTCGAGGCCGAGAGACTCCTCACGCTCGGAGACGCGGAGACCGACGGTGTACTCGATCGCCTTGAGAATCACGAACGTGACCACCCCGGCGAAGGCCGCGACCACGCCGACCGCGACGGCCTGCTCCCAGAGCTGCGCGGGGTTGCCGTAGAAGAGCCCGTCGTCGCCGAACTCGTTGATCCGCACGTCGGCGAACAACCCGGTCGCGAGAGCTCCCCAGATGCCACCGATCCCGTGGACCGCGAAGACGTCCAGGGCGTCGTCCACCCCGAGCACCTTCTTCACGAGGTCGATGCCGTAGGAGCAGAACAGGCCGGCACCGGCGCCGATCAGCACCGCCGAACCCGCGCTGACGTACCCGGAGGCGGGGGTGATCGCCACCAGCCCGGCCACCGCGCCGGCCGCCGCGCCGAGGACGCTGGGGTTCCCGCCGCGGAGCCAGCTGACCATGGTCCAGGTCAGCGCGCCCATCGCGGCCGCGGTGTTGGTCACGACCAGCGCGTTGGCGGCGAGGCCGTTCGCGGCGAGCGCGCTCCCGGCGTTGAAGCCGAACCACCCGAACCAGAGCACGCCGGCCCCGAGCACGGTGTAGGTCAGGTTGTGCGGCTCGGTCTCCTCACCCCGGCGGACGACGTGCCGCTTGCCGAGGACCGCGGCGGCCACCAGCGCCGAGACGCCCGAGGTGATGTGGACGACGGTGCCGCCGGCGAAGTCGAGCGCCCCGAAGTCGCGCAGCCAGCCGCCGACGGCCCAGACCCAGTGGGCGACCGGCGCGTAGACCAGCGTCGACCAGGCGACGGTGAAGATCACCAGCGCCTTGAAGCGGAACCGCTCGGCGAACGCGCCGGTGATCAGCGCCGGCGTGATGATCGCGAACATGCCCTGGAACATCATGAAGGCGAGGTGCGGGATCGTCGCGGAGTAGTCCGGGTTCGCCGTCTGGCCGACGCCGTCCAGGCCGAACCAGTCGAGGTTGCCGATGAAGCCGCCCTGATCGGGACCGAAGGAGAGGGTGTAGCCCCAGAGGACCCACTGGACACTGATGATCGCGAGGATGGTGAAGCTGTGCATGATGGTCGTCAGGACGTTCTCCCGGCGGACCAATCCGGCGTAGAAGAAGCCCAACGCCGGCGTCATCAGCATCACCAGCGCCGCCGACATCAGCACCCACGCGGTATCGCCCGCGTTGATCTCACTGGGCATGCACGCCCCTCCAGGCTCGCCAAGCTGCGACCATCCACCAGATCTGGGACTAAAGGGAGTCTAGAGAGCCACCGCGGCCACGGGTACGTGCGATTCCGCCCAATCCGATCGTGGCTGTTGTGCACGTTGCCCAGCGCGGCCGCATGGTCGTCGATGCCGAACCAGAGAGGCGACGGCGCTGTCGCTGGGACCACCGAGCGTCCGGTCCCCGGTGCGAGAGGAGGAGACGATGGGTCGCCGCGCAGGCGACTCTGGCACCCCCCGTGCAACGCGTCGCCCACCGGGAGCTGTCCCGCCGCCGGCGGTGTCCCGAGGCCGGGCGGGACGGGCCAGGCCTCGCTGTCCCCGGGCCGTCGTCGACCCGCGTGCCGTAGTAGGAGACGCCCGATGGCCAAGCTGACCGTTGCCGGACACCCGCTCCACCCGCAGCTCGTCCATGTCCCGCTGGGGCTGCTGCCCTTCAGCTTCGTGCTCGACGTGCTGCATCTGGCGACAGGGCGGAAGGCGTACGCCGAGGCCGCCTACTTCGGGCTCGTCAGCGGCACCGCCGGGGCGGCCGTGGCCGCCGCCGCCGGCGCCGGCGACTACTTCGCGCTGCCTCCGGGCGGGAAGACCAAGCGCCTGGCCAACGTGCACGCCTCGCTCAACGTGGTCCTGCTGGTCCTGAACGCGATCAACCTGCTGCTGCGCCGCGGCAAGCCGGTGCCGACCGGGGCGGTGCCGGTCGCCCTCTCCGCCATTGGCACGGGCGGGCTGCTCGTCTCCTCGTGGTACGGCGCGTCGCTCATCTACCACCAGGGTGTGCGGGTCCACGGCGTCGACCCGATCGCGGCGGCCCCGGAACTGAAGCTGCCCGGCGACGAGCGCCTGGAGGCCGCGTTCGACCGCCTGGCGGAAGCCGCCCCGGCCGAGGTCACCCCCGCCGAGGGCGCCACCTCCGCCGGGAGCACCCACCCGCCCGCCGGCGACCAGTCCGACAGTTTGACGCCCCAGATCTGACCGACACCTCCCGCAGGACGAGCGGCACCGACCGCGAGGGCGAGAATGAGCGGGGGCGGCCCCCAAGGGCCGCCCCCGCGTCTCATCGGTCGCCCGGGACCGGTTCCGGGTGATCGGTGGTGATCTCGGGGCGCTGGGACGGCCACGTCCCACCGGGGAAAGCTCCAAGGACAGCGGCTCAGGGACGACGCCGGCTGATGCTGGCTGCGAGGCCGCCGAGCGACGCCCCGGCGATCACCCGGATTGGGTGTGGGTCGGGCCCGGCGAGCGCGGCGCGCGGTGTTCCGCTCGGTCGACGCCCGAGCACCCCTCGTCCCGGCGCGAGGGTCGGCGGCCCCGGTGACCGCCGTCTGCTCTCGCGAGAACCGCGTCGGCACGACCCCCCGTTGTTCGGAGCCACCAGCAGCAGGTCCCGCCGAAGGTGGCGGATCAGCCGTCGCCCGGCGTCGCCTGCCCGCGCCGCGCCATCACGCGACGTGGTCCGCACCTGCCCGGAGCCGCGGAACGCGGTTCCCCGGGGTCCGCGGCGGAAGCGGTGCGATGCCAGCACCGCCTCGACTCGGGATCAACGTCCCTCGCGGCTGGGCTCCTGGGCGAGGTCCTCCTGCTCGGCGGTGGCCTCCACGATGTCGTATCCGTCGTCGGGATCGTCCTCATCCTCGTCGTCGTTGTCGACCAGTTCGTACTCGCCCTGGCGGACGGTGTGGAGGTCCTCCAGCGCCCCGTAGGTGAGGAACGTCAGCTCGGCGAACGACAGCTGCCCGCCGACGTACTCGGCGAAGGCGTCGGTCAGCTCCTCGCCGATCTCCCGCGCCAGTGACGCCTGCTCGGCCGGGTCCTTCGACCCGCCCTGCCCCATGTCCGTCTCGTTCTCGGCCATCGCATGAACCCCCTCGGTTGCCGCGGCGCGCGCTCGGGCCGGCCCCGTCTCCCCGGGCCCGGACACCGTCGCCATCCCGTGGCCGCGCGAACGCGCGCCGCCGGGGGCGGCGTGTGCACGACGCGTGCCGGTTGCGCGGTCCCGACCGGTCGACACCTCGCGGCGGTCATGCACATCCCGGAAACCCCGCGGTGTAACCTCGATGGGACCGTGGGCGTCTTCTCCGACGGAACCCCGCCGGGCGACCGGCCGGGGACGCCCCCGCGCCCGCCCGGATGGTAGGATTCGGTGGCACGCGTTTGCCCAGAGGTGCCGCCCCGTCCGTGGCTCGTCCCCGGCGGGGGTCGCCGCGCACCGTGGTCTCCTGCCGGTCCCGCCTCCCATCCGGTCGAGGCGGCGGTGGTCGCGCGCCGTCGCGAATACACGATCACGGGCCGCCCGGTCGCGGCGGCGAGCACCCAGGGAGCGAACTTTGGCCCAGCCACCGTCCCGGCCCCGAACGCGTCCCCGCTCCGCCAGCGAGCCAACCGGAGCCCAGACCTCGGCGAGCGCGCCCGCCTTCGCCGGGGGTGCGGTCGCCGCGGCGAGCGCTCTTCCCGGCACCGCGCCTCCCCCGCGCCACACCCGTCCCGCCGGCACGACGAGCGGCCAGCGCGCCTCAGCCGTGATCGCCGCCCCGGCGGCGCGGGTCCGCGCCCACGCGCCGCGCCTCACGGTCGAGGGCGCCCTCTACCTGCTCCTGATCGTGGCGGCGCTGGTGACCCGGTTCTGGGACCTCGGCTCCCGTGCTCTCCACCACGACGAGAGTCTCCACACCTATTACTCGTGGCTGCTCGCGACGGGCACCGGCTACGTGCACGACCCGCTGATGCACGGGCCGTTCCTGTTCCACGCCAACGCGCTGATCTACACCCTCTTTGGGGACAACGACGCCACCAGCCGCTACGTCCCGGCCGCCTTCGGCGTGGCGCTGGTCGCGCTGCCCTGGCTGCTGCGGGGCGACCGCTTCCTGGGCCGGTGGGGGGCGCTGGCCGCGTCGGCGCTGTTCCTGGTCTCCCCGTCGTTCCTCTACTACAGCCGCTACATCCGGCACGACATGTACACGGTCGTCGGCAGCCTGGTGCTCTTCATCGCCATCGTCCGCTACCTCGAGGTCCCCGAGCGGCGCTGGCTGGTGCTCGGCGGCGCGTCGATCGGCTTCCTGTTCACGAACCACGAGATCATCTTCGCGGTGCTCGCGGTCTTCGGCGGTTTCCTCTACGGCGGCCTGCTGCTCGGCCGGCTGCGGCCGCTGATCCCGATCAACGTGGCACTCCTGGCGCTCGGTGGCGCGGTGCTCCTCCTGGTGCGCCCGCAGTCTGGTCCCCTGCCGGCGATCCCCTGGGATGGCAGTGGCCAGTCGTCGCCGGCGCCGACCAACGAGAACCAGCGCCAGTTCTACGTGGACCTGCTGACCCACCCGCTGGTCCTGAGCCTGCTCGCCCTGGGGGTCGCCTTCCTCGCGGCGAGCTGGCTGGTCGCGCGCCGGGCCGCCGGGCCGGCCGCGGGCGAGGACGACGGCACCGGCGCCCCTCGCGGCTGGGTGACCGCCCTGCTCGGCCAGGGTGCCCACGGGTCGATCGAACGCGGGGTCGCCCACGCGTGGGCGGACCGATCGGGGCTCCGGGCCGCGTTCATCGCCGGGGCCGCCATCTTCGTGCCGCTCTTCACGACGATGTTCACGAACCTGCGGGGCCTCGCGACGGCGACGATCGCGACCGACGGCACACTCCTCTACTGGCTCGGCCAGCAGGGCGTCCGCCGCGGCGACCAGCCCTGGTTCTACTTCATCACCCTGACCCCCCAGTACGAGGTGGTCGCGCTCGCGCTCGGCCTGGCCGCGATCGCCCTCACGCTGTGGCGGTCCCGGACCCGCTTGGCGGAAGCGCTCGGCGGCTTCGCCCCCGGCGGCGCCCGATCCTCGGCCGGCGGGGCCGGCAACGGCGCGGCGCCGGACGCCTCGGTCGCCAACGCGCGCCTGACCTTCAACCTGTTCCTCGCGGTCTGGTTCGTCGGCATCTTCGCCGGGCTCTCCTACGCCGGCGAGAAGATGCCGTGGCTGATCGTCCACTTCACGCTGCCCCTCACCCTGCTCGCCGCCGGGCTGGTCGGTGAGATCGCCGAGCGCCGAGTCGCAGCCCACCGCGCGCGACGGGAGGCGGCCTCGCCCGCGGGGCTGGGGTGGGTCGGGCCGGCCCTGGTCGCGGGGCTGTTGGTGCTCGGCGGCGGTTGGCTGCTCCTCGCCGGGCGCCTCACCTACCCGAGCTTCGCCCAGCGGGAAGTGACGCAGCCCGACGGCGACCGCTTCACCTACTGGGTGCGGGAACTTGCCCCCGCGGCTCGAGACGACTGGTGGCTGCTGGCGCTGCCGCCGCTGGCCGCGGTCGGGCTGGTGGCCGCGGCCTGGCTGTTGCGCGGCGCGCGGGCCACCAGCCGGGGCGTCGTCGCGGCGCTGGTGGTGGGCCTGCTGCTGCTGCAGGTCCACGGGGCCTGGCGGCTCAGCTTCCTCGAAGGCGACACCCCCCGCGACAGCCTCATCTACAACACCACCTCACCCGACGTGACCAGGATGGTCAACGAGGTCACCCAGCTCTCGATGGAGCTGACCGGCGGTCGTGACCTCGAGGTCTGGTTCGGCGACGACGTCAACTGGCCGCTCTGGTGGTACCTCCGCGACTTCCCCAACAAGCGCCAGGTGGGCGGCAGCCAGTCGACCCCACCGGAGGCGGCCGTCGTGATCATCCCCAACGGCGACGTCGGCGGCTGGCAGCGTGTTATGTCCGGCTACACCGCCCAGGAGTACGTGCTGCGCTGGCACGAGCCGGAGGACGCCGTCTACCGCCACTTCGCGATCGCGCCTGAGCTCGCGCCGAGCAGCTCGGCCTGGGGCGACGCGAGCCGTCCGCACGGGATCCTCGACGTGCTCGCCTCGGTCGGTGACTCGATCGCCTACGGCTTCACCGCCGAGGGCCAGCAGCGCCTGTGGCGCCTCGTGATGTACCGCGAACTGCCCACCGACACGACCCCCGACAACCAGGGCAACATCAACACGCCGGGATCGATCGACTTCCACTACACGATGTATGTCCGGAACGACCTGGTCCCGCTCTACAACTCGATCCACTACCAGTACTAGGCGGGAGCGACCGTCAAGCGGGGCGAGCGCGCCGACCCGGCCGCGCGCCCCGCGCGCGCCGTCACCCGTCATCATCGCCCGAGGAGGCCAGCGCACCGTGGAGTCACCGGCGATCAACCCAGGGGTAGGCACGGGAGTCCAGGGGGAACCGGGGCGACCCGTCCGCGGGCGGCCGATCGACGTGGGCACCCACGGCACGGCACCGCTCGGGCGCCGGGACGTGCCTGACGCCCTGCTCGACCGTGGCGTCAGCCTCGCCGCCCTGCCGGTGGCGCTCGTCGTCGCGGCGGTCATCGTCGGCACCGCGGTCGCGCTCCGCCTCGCCGCGCTGGACGTCTTCGCGCTCTCGGGCGCCGAGGCCGAGCGGTCCTACGATGCGTACGCGCTCTACCGCGGTCAGCCCCTGGCCGCCGGCGACAGCCTGGACGCCACCGCGCCACTCTTCCTGCTGCTCCAGTCCATGATGCTCTTCCTCTTCGGCGCGACGGACGCGACGGCGCGCCTCGCCCCGGCGCTCCTCGGCCTGGCGCTGCTGCCGCTGGCGCTCGCGCTGCGGCCGTTCGTCGGCCGGTCGGCCGCCCTCGGGATGGCGGGGATGATCGCCGTCTCCCCGACCCTGGTCTTTGCCTCCCGGACCGCCGACCCGGAGATCGGCGTCGCCTGCTTCGCCCTTCTCCTCGTGGTCGCCGTCCTCCGGGCGGGGCTCCCCGGGCGCGGTGCTGGGTCGGCGCGGACCTGGGCGGCGGTCGCCGGCATCGCCGTGGCCGCGATGCTCGCGTCTGGGCCGACCGCGATCACCGTCCTGATCGGTCTCGCGGTGGGTGCCGTCGCCGCCCTGGCCTTCGACCGCTCCGCCGCGTCACCGTCGGCCGACGCGGCGGCCGCCGACGGCGTCGAACCGGAGGCGGTCGTCCGCCCCGCCGAGCCGACCCACGGCGCCGAGCCGATCGCCCCTGACCAGCCGTCCCCCGGCGGCGCCGTCCAGGCGGGTCTCCGGGCCCTCACCGGCACCCCCGGTGCCCTGCTGGCGGCGGCGATCGGCTTTCTGGCCACCACCCTTGCCCTCTTCACGCGCTTCTTCAGCGACCTCGACGCCGTCTCCGGCTTTGCCGAGACCTTCGCCGACTGGGGACGACTGCTGGCCACCGCCCCCTCGCCCACCCCGACCCAGTTCTTCCTCCTCTCGGTCCTGCTCTACGAGTTTCTCGCCGTCGTCTTCGCCATCGTCGCGAGCGCGAACAGCGCCGACGCCGCGGAGCACGCCGAAGACGGGGCCGGCGGTGTCAGCTGGGCCTTCTTCGCCGCCTGGTTCGGCGCGACGCTGCTGCTCTTCGCCTTCAGCAGCGGTCGAGCGCCCCAGCACGCGGTCCACGTCGCGCTGCCGCTGGTCCTGCTGGGCGGTATGGGTGTCGGCAACCTGCTCGGCGCGGTGGACTGGCGGGACGTCCTCCGTGGAGCGGGCGGCCTCCTCTACCTGGCGATCCTCGGCGCGGTGGTGGGGCTGATCGGGGTCGGCATCCTCGCGAACCGGATCGACACGGCCGTGAGCCCGAACGAGGCCCGACTCCAGGTCGCGCTCGTCGCGCTCGTGGTCGTCGGCGGGCTCGTCGCGTTCGCGGTCTCGCTCAGCCGCGCCGAGGCGGCCGAGGGGCGATCCGCGCAACCCGGCCGGATCGCCCTGCTCGTCGCGTTGACGCTGCTGGGCCTGGTGACGGTACGCTCGACGATGACGCTCAACTTCTACAACGTGGACAACGGCACCGAGCTGCTGGCCCAGGGCACCCCGACCGGCTCCGTGAAGCCGCTCGTCTCCCGCCTCCAGCGCCTCTCCCGCGACGTCAGCGTGGACCGCTCGTCCGTGCGCGACCCCTTCGGCACCTACGGCATGACGGTGGCGCTCGACGAGCGGGTCGAGTGGCCCTTCCGCTGGTACCTGCGCGACTTCACCGACGTCTTCGTCGCGCCGGAGGGCACCGCGCCGGGGGTCGCCGCGGAGGTGGCGATCGCGCCGGACGACGTGGGGATGGCCGAGGTCGGGTACACCCCCGAGGACTACCCGTTCCGCAACCGGGTGCCGCCGGCCTACGAGTCTCCCGACCTCGGCTCCGTCGCGGCGGACGTGGTCTTCCCCGGGAACTGGCTCGAGAGTTCGCGCTACCTGCTCTTCCGCGAGCTGGACGAGCCGGTCACCGCCGAGACGATCGCGGTCGGCTTCAACCGTGACCTCGCGGCCCGGCTCTTCCCGAGCACGGCTCCCGCCGCGCCGACCAACCTGTTCGAGCTCACCGAGCCCGGCGTCGGGCAGGGGCAACTCAGCGGACCGCGGGGCATCGGCACGTCCCCCGACGGTTCGATCGTCTACGTGGTGGATTCGGACAACCTGCGGGTGCAACGCTACGAGGCGGACGGGACGTACGTCGGCACCTGGGGAGGCTCCGAGGACGCCAACGTCCAGTTCGGCAGCCGCCAGTTCACGTCCGGCGTGACCGCCGGGCCGACCGGGCTCACCGTCGGCCCCGACGGCACGGTCTACGTGGCCGACACCTGGGGGATGGTGGTCGTCGGCCTCTCGCCGGACGGCGCCGTCGTCCGCGAGATCGGCCGCCGCGATGTCGAGACCGACATCGGCGACGACCCCGCCCAGGTCCAGAGTTCTCCCGGGCTCTTCTTCGGGCCGCGGGCCGTCGCCGTCGCGGGCGACGAGATCTACGTCACTGACACCGGCAACGAGCGGGTCCAGGTCTTCGGCCCCGACGGGACATTCCGGCGGGCCTGGGGCGGGTTCGGCCAGGGTCCGAACCAGCTGATCGAGCCGGTCGGGATCGCGGTCGGGCCGGACGGCGCGGTCTACGTCGCCGACAGCGGCAACAGCCGGATCAGCGTCTTCGCCGCCGACGGGACGCCGCTCGAGCAGTGGCCGGTCGACGCCTGGGCGGGGCTCGGCTTCGACCCCGAGACCCAGAGCCGCCCCGGATTCGAGCCGTACCTCGCGTTCGGGGAGGACGGGTTGCTCTACGTGAGCTCCCGGGCGACCGGCAGTGTCGAGGTCATCGGTCCGGGAGGACGCCTGGAGCGGTCTATCCCCGAGGTCGAGGGCGAGCCGCTGGCCGGCCCGATCGGCGTCGGCATCGCCCGCGACGGCTCGCTGCTGATCACCGACAGCGACGCCGGCCGGGTCTTCCGCCAGGAGATCGAAGCGGTGCGGGCGCAGCCCCGCGACCAACTCCCCGGCGATGAGGCGCCGACGACCCCGCCCGCCGACGGTGCGGGGACGGACGAGGACCCCGCGGGGGTCACGCCGACGCCGCCGGCCGGGGCAACCCAGCCGCCGCTGCCGCCGCCCCCCGGGTCCTGACCACGGCCCTCAGGGTCGGAGGCGCCGAGCCGACCGGACACTCACGGATCGATCGTCGGGAGCCGGGCCAGGCCCGGCTCCCGGCGCTTTTCTCCTCCCTCTGAGCGCCTGGCGGCCAAGGAGGCCGGTCCAGGTGGGCTGGCCTCCCCCGTCTCACGGTCTTCGACCGGTCGATGTGTCATCCGGGCCCGCCGAACCCAGCCGGCTTGGTGCGTGAGCCTCCGATGTCGAGGCTTGCTTCGCGCGGGCCCGGCTGACCCACGCCCCGCTCCCACCGCCGATCACCCGGATCCCGGATCCCGCCTCAGCCGACGCCTTCCAGCCGCCCCTCGCGGAGTTCCACGGTCCGCGTGGCGAGGCGGTCGATGGCGTACCGGTCGTGGAGGACCATCACCATGGTGCCCGCGAACCCGCTCAGCGCCGACTCGAACCGCTCCCGCGCGGCCAGGTCGAGGTGGTTGAGGGGCTCGTCGAGCAGCAGGAAGTTGGCGCCGCGGAGGACCAGCAGGGCCAGCGCGAGGCGCGACCGCTCGCCGTAGGAGAGGTCCCTCGCCTCGCGGAAGACCGCGTCGCCGCCGAAGAGGAAGAGGTGGAGGAACGTGCGCGCCTCGTCCTCCGCGAGGGGGGCGGCCAGCCGCGCGTGCTCGAGCACCGTCGCGCCCGGGTTGACCGTCTCCTGCTCCTGGGCGTGCCACCCGACGACGACTCCCGCTCCGAGCCGGACCACGCCACGGTCCGGCGCGATCGCGCCGGCCAGCAGCCGGATCAGCGTCGTCTTCCCGGCTCCGTTCGGCCCCGTGACGGCGACCCGCTCCCCGGCGCGGACGCGGAGGTCGACGCCGTCCAGGATCGCCCGATTACCGCGGACCACGGCGACCGACTCGACCGTCGCCACGTCGCGCCCGTGCTCGGGAGGGGCGCCGAAGTCGAGCGCGAGTTCCCACCGCCGCTCCGGGCGGTCGATCCGCTCCTCGGACTCGAGCAGGCGCTCGAGCTTCCGCTCCCGGACCTTCGCCGTCCGGGCAACCTTCTTCGCGCGGCCGCGGATGTAGTCGTGCTGGGTCCCGCGCTCGGTCTCCAAGGCGTGGCCGGCGATGTCGCGGACGTCCCGCTCGATCCGCGCGATCTCGGCCTGCTGGCGCTGGTAGCGGTCGTCCTGGGCCGCCTCCGCGGCGCGGCGGGCACCGTCGTACGCGCTGTAGTTGCCCGGGTAGACCGACAGTGTCCGCGTCGTGCCGTCGAGGGCGAAGATCGCGGTCGCGACCCGGTCGAGAAAGGCCCGGTCGTGGGACACCACGACCACGGCCCCGCGGTAGGCGAGGACGAAGTCCTCCAGCCAGGCGAGCGCGTCGAGGTCGAGGTGGTTGGTCGGCTCGTCGAGGAGCAGCACGTCCGGCTGGCTGGCCAGGAGCCCGGCCAGGCCGGCGCGGGTCTTCTGGCCGCCGGAGAGGGCGGCGAGGGGGGTCGTCGGGCCGACCAGGCTCGGGTCCAGCCCGAGCCGGCCGAGCAGGGCGTCGAGCCGGTCGAGGGCGGCGTAGCCGCCGCGGGCGTCGAACGCGGCTTCCGCGACGGCGAGCATGGCCAGGTGCCGATCGTCGGTCCCGCCGGCGAGGGCGGCGGTCGCCGCGTCGAGGCCATCCCGGGCCGCGAGGAGGCCGCCGGTTGGAGCGTCGAGCAGGTCGCCGAGCGTGCCACCGGGCAGATCGGCGAATCCCTGACGCAGGCTGCCGACGGTCGTCCCGGGGGCGCGCCAGACCGCACCGGCGTCGGGCCGGAGGTCACCGGCGAGCACGCCGAGCAGGGTCGACTTGCCGGCGCCGTTGGGTCCGACGAGGCCGATCCGGTCGCCGTGGTTGATGAGACACGAGACCCTGTCGAGGACGAGGAGGTCCGCGTGGCGGACCGTGAGGTCGCTCGCTTGGAGCACGGGGGAGCCCTCCGGGCGACGGCGACGCGACGCCACCCCGAGGCGCCCGACGGTATCGGGGCCGCCGTGGCGGGAGGCGTCGTGGGTCGCGCTGACAGTGCGTGGGACGGCGAGGGAGACGCGTCGGGGCGCGTCTCGGCGTGGGCTCGCTAGTCCGTCACTGGGGGAGCCTCCGGCGGAGGGCCGGCCTCGATGCGCGCCTCAACCCGCACGGGGTGCGGCTGAGGGGGCGAGGGCACGGTTCGAGAGGAGACGAACGGGGCGCGTCAACCCGGCGACGGGGTCCCGCCGCGGCATCAAGGGGTGGCGATGTCCTCGTTGTTCGTCACCGGAGGACCTACCTCTCCCGCGAGGGATGGGTGGGGCTGGGCTCGTCGATCGGTGCCGCGCCCGAAGGGGGTCGGGCCGAGGGCACCTGGCGGCGAGCGACGAGAACGTAGCAGACGCGGTAGGTCGTCGCAAGACCGGTGAGTCGCGGTCAAACGACGGAGCGCCCCGCGGCCGGGGCCGGCCGCGGGGCGCGAGGCAGGGACCTGGTCGTCGGCGTCTCGCGACGGCGTGCCGCACCGGGCGCCGCCGCGAGGAACCTACGGCATCAACTCCTCGCCGTCGCCCTCGTCGGCGCTCGCCTCGGCCTCGAGGGCCGTGAGCGCGTAGTTGTCGATCTCCTGCTGGAGGGCGTCGCGGAGGTTGATCAGGTCGACCAGGTCGAGCCCGGCGAGGACCGCGTTGTTTCCCGGGTCGCCGTCGTCGGAGCTGTCCGGGACGACCCGAAACTCGACCTCGACGCCCTCTTCGCCACCGTTGGCGTCGCCGGTCGGCGACTCGTCCATGTAGACGTTATAGGTCTCCACTGCCCGCGCCCTCCCCTCACCGTGGCCCGCCGCCCGGCGGGTCGTTGGTCCGCCGGGCAGCGCCCGGAACGGCGCGCAACCCTTCCCCGGCCGCGCGCCGGCAACGCAGCGTAGCGCCCACGGCGGATTCCGGCAAGTTGTCACCGATCATTGACCCGGCTCGCGCCCGGTTGGTACCCTGCCGGGATTGACCGCGAGCCCCCCCCGGGCGGTGATCGCCCGCGCCCCCGCGGCGCCGTATCCGTCGACCGTGGCCGAGGTCCGCCCTCCCGTGTACCGCCGCCCGCCGATCGCCCTCACCCCACCCGGCCGCTCGACGCGGCGCCGGTTCCTCGGTGTTGCCGCCGCGGGGCTCGGGCTGGGTCTCCTGGGCTGCGGCGAGGAGGATTTGATCGACCCCGGTCCGCCGGTACCGACCCCGCCACGGGCCGCCACCCCCGTCGGCGCGGTCGCCGGGTACGGCGACGACCGGTGGTCCGGACGGACCCTGCGGCTCGCCGCTTACGGGGATGACATCCAGGACCTGATGGAGCGGGTCGTCTGGCAGCCGTTTGCGGCGGCCACCGGCTGCTCCGTGGAGCCCGCGGTCGTCGATCTCTCTCGCCTGGCGGCCGACCGTGCCGAGGGGCGTGCCCCGCACGTCGACGCCATGCTGGTCGACGCGCCGTGGGCTCAGGGAGCCTCGGAGCGCGGCGAACTGGCCCCGCTCGACGCGGCGCTGACCGGCCGCGCCGACCTTGACCTGGTGGACGGGACCGACTTCGCTCAGCCGGCGTTCGCCTACGCGATGGTCAACGCGTATCGCCGTGACGAGCGCGACTCGCTGGTCGGCGTGCCGCGCACCTGGCGGGAGTGGTGGGACCGCCAGCGCTTCCCGGGCGATCGGACCCTGCGCAAGGACGCCCTGGGGACGTTCGAGTTCGCGCTGATGGGCGTCGGGGTCGCGCCGTCCGACCTCTACCCGCTCGACCTCGAGCGGGCAGTCGACGGCCTGCGGGCCATCAGCGGCCGGATCGTCGACCGCTGGTGGGAGACCGGCAGCCAGGCCGTCGGCTGGCTCGCCCGGAACCGGGCCGACTACGGCAGCGCCTGGAGCTACCGGGTGGCGGCGGCGCAGGCCAACGGCGCCGCGGTCGAGCTGGTCTGGGACCAGGGGCTGCTGCTGGCCGACGTCTGGGTCGTGCCCGCCGGTGCCGCCAACGCCGACGTGGCGATGGACTTCGCGCGCTACGCCACCCGGCCCGAGACCCAGGCGGCGCTCGCGGTCTCCGCCGGGCTGTCGCCGGTCACCAGCGACGCCTTCGCCCGGCTCGACCCGCTCACCACGGCGACGCTGGCGACCGCGCCGAGGAACCTGCCGAAGCTGATCCGGCAGGACGTGGCCTGGTGGGCGGAGAACGAGATCCACGCGAACGCGGCCTTCAACCGCTGGCTCCTCGGGACGCCCTCGTGAGCGGGCACCCCGCCCCCGGCCGGGTCTCCCCCCGGCGCGGCCAAGTGGCCCGCGGGCTCACCCGCCGGGCGCTGCTCGGCGCCGTCGCGACCGGCACGGTCGCCCTCGGCGCAGCGGCCTGCGGCGGAGATGAGGCCGACCCGACGCGGCCGGTCGAGACGCCGACCACCGAGGCGGCCCCCACCGCCACCCAGGACACGATCGCCTCGCCCATCGCCAGCTACCTCGACCCGGAGCGGTGGGCCGGCCGGTCGCTGACCGTCGCCTCCTTCGGCGGAGACTACCAGGAGGCACAGGAAGAGGCGTACTTCGCGCCGTTCGCCGTCGACACCGGCGCGGAGGTGCGGCAGGAGACACCGGGGTCAACCGCGATCGCCAACCTCCGGCGCCAGGTCGACGAGGAGACGGTCATCTGGGACGTGGTCTGCATCGCCACGGACCAGCTGCTCCCGCTGGCCCGCGAGCGGTACCTCGAAGAGATGGACTACGCGGTCGTCGACCGGACCAACCTCTTCACCGAGCTCGGCGTCGCCACGACCCATGGGGTCGCCGCCGACCTCTACTCGACGGTGATCGCCTACCCCGCCGAGGCGGCAGATGCCCCCGCCTCCTGGGCCGACTTCTGGGACGCGACGCGGTTCGGCGAGCATCGCTCCCTGCGCAAGGATCCGGTCGGCACGCTGGAGTTCGCCCTTCTCGCGGCCGGCGTGCCCGCCGAGCGGCTCTATCCCCTCGACCTCGACCTCGCCTTCGCGAGCCTGGACAGGATCAAGCCGCTCGTCCCCGCCTCCGCGTGGTGGGAGGATCAGAAGCAGCCGGTCGAGTTGGTCGCCAACGGTGCCGTCGGCCTGGCCAGCGCCTGGAACGTGCGGACCGACCTGCCCGACGTCCGGGGCAAGGTCCGGGTCCAGTGGGCCGGCGGGATGCTCTCGCCGGACTGGTGGGTGGTGCCGCGGGGGACGCCGAACCGGGACCTGGCGATGGACTTCATCAGCTACGCCACCCGCGCCCGTCCCAACGCCAACTTCTGCCGGCTGCGGCCGTTTGGACCGGTGAACCGGGAAGCGCTCGCGCTGCTTCGCCCCGACCGCCTGGCGGTATTGCCCACCGCCGAGCCGCAGCGGACCCTCCAGTTCGTCGAGGACTGGACCTACTGGGCGGATAACAGGGAGGCGGTCCGGGAGCGCTTCCTGGCCTGGCTGGAGGAAGACGACGACCCGACGGGCACGCCCGTCTGAGCGTCGGCGCACCGACGTGAGCGAGGGGGGCCGGTTAGTCCGGCCCCCCTCGCTCGCGGCAACGTCAGGACGCGATCCGGGGCGGCTAATCGTCGGCGCCCTCGCCGTAGGGCGGCGGCACCAGGGCCGACGGGGCGGCCACCGCGCCGGCCGTGGGGACAGAGGAGAGGTCCGGGCGACGCGGCCCCTCGATCCCGAGGTCGGGCAACCAGTTGAGCCAGCTCGGCAGGTACCAGTTCCACTTGCCGAGCAGGGCCATCCCGGCCGGGACCAGGACCGAGCGGACGATCGTGGCGTCGAGCGCCACCGCGACCGCGAGCCCGAAGCCCATCTGCTGGAACATCACCAGCTCGCCCGCCGCGAACCCGGTGAAGACGACGACCATGATCAGCGCCGCGCCGGTGATGATCCGGGCCGTGGACTGGAGACCGACCGCCACCGACTCCGCGTTGCGGCCGGTCAGGTCGTAGTGCTCCTTGATCCGGCTCAGCAGGAAGACGTGGTAGTCCATGCTGAGGCCGAAGAGCACGCAAAACAGGAAGATCGGGACCCAGGCCTCGATCGTCGGCGTCTCCTGGAAGCCGAGCAGGTCCGCCCCGACGCCGTTCTGGAAGACCAGCACCATCAGCCCGTAGGCGGCGCCGACCGAGAGCAGGTTGAGCGCGATCGCCTTGACGGGGATCACGACCGAGCGGAAGACCACCACCAGGAGCAGGAAGCTCAGGCCGAGGACGAAGGCGAAGACGATCGGGGTCCAGTCGTCGACGACGGTGAAGAAGTCGGCGTTCTCCGCGACCGTGCCGGTCACGAAGACTTCGGCGGGGGCGCCGGCGAAGGCGGCCGGGACGACCTCCTCGCGGAGGCGGTCGATGGTGGCGATGGCCTCCGGCGAGCTGCCGTCGGCGAGCAGGCTCGCCGTCACCAGCGCCGTGTCTCCGGCCCCGTTCCACTCGGTCACCGCCGAGCCGGCGGCGAACGCGGGATCCGCGTTCAGGGTCGTGACCAGCCGCTCGACCGAGGCCTGGACGGCGGGATCGTCGCGTCGCCCGTCGACCGCGAACTCGACCGGGTCGAGGCGGCCGGCGCCGAAGTCGCGGCTGAGGATCTCGAACGCCTGCCGGGGCTCGCTGTCCGGGAGGGTCGCGATGCCCGCCTGGCCGCGCTGGAGGTCGAAGTAGGGCAGTGCCATCGCGCCGAGGACGGCGACGCCGGCGACGACGGCGACGGCGGGGCGGGCCATCACGACCCGGGTGATGGTGCCCCAGAAACCGCTGTGGATCGTCTCCCGGTCGCGCGCCAGCTGGGCAGCCGCGGTGGCGGCGTCGTAGCGGCGGCGGCGCGGCCAGTCGATCCGGTCGCCGAGGAGGGCGAGCATCGCCGGCACCAACGTCATCGTGCCGAGCACCGCGAAGATGACGGCGAGGATCGCGCCGATGCCCAGCGAGCGGAAGATCGTGGTCGGGATCAGCAGCATCCCGGTCAGGGCGAAGACGACGGTCAGGCCGGAGAAGACGACGGCCTTGGTAGCCGTGCCACCGGCGGTGGCGATCGCGGCGGCCTGGGTCGCGCCCCGGCGCCGCTCCTCGCGGTAGCGCTCGACGACGAAGAGCGCGTAGTCGATGCCGACGGCGAGGCCGATCATCGTGATCATGTTGACGACGAAGAAGGAGAGCTCGGTGACCTGCCCGATCAGCGCCGCGGCGCCGACCGAGACGATGATCGAGACGATCGCCAGCGCCAGCGGCACCCCGGCGGCGACCAGCGCGCCGAAGGCGACGACCAGCACCAGCAGGGCGATCGGCAGGCCGAACAGCTCGGCGGTCTGGAGGTCCGACTCCGAGACGGCGGTGAACTCCTCGTCGATGCTCACGTCACCGACGCTGAGCACCTGGAAGCCCGGTGCCGCGTTCGCGTGGAGGGCGTCTTCGTAGCCGGCGAACCGCTCCTTGGCGTCGTCGAGCCCGCCGGTGAAGCTGACCGGGACGAGGGTGGCGTGGCGGTCCGCCGACACCAGCCCCGCGGCGTCGGGAGCGCCCTGGTCGGCGAGCTGGTAGTAGCTGACGGCGCTGCCCGCCGCGCCCAGGAAGGCGCCGACGTCCGCCGTCACCCGCTCGACCTCGGCCCGGAACGCCGGGTCGTCGATGGTGAGGGTCTCCGAGCGGACGACGACCGTCTCCGAGACGGCGTCGTCCTCGCCCATGCGCTCGTCGAGCAGGTCGATCCCCTGGAGCGACTCGGGGTTGTTGGTGAGCGCGATCTCGGTGGTCAGCACGCCGCCGAGCGACGTCACCGCCAGCACGATCGACAGCACCACCGCGGCGAGCCAGCCGCCGACAACGAGCCAGGGCCGCCGGGCACTCGCCCTGGCGAGCCCCGCGGGAGAGAGCAGCGATGTCATCCCTCGTCCTCCAAGCGTGCCCCCACCAAGGCGTGGGGGATTCCGTTGACCGCGGCGACCATGTCGTCCGTACTGAACACTGTACAGCGATGCCGAACGTCGTTACCGTAGGGCAGCGTTTCCGGCCTGTCAAGGGGTGTGGTAAACGCTGTTTGGTGGTTCGGCACCCGTTCGACTTCCCCTGCCGCTGTTCGCACCCTAGCCACGGTGTAGCACCGTCGTACGGCGACGGTGTTGCGGAACTGTGGCGCGGCTCCCCGGGACAACCAACCCCGGCAGCCCGGCGACTTGGCGGCCGGTGGTCGGTTAGGGCCTTACTGGCGCGGTCGTCCGCGTCCTCCGGGGTCGTCGCGACGGCGGCGTTTCCCCGTCCGCTGCGACTCCGTTCGACGGAGACCAGGGTGCGTCTCGCGGCGCGACGTCCGCGTCGGGGTACTGGTCCCAGACGTTGCAAGGACGCAACGATGGCGAAGAACGCCAAGGGACACGCCAGGCCTCTGTCCACGGCGGCCGCGCGGTCGCTCCTCGTCGCGCCGTCGCGCCTTAGAGCGGGACCGGCGCCGCAGACGCGTGCCCCTGCCCCACCTGGTGGCTGAACGCCGCCACCGCGACCGGGCCATCAACCTGCTGCCCGGCCGCGCCTCCTGCCGCCGAGGGGGGCGTCACCCGCATGCGGGCGTCCCGTCCTCGGTCGGTACGATCCGGATCGAGCCGGCAAGTTCCGGTCGGTGCCGGCTATTGTTGCCGGGGCGATTTGGCACAGATCGGCCCCAGGTTCGTCTGCCGACCGCGCGCCGACCGCGCGCCGACCGCGGCAGTGGCTCGGGCGCAGGACATGGCGCTCGTCCACCGACGCAGTGGCGGACGCAGCGGCCGCCTGAGGAGGAACGGATGACCGATCGTCGGCGTGAGACCAACGACGGCCCGACCGACGGCCAGGGCCGGCCCGCGACGACCCGAGGGCACATCGTCGTTCTCAACCGCGATCTCTTCTTCGGGGTCCGGATCGGCAATGGTCTGCGCGGACTCGGCTACGAGGTGACCTTCGCGCCGGACGCCCCGGCGTTCGCAACGGCCGTCCGCGCCGCCACGCCGCCCGCGGTGCTCGGGATCGTCGACCTCTCGGCCGGACCGGACTGGGCGGCGATCGCGGCATTGACCGCCGACCACGCGGTCGTCACCCCGGTGCTCGTCTTCGGGGCCCACAAGGACGTGGAGGGCCTCCGGGCCGCGAAGTCGGCCGGGGTGACCCGCGTCGTCTCCAACGGTGACTTTCACCGCGACACGGCGGGCATCGTCGCGCGCTACGCCCTGGCCGCTCCGGAGCCGGGCGCGTGATGCGCCGGGTCGGCGCTGGCGACCGCTGAGTTCTCCCCGCGCCGGCGCGCCGAAGGTGCCTCAGGCGCAGAGCCGCGGTCGTCGTAGCGACGCCCAGGTGGGAGGTCTCGCCCGGTGACTCCGCGCCTATCGGCGTGAGGGTGTGGTGGGTGGGACCACGCCGCGTACTGGTCCCCGCTGGTGACGCGCCGTAGGCTCGATGCCGTGGACGCGGCGCTCCCCGCGATGTCCCGTCACGCCGCGAGGTACGCACCCGCCGCCCCTGGCGGCGGGTGGGCCAGACCGCATGCCCCGTCTGCCCAGTGCGCTCGGCCCGGTGTCATCCGGCGTACCCGCCAGAGGTCGGTATCTCGGCATCTCGCGATGACGCCCCCGACCGCTCGTTTATCTCCCCTAAAGGGTCAACAGCGGGACCGGTCTCCAGACGAAGACCCCGGTCCGCGACGACGCGCCGACACCGCGCTCGTTTCCCTACCCTGTCCCAAAGCCCGTGCCCGGTGGGACTCAGCGTCGTCGTTCGGACGGGTTGCCTGAGTCGGAACCGCGGGCGCTGGTCGCCGGCTTGAGCCTCTCGACCCCGCGCCGATGCGGCGGGGCCGGTCTCCGGCGTAGCACGGCCGGGAGGGACGCGCTTTCGCGTTCGGCTTGGCGAGCCGACGGCCGGACGACGCGTGCGTCGGATGGGGTGTGCCGGCGCCGACTCTCGGGATCGCCTCCGGTCGGGCGGCGCCGGCTGACTGGACACCACCCCGCGACGGCATTATCATACGGACAAGGTGTACGTACACTACGCACGGTCCCTCCCGCCCCGTGCCATCGCCGGTTCGGCCCTCGCCGACCGGTCGCCCGCGGCCGTGTGCCGCGCCTGGGGGGAACCGATGGCGTTGCCAGCCGAGCCGGCGAACCGGATGCCACGTCCCCAGGCGGTACCGACGCTGCCGGAGCGTGGGCCATGGCCGGCCACGGGACCCGGCGCTTCCCCCGACGCCGACCCGGGAACCCGGGCCGAGCCGGCGACCCCGAGTAACCCCGTCACGCAGACGGTCACCGAGGCCGTCGAGCAGTTCTTCGGGGACCTCCGCCTGGCCCCCCGGTCGAAGAAGACCTACCGCCACGGGATCGCCAAGTTCCTGCGGCACCTCGCGCAGCACGAAGGCATCGATCCCGATGCCGCGCCCGTGACGGCCATCGCGGCCGAGCACGTCACCTCCTTCGCCGCCGTGCTGGTCCCGGCCGACGTGCGGACCCCGGAAGAGGTCAGCCAGATGCGGACGGCGCAGAACAACCTGTCGGCCGTGCGGAAGTTCTGCGCCTATCTGGCCGCCTACGACCTCCACCCGACCCTGGCCAACGATCGGATCCGCGTCCGGGTCGCGGCGATGATGCCCCGCTTCACCCCGCCGCCGCCGGACGTCAAGCTCGCCGACCTCGACCGGATCGTCGACTATGTCCGGGCGCTTCCCCGCCAGGAGAAGCCGACGGCGGAGCTACGCCGCCTCAAGGTCCGGGCGATGGTGCTCTTCCTGTTCCGGACCGGCGTGCGCGTCTCGGAGCTGTGCGCCCTGCGACGGCGCGACATCGACCTCCAGGGCGGCACCGCCGGCATCTACCGCGCGAAGGGCGGCAAGAGCCGCACGGTCCACTTCGACGCCGAGACCGCCGAGGCCCTCACCGTGTATTGGGCGGCGCGGGGCGACGGGGCGAGGGGGACCGGCGCGTTCCCCGCGTTCAGCGGGCGGGACCGGACGGGGGAGCCCGGCGCCGCGGTGAGCCCTCGCACCGTGGAGCACATCGTCGCCGAGCTCTGCCGCGGGTCGGGCGTCGAGAGCGACGTCACGCCGCACTCGTTCCGGCACGGGCTCGCGACCGAGCTGGTCCGCCGGCGGGTCAGGGAGTCGACGGTACAGACCATCTTGGGCCACGCTTCCCCCACCACGACGCGGATCTACGTCCACAAGACCGCACTCGACGTGGCCGAGGAGTACCAGGATGCGTTCGGCCCCTATCGCCCGCCCGGCACCCGCCGAGAGTGAACCCGTCACCGCGCCCCGATACCGTCCCCGGCTCCGGCACCACCCCCGGCCCCGGCACGGTCCTAGGGGGCGGGCGCGGGCGCTCCCGCTGCTCGCCCTGTCGGGGCTCGTCCTGGCGACCCTGGCCGGCTGCGCCAGCGGGGACGCCCGGGACTCGGCCCTGGCCGCGACCAGGGCCGCCACCGAGGGGGCCCGCTTCCCGGCGCGCCAGGCGACGTTTGTGCAGTCCGAGTACGGCGGTACCCCCACCCTCGTTCCCACCGTCGCCGTGGAACCGGCCCTCCAGGAGATCGCGATCACGATCGCTCTCCGCCCGGACGGCTCGCCGGACGGCATCTACGGGTCCGTGCCGGCCAACGCCGGCGTGGTCTATGCGGCGGCCCGGATCTCGAACCTCCGCGCCGACCAGTTGGTCACCGCCGAGTGGCAGCGCGTCGCCGAGAAACCCGCGGACCGGATCGCGATCGGCTACTCGGAGCAGGCCGTGACCGGTACGGGTGAGCAGTGGGTCGGGCTCCCGCTCGGCCTCGACGGGTCCGTGGCGCCGGACGTCTACGCCGTCTACATCGCCGTCGACGGCGTCTACCTCAACTCCATCAGCTTTCGCATCACCGCCAGCGGCAGCGGTCCCCAGCGGATCGCCTGACCACCCCTCGCCTCCCTCGACTCCCTCGCCGCCTTCGACCCGTGGGGTGCCGGCCGTCTCGGGCGCCAGGGGTCCCGAAGCTGAACCGTCTCGGGGCCTTGGCCGCTTGCGCTAAACGGCGCCGCCTCGTACACTCCGGCCGCCCACACGGGCCAGGTGCTGAGACCGTGCGGGAGGGGGGAACCGGCGCGCGGGGTCGTCTCGACGGAGGGGGTCGGGTCGATCTCGGGTGCCCGCGCCGACGGCGTGGCTACGCCGTCGGCGCGTCCGTTTTTCGGGCAGGGGCGGCGTCCCGGCAACGCCGCTCGTCAGGCCGGCGGGCGACCGCCGAGAGGAACCGCGGTTGGGTGCGGTGGCGTCCCGGGCGCCTCCCGTCTGTCGGCAGGAAGGGGAGAATCCCGTGGGCGAGCGGACGGCCACGCCGGTTAGGGGCGACGTGCTCACCGAAGCCGAGGAGTTGCGGCGGGCGCTGGTCGCCGAGAAGCACGCCCAGGCGGTGTCCCTGCTCCGCGACCACGACCTCGACTGCTGGCTGACCTTCCAGCGCGAAGGGAGCGACCTCCTCCTCCCGTACCTCCTTGGCCGCGAGGAACTCGTCGGCACCGCCGCCCTCATGCTCTTCGCGGACGGTCCGAGCGTCGCGATCGTGGCCGACTACGACGCCAGCCAGGCCGCGGGCCTGTTCGACGAGGTCATCCCCTACGCGCTGGACTGGCGGGAACCGCTGCAGTCCCTCCTCGCCGAGCGCCGCCCCCGGCGGATCGCCATCAACGCGAGCGAGCACGACCACGGCATCGACGGGCTGACGCACGGGCTCTACCTGACCCTGGTCGCGGCCCTTCGCCCGCTGGGGCTGTCCGACGCGCTGGTGCCGGCCGAGCCGGTCGCGGCGCGGGTCAGGGCGATCAAGACGCCCGCGGAGGTCGAGCGGATCCGCCGGGCCTGCGAGATCACCCAGCGGATCTTCGACGACCTGACGGCGATGCTCCGGCCCGGGCTCTCCGAGTCCGACGTCCACGAGATCGTGGTCGAGCGCATGGAGACCTACGGCGTCGGACCGGCCTGGGAGGCCGAGACGTGCCCGGCGGTCTTCGCCGGCGACACTCCCGGCGGCCACGGCGCGCCGGGCGCGACCCGTCTCGCCCGAGGGGAACGGGTGCGGCTCGACTTCGGCGTCGTCTCCGAAGGCTACCGGTCCGACCTCCAGCGCACGTGGTATCTCCGTGCCCCGGGGGAGACCGGTCCGCCCGCCGCGATCGCGGCCGAGTTCGCGGCGGTCCGCGACGCGATCGACCTCGCCGCCCGGTCCCTCCGGCCGGGGGTGCGCGGCCACGAGGTCGACGCCCCGGTCCGTGCCCAGCTCGCCGCGCATGGGCTCACCTTCAGCCACGCGCTTGGCCACCAGCTCGGCCGCCTGGCGCACGACGGGGGCATGGTGCTCGGCCCGGACAACGCCCGGTACGGCGCCCGTGCCGGCGGGACGGTCGAGGCGGGGATGGTCTTCACCCTGGAGCCCTGCGCCGGCCGCACGAACCTGGAGGAGGACGTCGTCGTCACCGACGACGGCTGCGAGTTCCTGGTCCCGCCGCAGCGGGAGCTGTACCTCATCTGACCCGAACCGGAAGCGCGGCCAGGGGCGCCGGCCGGGTCGTCCCCATCGTGGACGGGCCCGACTGACATCCCCGGGAGTCGGTGCGGGCCGCGGTCGGGACGCCAGGCATTCGCCCCCCGCCGAGGTCGGGACGCCACTCGTCCGCCCCGTGCCACCGGCAGCCGCCGCCGTTCGCCCGGGACCACCGGGTGGTGGTGAACGGGACGGCCCATGCTCCCGCGCGGCACCGTCTCGCCCGCTGTTATCATCGCGACCGGGCGAAGGGAGGGGGCAGACTCACATGGCAGCGGGCATCAGAACGGGGTCGGACCGGCCCAGCCGGACGGCGATGGCCTGCAACGGGATGGTCGCCTCGCCCCACGCGCTGGCCTCGGCCGCCGGCCTCTCGGTCCTACGCGACGGCGGCGGCGCGATCGACGCGGCCGTGGCCGCCAACGCGGTCCTCTGCGTCGTCTACCCCGATCAGACCTCGATCGGCGGCGACTGCTTTCTCCTCTACCACGAGGGGGCGACGGGCCAGCTCCACGGGCTGAACGGCTCCGGTCGCGCCGGACTCGGGGCCGACCGGACGGCCCTCCGCGCCGCCGGGCACACTACGATGCCGCGCCGCGGCATCCAGGCGGTCACCGTCCCCGGCACCGTCGACGCCTGGGACGCGGCCGTCACCCGGTTCGGCCGCGTCGCGCTCGCGGACCTGCTGCGACCGGCGATCGCCTATGCCCGCGACGGCTTCCCCGTCACCGTGCGGCTGGCGGCCGGGATCGCCGCCGCGGCGCCCATGCTCGCCGCCGAGCCAGCCGCCGCCGGTGCGTACCTGCCAGGTGGGGCTCCTCCCCGTGCCGGGGATCGCCTGCGCCTCCCCGCGCTCGCCGACTCGCTCGCGCTCGTCGCCGGCGAAGGCCGGGACGCCTTCTACGTCGGCCCGATCGCGGAGCGGATCGCCGCCACCGCCCGTCGCCTCGGCGGGGCGATTACCGTCGCCGACCTGGCCACCCACCGGGCCGACTGGGTCACACCACTGCGGAGCGACTACCACGGGATCACCGTCGCGGAGCTACCGCCCAACTCCCAGGGTCTGGCCGCGCTGATCGCCCTCAACCTCGCGGGGCGGGCCGAGCTCGGGACGACCTGGGGCGCCGCGGCGCACCTCCACCCGCTCGTCGAAGCGACGAAGCTGGCCCTGGCGACCCGCGACCGACACCTCGCCGACGCGACCGCGATGACCGTCGACCCGACCCACCTGGTGTCCAGGGCCTTTGCCGAGGAGGCGTGGCCGACGGGGGCGCCGGAGCGGGCGGCCGGGACCCGACCGCTCGGCGTCGCGGACACGGTGGCGATCTGCGCCGTCGACGGCGACGGCAACGCGGCCTCGCTGATCCAGAGCATCTACCAGGGGTTCGGCTCGGGGGTCATCGCCGATGGGACGGGGATCGTCCTGCAGAACCGGGGTGCCGGGTTCTCGCTCGCGGACGACGCCCCGAACCGGCTGGAACCGGGACGCCGCCCGCCCCACACGCTGATGCCGGCGATGCTCCTGCGCGAGGGTCACCTGCTCGGCCCGCTCGCCAGTCAGGGCGGTGACGCCCAGGCGCAGGTCCACGTCCAGCTCGTCACCGACCTCGCGGACTTCGGCCTCCTCGGCGACCCTCAGGCGGCGATCGACGCGCCGCGGTGGGTGGTGGGGTCAGGACCTGAGGGGTCGGACACGACGCTGGCCCTGGAGGACCGCTTCCCGGAGGAGACGTTCGCGGATCTCGCGGCGCGCGGGCACGACCTCGTCCGCCTCCCGGCGTGGGCCGACGGAACCGGCCACGCCCAGGTCATTCTGCTCGACTGGGAGCGCGGCACCCTGCTCGGCGGCAGCGACCCGCGTGCGGACGGCCTGGCCCTGGGCTTCTGACCCCGGCGCGTCTGGCTCGGTCTCGGCTGCGGGACGTCAACACGCGCGGTGCCTGTGCCCGATCCCGGGGATCATGGACGTCCGCGTCTGGCACACCGGGGTGACCTCGTCCGACCAACGACCGACGCCACCGCTCCGCGGCGGAGCCAAACCCGATCTTCGGCGGCCCCGGGCACCCACCGGCGATCCGTCCGCCGGGGCCGGTCTCGCGGGCAAGCGGCAACCATCGACCGCGGCGCGTGACCCTGTTCTTGGTGGCGGCGCGGACCCTTCCGCTTCACGGAAAACACGAGGGCGGCGGGGTCCCCTCGGCCGGTGTAGGACCTGACCGGCCGCCGAAGGGCGGGTCAGGCCACCACGACGACAGGGGTGCCGATGGGCGCCCAGTCGTACAGCCACTGGGAGAAGTCGAGCGGCAGATTGATGCAGCCGTGGCTCATCGGGGTGCCGAAGTTGTCGTGCCAGTAGGCGCCGTGGATCGCGTGGCCGACGTCGGTGAAGTACATCACGTCGGGCACCTGGGGCACGTTGTAGTACTCCCCGCCGAGCACACCTTCCATGTCCTGGACCGGCAACTTGGTGTTGACGAAGAAGGTGCCAAGCGGGGTGATGAAGCGTTCGGTACCGGTGCTGACGTAGGTGCTGCGCACGATCTTCGTCCCCTCGTAGGCCCAGAGCGCCTGGTCATCCCGGGAGACGACGATCGACTTCGCCGCGCCGGCGGGAGGCCGCGGCGCGTTGGCCGCGGCCGGCTCCCGAGGCGGCGGCACGAACAGTTCCTCGCGGTAGGTCGGCAGGTCGCCCTGGCGGGTCGGCTCGGTGTCGAGGCCGTACCGCAGAGCCAGCCGCTCGCCGACCGGCACCAGCCGGACCTTGCCGGCCGGCTCGCGGACCAGCTGGCCGCGCTCGAACACCTGGTAGGCCGCCCCGTCGAGGACGTAGCGCTCGGTCAGCGGGAACCCGAGGAAGGCGTCCTCGCCCGACTCTTCCCAGAAGGTCTTGAAGCCCTCGCTCACCGCGTGCCCGGTCTCGGGAACGTACCGCCAGGAGGCGGAGTCGGCGCGGATCTCGTCGTCGGCCAGCGGGAGCCAGGCCTCGGCCTCCGCGGTGAGCTGGCGGTCCTGCCGGCTGAGCGCGCTCGACAGCGCCCGCGGCACGAGCGTCGGGCGCAACTCCTCGCCGATCTTACCGAGGACGGTCAGGCTGCCGTCGGCGTCGCCCTCGGGCCAGTACTCGAATCGGGCGAACTGGTACCACTGGATGATGTGGCCGTTCGACTCGGTGATCTCAGGCGTGATCGGATTGCCGAAGGTCTCCTCGCCACCACCAGAGCGCCAGAGATCGAGGAAGAGGCGGTCGATGCTCTGACCGGTCTCCGGGATGAAGACCGTCTGCGGCGGCGCCCAGTTCGGATCGTACCGTTGGGCATCGGCGCCCGGGGCGCTCGGGAACAGTACGGCGGCGACGAGCGCGACTACGGCGAACAGGGGCAGGGCGCCCCGACGATGCACACCGACCAGACGGACTCGCTGGCCCGCCACCCGCTCTGAACCAGGTCCCAAGCCCCGTGCTCCTTAACAATGTCCGAAGATCGCCTGCGTCCGTCTCGGTGACTACCATAGGGCACGTCGCATACCAGAGCTACGGGTCCCGGATGTACGGGGACCAATGAATCTGTCGCTACCGCTACAGTAGAAACGCCAAGGATTTGCGGGGACCGTTCCGGCTCGTTTGGACCCGCCGCCGGGCTTCCTCGAGCGACGTCATCCGGCTGCCCTGACCGCGCTGACCGCCCCGGCTGCGTGGACCGCCGAGCGTCGCCCGCCCGAGCACATCCTGGCGACGAGCGCCATTGGCAACGGCCTCGCGGCGGGGCTGCGGCAGATTCCCGTGCTCCCGGCGCGGGCTGGAGCGCGTCCTGGCGGTGACGATCGGCCAGGCATCGCTAGCCTAGAGATTCTACGATCCAACTGCGCCGGTCCGCCGCGACCACTGCCCAGACTCGCGGCATCGGGCGGCGCGAGACCCGATCAAGGACCGGTATCAGCGGTACCCGTGGGCGGACCGGGCGGGTCGGCGCGGCCCGGCCGGATCACAAGGACGTCACCCGCCCCAGCGGTCTTCCCTGTCCACCAGGTCCGCCGAACGGAGGTGCGCGGTCGGCCGAGCCACCGTGGCCCGCCAGGACCTCCCGCTTTCCTCGCCGAGACCGAAGCGAGGCCAGTCACGGTGCGTCACCGGGCACATGCGATCGCTCGAGCCTTGCCATCTCCCGCCGTGACGCGAACGTCCCCGGTGAAAACGGTAGGACGTCGGGGCGATGGAGAAATGCGACATGCTGTCGAAGGCAAAATGTGAAGTGTTCTCCTATACGCAAATGATGCTTTCTGGTGAGGGACGGCAACAGCCGCACCCCTACACTGAGCGCACGCCACCTGACTCCGCCTCTGTCCCGCGGCGTGGTGACCCGGACCTGACACGGGAGCGGCACAGATGACCGGCGGGAGCGGGTTCCCGCGGGACGATTCTCGGGTTGGAGCGATCGATGCAGACCGAGTCATCTCCTGAGAACAGCGACATCGGTTCCCTCGCCCAGCGGTTATCGCGGCGGAAGGCCCTGACGACCTACGTGCCGCCGACGATCGCGGTCATCGGCGTCGCCAACGTCACCGCGCTTCGCACCTCGGGCCCCGTGAAGGGCAACAACGGGTACGGCCAGGAGATGCAGGGGCAGCCCAAGGACGGGCCTCCCGCCGGCAAGCCCTCGAACGACAAGGACGGTCCGCGCTAGGGTCTACGATTGTGTCCCCCGCGGGCCGAGACCATCCCGGGTACACGGATTCCTCCACCGAACAATGCGCCGAGCGTCAGAAAGCGTCGATCCCGGCGGTCGCCGCCGAACGCGCGAGTCTGGGCCCAGGATCGTCCTCAATGAGCGGTTCCCTTCGCTACCGGCTCTTCGGTCTCGCCGCCGCATCCAGCCTCCGATTGCCGCTGCCGGAAGGGGACGATCCGGCTTCGATCGACATCGACGTCGCGCTTGGACCGGTCACCGTCCATGGCGAGCCGCTCTGGGACGACCCGACCGACGACTCCTTCTCCTGCTGGCGCCAGGACAGCGACGTTGTCCTGGCCTGGCCTGAGGCGCGATTCGCCGTCCGTGCCGACCGCGTCCTCGTCGACGCGACCGATCCCGCCGCGGCGGCCATGCTGCTGGTCCCCGCCGTGTGGTCGATCGTCCTTGCCGCTCGCGGGCACGAGTCGTTGCACGGCTCCGCCGTCGCTCGGGACGGTCGAGCGATCGCGGTCCTTGGACACTCGGGCTCCGGCAAGTCGAGCGCCGCGCTCGCGCTGCTGGACCGCGGGTGGCGGCTGGTCACCGACGACCTCCTCGCCTTCGACGCCGGGGGTCGCGCCGTGCCCGGCCCCCCGGTCCTGCGCCTCGCCCCAGACCGGGCCGTGGGACGCACAGGGCAGCCTGACCCGGCGGGGAAGTTCCGAGTCCCCGTCGTCCCCTGCCCCGATCCGGTGCCGCTGGCGGCGGTCGTCGTCCTCTCCGACCGGCACGACCGTTGCGAGCGGCTCACCGGAGCGTCGGCCGTGAGCGGGGTGCTGGGAGAGGTCTATGCCCCGGTCCTCACCCAACCTGGCCAGCCACGGCGACGCTTCGACCTCGCCGTCCGGCTGGTGAGCACAGCTCGCGTCTACGGGGCCCCGCCACGCTCACTGACGGGGACGGACCTGGTGCGGATCACCGAGGAGACGGGTGCGTGAGCTACAGGGTTGCGGGGCACGTCTACCACCGGGCCGTCGACGACGAGGTCGTGGTGTTCGACGGGCGGACCGAAACTTACCTGGGGCTCAATACGACGGCGGCTATCGTGTGGACGGCCCTGGCCGCCGGCAGTTCGGTCGGCGCCGCCGCGGATGCCCTCGAGGCGCGAACCGGTATCAGTCCCGATCTCGCGCGAGCCGACGCAATCGCGCTCGCGACGGACCTGGTCGAACGGGGGCTGCTGGAGCCGACCGCGGGATGAACCCCTGGCCGGCGGTCGAGCGGATCGTCGACGAGGCGACCGACCCGTCCGGGTTGCGGGACCACGGGTTGCAGCTGATCGCCGCCCGGCGATGGCGGGCCACCGGCCGCGACGTTCCCGCCGCCTGGGTCGAGGCGGAGCGGAGCGCGGCGATCACCGCCCTGGCGATCCCGCCGCTTCTGGTTCGTATCCGGGGCGTCCTCGAGGGCCCGATCCTCGTCCTGAAGGGCGCGGAGGTCGCCGCCCGCTACCCAGACCCGGCACTGAGGCCCTATGGCGACCTCGACCTGCTCGTGCCGGACGCCGGGGAAGCCGATCGCGCGCTTCGCGAGGCGGGCTTTCGGCCAGCGGAAGGAGAAGCCGCCGTCGCCCGGCCGCAGCACCGACCGCCGTTGCGCTGGCCGCGCTCTCCCCTGCCGATCGAGCTGCACCATGCGGTGCCCACGCCATCCTGGGCAACTTCGCCACCCGTCGCGACGCTGATCGCCGCCGCGGTGCCGTCGGCGGTCACCGTTGACGGGATCGAGACGCTCCCGCCTGCGGACCACGCCGTGCTCCTGGCGGCGCACGCCTGGCTCCACTACGGACCACGGTTCAGGACCCGCGACCTGATCGATGTGGCCGTCATGGCGGAGGGCATCGACCCGGCCGCGCTAGCGGACCGGGCCGCGGCGTGGGGCCTTGGCCGGGTGTGGACCGCGACGGTGGCCGCGGTGGACCAACTCGGCAGCCAGCGTGGCGCCGACCTTCGGGAGCCCTCCCTCGCCGGCGAACATCTTGGGCGCTGGGTGGGAGCGCTGTGGGCGCCCTCGCGGGGTGCGGTACCCCGTGCCCTGGCCCAGACGGTCGGCCGCGACCTTCGACCCTGGCCAGGGGAGGCATGGCCAACCAGACTTTCCCGGCTCGGCCGGGCCGTTCCCCATACCCTCCGCTCGGCCGCGACCTATCGCTCGGAGAAGCGCTGATGCCACCCACGCCCTGGCTCCAAGGTCAGGGTTCTCGGCGGCAGGCGGCGGCTCAGCGTTCGGCTCAGCCGGTGGACGAAGCTCGGCGGCGGGGGGTGCCGGGCAAGGGATTCGAACCCTCACGGCCTCTCGGCCACCGGCTCCTAAGGCCGGCGTGTCTGCCATTTCACCAACCCGGCGGGGCGGTCGCCGAAGTGTAGCCAAGCCGGCGCCCCGGAGCGAGACCGGTCATCGCCCGGCGGATGGGGGCGGGGCGTTCCTGTGGCCGCGACCGGCGTGCTACCCTCCCCGACCCGGCAGTCGGTTCCGCCGACCGCTCCTGATGCGCCCGGTGGAGGCATCGACCCGTGTTCCCCCGTTGTCCGCCCATGGGGCGGCTGTCGGTCCTCTGGGACTACCTCCTCGAAGGCACCGCACCGCTGTCCTAGCACCCTGGCGCAGGGGGACAGCGGGAGCGGGCGCCCGACCACCGCGCGGTTGGCGTGCCGCTCCCCGACCATCGGGGAGAGTTCGTCATGCCCGCCGACCAGAACCCGCACCACGCCAACGACGCGTCCCCGAGCCCGCCCGGCCGATGGACCGATCTCGACCAACCCTCCGCATCGGGCCCAGCCGGTACCGCCCGCCCAGCGCCGGAAACGGCCCAGGGCGGCGCCGTCGGGTGGAGGGGCACGTCGCTTCGCAGGCTCGTAGGCCGGCGCGACCGAACCGACGGGGACCGCGACTTCCTGCGATTCTGGGGGGCGACCACCGTCTCTCAATTCGGCTCGCAGGTGAGTACGCTGGCGCTGCCGCTGCTGGCCGCCGTCACGCTCGACGCCACCCCCGGCCAGATGGGGCTCCTGGTGGCCGCCGAGCGGCTGCCCGCCCTGCTGCTCGGGCTCGGCGCCGGGGTCTGGGTCGATCGCCACCGCCGGCGACCGCTCCTAGTCGCCGCCGACCTCGGACGGACCGGCCTGCTCGGCCTGGTCCCCCTGCTGGCCCTGCTGGGCGGGCTGAGCATGGAGGTGCTCTACGCGATCGCCTTCTGCGCCGGGACGCTGACGCTCGTCTTCGACGTCGCCTACGTGGCGTACCTGCCCACCATCGTGCCCCGCGACCGACTCGCGGGCAGCAACGCCCGGCTCGAGGCGAGCGCGTCCGTCGCCCAGGCGAGCGGGCCCGGCATCGCCGGGGTCCTGGTCGCCCTCGCCGGCCCGGCCGTCGCGGTCGCCGTCGACGCCGCCTCGTACCTCGCCTCGGCGCGCCTGATCCGCCGGATCACCGTCCCGGAGGCGTCGCCGCCGACGCCGCCGCCGGGGGCGAGGTCCGGGCTCAGGGGAATCGCGCGAGAAGTCGCGGGCGGGCTCGGTCTGCTCCTCCGTGACCCGCTGCTCCGTCCGATCACCCTCTGCTCGACGACGACCGCCCTCTTCGGCTACGCGTTCCTTGCGGTCTACGTCCTCTTCATGACCCGCGACCTCCACCTGGGACCGGCCCCAATCGGGGCGATCCTCGCCTGCGGGGGAGTGGGCGCGCTCGGCGGGGCGGTGCTCGCGGGACGCGCCGGGACGCGCCTCGGGGTCGGACCGGCGATGATCTGGGCGCAGGTGGTCTGCGCCCTCGCCAGCGCGCTCGTCCCGGCGGCGATTCTCGCGCCGGCGGTCGCGGTGCCGATGCTCGCGGCCGCCGAGGCGATCCAGTACGGGACGCTGGCGCTCTACAACGTCCTGCAGCTGACGCTGCGCCAGGCCCGGGTGCCGGAGGCGGCGCTCGGCCGGGTCACCGCCAGCCACCGCACGCTGGTCGCCGGGAGCATCCCCATCGGCGGGCTCCTCGGCGGCTGGCTCGGTGACCGGATCGGGCTCGGCCCGACGCTCGTCGTGACGATCGCCGGCTTCGCCCTCGCCGCGCTCTGGGTGGTGCCGTCGCCGCTGCGGCACCTGCGAACCGTGGCGGACGCGGCCGTCGGCTCGGAGCGCGTGCCCGGCGAGCCGCACGCCGCAGCCGCCGTTGCCGACCCTTCCCGGCAGACGTAGGATGCGGGCTCCGTCCCGTCCCGACCGCCCGCGGGCGGACCACCTCTGGAGACCCGATGACCGCCACCGTCGCGCCCGTCGACCAGGCGCTGACCGACGAGGCCGTGCGTCACCTCCGGGCGCTGATCCGGCTCGACACCACCAACCCGCCGGGCGCCGAGGACGCCGCCGCGCGCTACATCGCCGATACCTGCCGGGAGGCGGGGATCGAGGCGGAGGTCGTCGGGGGTGCCCCCGGCCGGGGCAACGTCGCGGCCCGGCTCCGCGCCGCGTCCCCCCTGGCGCGGCCCCTGATGCTGACCGGCCACACCGATGTCGTCAGCGTGGAGCACGACAGGTGGACCGTCGATCCGTTCGGCGGCGAGCTGCGCGACGGCTACGTCTGGGGGCGAGGCGCCCTGGACATGAAGAGCCAGGTCGCGGCCGAACTGGCGGTGCTGCTCCGCCTCAAGCGCGACGGCGTGGCGCTCGACCGGGACATCACGCTGGTCGCCTTCGCCGACGAGGAGGCGGGCGGAGAGTGGGGCGCGAGCTGGGTCTGGAACCACCGGCGCGACCTGCTCGACGCGGAGTACGCGATCAACGAGGGCGGCGGCGAGGCCATCCGGCTCGGCGGCCAGACCTTCTACCTCTGCCAGGCGGGCGAGAAGGGCACGGCCCGCCTCCGACTGACCGCCCGCGCCGCGCCCGGGCACGCGTCGATCCCGCGGGACGACACCGCGATGCGCCGCCTCGGCGAGGCGCTGGTCAGGCTCCACGGCTGGGAACCGCCGACGATCCTGACGGGACCGGTCCGCCAGCTGCTGGCGACGGTCGGGCCGAGCCTCGACGGTGACGGGCCGGTAGCCGTCGAGCGGATCCTCGCCGAGCCGTCGCCGCGGTGGGCCGACATCGCCGCGCTGGGGTTCGACGACGACACCCGCTCCCTGCTGCGGGCGACGACCCGCAACACCGCGGTGCCGACGATCGTCCACGGCGGGCACCGGATCAACGTGATCCCCTCCGAGGTCGTGCTCGACGTCGACGGCCGGATCCTGCCCGGCGAGGATCCGGACGTTTGGCGCGACCAGGTCCAGGCGGTGGTCGGCGACGGGATCGAGGTCGAACTGCTCTCGCGCGACGCGGGGATCGCGGCCGACCCGGCCTCGCCCCTCTTCGACGCGATCGCCGCCACCATCGACGCGCTCGACCCCGGCGCGAGGGTCGCGCCCTACCTCGTGTCGGGCGGCACGGACGCGGCGAACCTGCCGGGGATCAAGGTCTACGGGTTCTTCCCGTTCCCGCCGTCCGAGCGCGTCGGTGAGTACACGCCGCTCGTCCACGGACACGACGAGCGGATCGCCGTTGCCGACCTCGCCTTCGCCACCCGGTTCCTCCACGACCTCGTCCGCCGCTTCTGCGGCGCATGACGGGCGGGCGTCGGCCGTCACCGCTCTCCGCAACGCATCTGGCGGTCAGTGTCCGGCCGCCTATGGGGAGGACAGAAACCGGGTCTCGAGCGCCGCCAGCGAGACGGACCGCACCATGGCACCCCTGGTGGCGCGACTCTCCTGGTTAGGCGCGGTCGACCGATTCCCCGCCGGGACCACCTCTGCCTTACTCGAGCTCTCGGCGCGGTTCCGGCGCGGTCCCGCCCGGCACGTCAGTGGCACCTGGGCGCTACACGCAGGAGGCGTCGCCGTGAAGATCACCGCCGTCGAGACCGAGGTCAGCGAGCGGCCGGTGCCACACCGCTTCCGCTGGCGGGCCGGGCTCCCCGGCTCCGGCGAGACGAACGTCACCACCAAGCTCACGGTCCGGACCGACCAGGGGACGGACGGGGTCGCCTACGGTCCCCGCGGACCGATCCTCGTCGACCTGGTCGACCGCCGTCTCCGGGGCGCCCTGCTCGGCGCGGACCCGCTGCTCAAGGAGGATCTCTGGCACCGAGTCTGGGAGATCGACCGGATCGAGGAGCTCCCGATCTACGCGCTCGGCCTGGCGGACATCGCGCTCTGGGATCTCACCGCTAAGCTGGCCGGACTCCCGCTGTATCAGGTGCTCGGGGGGTACCGGGACCGGATCCCGGCCTACGCCAGCACCGTCACCTTCGAGACCACCGAGGAGTACCTCGACGTCGCCGACCAGTGCCTCGACCACGGCTTCCGGGCGATCAAGCTCCACGCGTGGGGCGACCACCGGCGGGACGCTAAGCTCTGCCAGGACCTGCGCGCCCACGTCGGTCCGGACATCGACCTGATGTACGACGGCTCGGCCGGCTTCGACCTGCTCGAGGCGATCTACCTCGGCCGCGCGCTGGCCGAAGCCGGGTACCTCTGGTACGAGGAGCCGATGCGGGAGTTCAACATCGAGGCCTACCGGCGGCTCGGCGAGAAGGTCGACGTGCCGCTGCTCTCGGGAGAGACCAGCGACGGGGCCCACTACAACATCGCCGACTTCATTGCCCGCGGCGGGGCCGACCTGGTGCGGACCAGTACCCACTACAAGGGCGGCGTCACCGGCGGCCTCCGCGTCGCCCACCTGGCGGACGCCTTCAACCTCCGCGCCGAGGTCCACGGCGGCGGCCCGCCGAACCTGCACCTGGCCTGCGCGATCCCGAATACGACCTACTACGAGTCCCTGATCACGGCGAACCCGATCGTGGTCGAGGCCGGGATCGGCCGCGACGGCGCGATCTCGCCCCCGACCGTGCCGGGGATCGGCTGGCCGGCCGACGTCGACGCGTGAGCCGCCCCGGTCACCCCGGCGGAGTCCGCATGGCGCCACCAGGCGAGACCGCCCAGGCGCCGGACGAGCAGGCAAAGTTCAGCGGCGGTCGTCGCACGGGATGGTGGATCAGGCGATCCAGGGCCTAAGGACTGGAACCGCGGCGAGGGCCGTCCGGTCAGACGTCCAAGCGTCCCCGCTACCGTGGAACGGCCGACGGCGGCGGGGTATCGGGTCGATCGGACAGCCACCACGCCAGCGAACCGCGCGAGGGAGGCAGGAGAGACCATGACCGCGACCCCGTCGTCGCTCTCGGCGGAGCAGCTCCGCCTGTTCCAGGACGAGGGGTACCTCATCGTACGCGGCCTCTTCGGCGACGACGAGGTCGGGACGCTCCGCGACGAGTTCATGGCGCTGCACGCGGCAGGACCGGTGCCCGGGTTCTTCGCGCCCGTGCCCGAGATCGAGGCCGGCGGCGACGTGCTCAAGCGGTACCCGCGGGTGATGCACCCGCACCGCTTCAACGCCCTCGCCCGGCGCTACCTGCTCGACCCTCGGCTCGGCGCGATCCTCGCCGACCTCTTCGGCGAGGAGCCGCTCGCGGCCCAGAGCATGGTCTATTTCAAGCCGGCAGGCGCGAAGGGACAGGCGCTCCACCAGGACAACTTCTTCCTCAAGGTCGAGCCGGGGACCTGCATCGCGGCCTGGGTCGCGCTCGACCCGATCGACCAGGAGAACGGCGGTCTCCGGGTCGTCCCGGGCACCCACCGGATGGGCATCTTCTGTCCCGAGGAAGCGGACGGGGATCTCTCCTTCACCCGCGAGTACGTGCCGGTGCCGCACGGCCTCGCCACGGTGCCGGCCGACCTCGCGCCAGGGGACGTGCTCTTCTTCAACGGCAGCCTCGTCCACGGCTCCGGGCCGAACCGCTCGGCGGACCGGTTCCGGCGGACGTTCATCGGCCACTACGTCGGCCGCTCATCGGAGCGGATGTCCGCCTGGTACCGGCCGATCCTGACGATGGCCGGCGACGAGGTGACGATGGCCGACAACCTCGACGGCGGCCCCTGCGGCACGGAGGGCACCGGCCCCCACTGAGCTAGGCCGCGTTCGGCGAAGGGGCGGCACCCAGACCCGCCGGGAACCGAACGCCGGCGGGGGTGACAGGGACAAGGGCGCGGGGGATACTGGCGCCCCGATCTGGGGCGCCCCCGGCGCTGGGGGCACGCCCGACCCAGCCGACGGAGACCGATGGCCCTCTTCGACCTGCCCCTCGACGAGCTGCGCGCCTACCGACCCGAGCGCACCGAACCCGACGACTTCGACGCCTTCTGGGCGCGCACCCTCGCCGAGACCCGCGCCGTGCCGCTCAACCCGACCTTCGTGCCCGTCGACGCCGGGCTGGCCCTCGTCGACATCTTCGACGTCACCTTCGCCGGTTGGGGCGGGCAGCCCGTCAAGGGGTGGCTGCTCCTGCCGCGCCAGCGCTCCGGCCCGCTGCCCGCGGTGGTCGAGTTCATCGGGTACGGCGGTGGGCGCGGGTTCCCGACCGACTGGCTGCTCTGGAGCGCGGCCGGCTACGCCCATCTCGTGATGGACACCCGCGGCCAGGGCAGCTCGTGGCTCCATGGCGACACGCCCGACCCCGAGCCCGCCGGCGGCAACCCCCACTTCCCCGGCTTCATGAGCCGCGGCGTGCTCGACCCCGACGCCTACTACTACCGCCGCGTCTTCGCCGACGCGATCCGGGCCGTCGAGGCCGCCCGGACCCACCCGGCGGTCGATCCCGCGAGGGTGGCGGTGTCGGGCGCCAGCCAGGGTGGGGGGATCGCCCTCGCCGTGGCCGGCCTGACGCCGGACCTCGCCGCCTGCCTGCCCGACGTCCCGTTCCTGTGCCACATCCGGCGGGCGACCGAGATCACCGATGCCAACCCCTACCAGGAACTGGCCCGGTTCTGCCTGACCCACCGCGACGAGGTCGAGCGCGTGTTCGCGACCCTGGCCTACATCGACGGCGTGAACTTCGCGGCGCGGGCAACCGCGCCGGCGCTGTTCTCGGTCGGACTGATGGACGAGGTCTGCCCGCCGTCGACCGTCTTCGCGGCCTTCAACCACTACGCCGGGGAGGAGAAGGCGATCCGAGTCTGGCGGTACAACCACCACGAGGGTGGGGGCGGCCACCAGACGCGCGAGAAGGTCACGTTCCTGCGTAGCTTGTGGGCATGACCGCCCGGGGATCGTCGCGAGGGCTGGGAGGACGCAACCACGAGCCGGGGTCGGCGGCGAGCGGGGTCGGCGGCGAGCGGGGTCGGCGGCGAGCGAGGTTAGCGGCGAGCGGGGTCAGCGGCGAGCGGGACCGGCGTCGCGACGCGCACCGGCGGTGGCCGGGTACGGCGCGAACCAACGCCGAGAGACGACAGGGGGACAGCATGCTCAAGGTTGGGATCATCGGCGCCGGCGGGATCGTCCGCAACGCCCACGCGCCGGCCTGGCGCAAGCTGATCGACCGCGGTGACGCGCGGGTCACCGCCATCTCGGACGTCGTCCGGGCCCCGGCGGAGCAGATCGCGGCCACCCTCGTCGCGGACGGGACGACCCCGACGGTCTACGAGGACTACCACGCCCTGATCAACGAGGCCGACATCGACGCGGTCGACATCTGCCTGCCACACCACCTCCACGCCGACGCGATCCTCGCCACCGTCGCCCGCGGCAAGCACATCCTCTGCGAGAAGCCGATGTGCATCTCGCTGGAGGAGGGGGACCGGATCGTCGAGGCGGTCGACCGCGCCGGCATCGTCTACATGAGCGCCCACAACGAGCTCTTCGACCCCGGCATCACCGCCGCCAAGGGCTTCATGGACCGGGACGGGATCGGCAAGCCCTTCCTGATCCGGTCGCACGAGTTCCCGACGACCTACAACCAGGCGACCGTCCCCGGCCGCCCCGCCCAGGCAACCAACATGATCGGCTGGCGGGCGAGCCGGGCGACCATGGGCGGCGGGGTCCTGATCGACAAGGGCTACCACCCGACCTACATCCTGCTCTACCTGGCCCAGTCGGAGCCGGTCTCGGTCACCGCGATGACCAACACCTTCGTCGCCCAGATGGACGGCGAAGACACGGCGCTGGTGCTCGTCAAGTTCGCCAACGGGGCGATCGGCCAGATCTTCACCGGGGAAGGCTTCGTCTTCCCCGCCAACGACGCCAAGTTCCACGTCCTCGGCGAGCGGGGCGAGGTCTACGGCAACCGGCGCGACGTCTATGTCAAGCCGCGCGGCTTCGCCGAGCCGAGCAGCCAGACGTTCCCCCCGGACGGGGTCTCCAACTTCGACAAGGAGATCGTCCACTTCTGGGACAGCATCACCACCGGTCGGCCGCCGATCCAGGACCACCGCGACGGCCGCCGGGTGCTGGAGGTGATCCAGGCCGCGTACCGCTCCGTCGAGGAGGGCCGGACCGTCGAGCTGCCGCTCTCCGGTGGCCGGGCCCAGCCCGTCGAGGAGACCTCGCGGGAGGCCGCGGCGGTCACGAGCGGGAGCTAAGCCCGGCCTGGACCCGGTCGCCTCGGCGCGCCGCCCATAGAGCGGCAGCCGCGGCGGCGACGGGCTGGCCGAGCGGTAGGCCGAGCGACCTCGGGGGTGAGACCCGGTGACCAAGATCGCGATCGTCGGGGCGGGCGGCTACGTCTTCCCGCTCCGCCTCGTCGGCGACCTGCTCAGCTTCCCGGCGCTCCGGGACAGCACGCTGGCGCTGATGGACATCGACGCCGGCCGCCTGGAGCGAACGGCCGCCGCCGCCCGCGACCTCGTCGCCCACCATGGTCTGCCGGCCACAATCGAGACGACCACCGACCGCCGTCGGGCCCTCGACGGGGCCGACGTGGTCGTCGTCACGTTCCAGGTCGGCGGCCTGGAGGCCTACCGGCTTGACGTGGAGATCCCCCGCCGTTACGGCATCGACCAGACGGTCGGCGACACCCTCGGTCCGGGGGGCGTGTTCCGGTTCCTCCGCTCCGCGCCCGCCTATCGGGAGCTGGCCGGCGACATGGCCGAGCTCTGCCCGGGCGCCCTGCTGATCAACTACGCCAACCCGATGGCGATGAGTTGCTGGTTCCTCGACCGCCTCGGCGTGAGGACGGTCGGCCTCTGCCACAGCGTCCAGGGCACATCGCGGATGCTCGCGCGGTCGCTCGCCGTGCCCTACGAGGAGGTCGACTTCCTCGCCGCCGGGATCAACCACCAGGCCTGGTTTCTCCGCTTCCGGCGCGGCGAGGAGGACCTCTACCCGCGCCTGCGGGAGACGATGGTCCGTCGCCACCTCGACCCGTCAGGTGGGCTCGTCGCCGGAGACCTCGCCCGCGACGCGGGCGACCACAGCGGCGCCGACCGTGGCGACTCCACCTACGAGGGGGGAGCCGAGCGCGTGCGGACCGAGATCATGGCGGCCTTCGGCTACTTCCACACGGAGTCGAGCCACCACGCCTCGGAGTACCTGCCCTACTTCCGCAAGTCGCCCGAGATGGTCGACGCCTTCATCCGGGAGCGGTGGGACTACTACGAGGTCTGCGCGGCCCACGACGCCGACGCGCAGACCGGGGCGTTGCTCGGCAAGCTCAAGGCGGAGCTCGCGCCGTCGGTCGAGTACGGCGCGGCGATCGTCAATGCCATGGCGACCGGCGAGCCGACGGTCGTCTACGGCAACGTGCCCAACCGCGGCCTGATCCCCAATCTGCCGGACGGCTGCTGCGTCGAGGTGCCGTGCCTGGTCGACGCCAATGGCGTCCAGCCGACGGCCGTCGGCCCGCTGCCGCCCCAGTGCGCGGCGGTCAACCGGACGAACGTCAACGTCCAGGAGTTAGCCGTCGAGGCGGCGCTGACCGGCGAGCGGGCACACGTGGAACACGCCGTCATGCTCGACCCATTGACGGGGGCCCTGCTCACGCTGGGGCAGATCCGGGCGATGGTCGACGAGCTGATCGCGGCTGAGGCGGCGTGGCTGCCGCCCCTCGCACCGCGCGGCGTCACGGTCGCGGCATCGCCGGTGGGGGCGCCGGCCTAGCGGCCGGGCCGATCTCGCTAGCGGCCTGAGCAACGGCCCGCGGCGCACTGCTGGGCGACGCCCACTATCAGTCCGGTGTCCGTCTCGGTAGGAGTCCACCGGAGGTGGGGTCACCGAGACTCGGTGCGCCGCGGGCGAACCGGTGCGCCGGGGCGGGCGGGGCATTGACGCCGCGCCCGATCTGCGCGATATCTGTCTCAACCGCCGAACTCAGCTCAGGACGTCGGCGGAGCCGTGCCGCGCGATGGCGCGTGGCCACAACAGGGAGAGCCTGGATGGGCAAGGACGGACCCCGGCGGGCAGTGAGCCGCCGCGACATCCTCAAGGGAACGGCCGCGGGCGCCGGTGCTCTGGCGCTGGGTGGCGCCCCGTTCCTCAACCTCAGGTACGGGCGGGCCCAGGCACCGAAGGTGACCTGGATGTCCAACCAGCGCCACGACCGCGCGGTCAAGGAGGCGCTGTTCGCCCAGTTCAAGGAGCAGTCCGGCATCGAGGTGGAGATGCAGATCTTCGCCGACGAGTACAAGGACCAGCTCAAGCTCGCCTTCGAGGCCGGCAACGCCCCCGACATCTTCAACATGAACCAGCCCCGCCAGGAAGTCGAGGCCGGCTGGGCGCAGCCGCTCGATGAGTACCTGGCCGCGACCCCGGGTCTCAAGGAGTCCTTCCTGCCGGGCGCGTTCGTGCCCAACCGCGGCATCTGGAACGGCCAGACCCACGGCCTGCCGATGTACGCGCAGACGATGCGGCTCTACTACAACCGGGGCATCTTCGAGCGGGCCGGGCTCGACCCGAACACACCGCCGACGACCTGGACCCAGATGCGGGAGATGTCGAAGACGATCTCCGATGAGCTGAAGGGGGAAGGCGTCTACGGGTTCATCCTAGGTGACAAGTTCACCTGGGTCTGGTGGATGAACGTCGCCTGCCCCGCCCAGCTCGCCGGCGCGTTCTACTACGACTGGAAGACCGGCCAGTACAACTTCGCCCAGGACGGCATCAAGCAGGCCATGCAGCTGATGGTCGACATGGAGGCCGACGGGAGCATCTTCCCCGGCGTCCACACCCTGACCGACGACGACGCCCGCCAGCAGTTCTCGCTCGGGCGCGCCGGCATGATCATCGGCGGCTCCTGGAACCCGGGCGTCTTCAACGACCAGTTCCAGTCGACCGAGGACTGGGAGACCGCCGAGCTGCCGCTGCCGGACAGCGGCCAGAAGGGCCGCGTCCAGCAGGGGATCGGCGACCGCTACACCATCAGCGCCGCCAGCCAAAACAAGGACGCGGCCTGGGAAGTCCTCAAGTTCATGTACTCCCAGCCGACCATGACCTCCATGTTCGAGCAGGGCATGGGCGTGATGGGCGTCGCCGCCGCGAACACCGGCGAGTCGACGGTGCGCGGTGTGCCCAAGCTGGCGCCGACCGAGCGCGACGTGATCATCCCGCCCGAGCCCGAGCTGCCGACGATGACCCCCGACTACCAGACCGTGATGCAGACCATCTTCGACGACAAGGGGTCGACGATGGACCAGAAGCTCACCGAGGTGACGACGGCCTACAACGACGCCTTCGCCCAGGTCGTCGCCGAAGGCAAGATCGCCCAGAGCGACTTCGTGATCCCCGAGTTCGACCCGATGACCTGGCAGCCGCCGAAGTAGACCTCCCCCTGAGGGCGCCGGATCCACGGCCGGAGGCGGGCACGAGCCCGCCTCCGGCCGTCGACCGGCCTTGGCGCGCGGCCGGCACGGCCGCAGGAGGTGCGGCCCCTTGGACACGGCACTCCCGACCTCGGCGCAGCAGACCCTGCCCGCCGTCTCGCCCTCGCGGCGGCCCCGCCGCACCACCCCGCTCCGGTCGCACCTGCCGGCCTACCTGATGGTCGCGCCGACCGTGATCCTGTTCCTCGTCTTCATGGTCTTCCCGATCGCCTTCGTCCTCTACACCTCGTTTCTCGACTGGAACGGCATCGGCAGCGTCTTCGACGCGAGCTTCACCGGCGTCGACAACTACACCCGGCTCGTTCAGGACCCGACCTGGTGGACGGCGGTCCGCAACACGGTGCTCTACGCGGTGATCAAGCTGGTCGCCGAGCTACCGCTGGCGCTGGTCGTCGCGCTCACCCTGAACTCGGGGCTCCGGGGGTCGACCCTCTTCCGCACGATCGGCTTCCTGCCGGTGATCACCAGCATCGCGGTGGTCTCGCTGGCCTTCACGTTCTTCTTCTCGCCGCTCGGCGGCGCCTTCAACGACCTGCTCTTCAACCGCCTCGGGGTGATCGACGAGCCGATCGCCTTCCTCGGCGAGCGCGACTACGCCTTCTGGACCGTGACCGGGGTGGCCGTCTGGCACGACCTCGGGATCAACATGGTCTTCTTCCTGGCCGCGCTCCAGACCGTGCCCCGCGACCTCTACGACGCGGCGATGGTCGACGGCGCCGGCTGGTGGGAGAAGTTCCGCTCGATCACCGTCCCGGCGATCCGCCCGATCACGGCCGTGATCGTCACCCTCTCCCTGGCCGGCTCGCTCAAGGTCTTCGACTACTTCGCGGTCATGACGGGCGGCGGCCCGGGCTTCAGCACCACGACGATGGTGCTCTACATGTTTCGCTACACCTCGTTCGGCGGCGGCGGCCTCTCCGGCGCGGCGACGATCCCCGAGGTCGGCTACGGCTCGACGATCGCGATCGGGCTGGGCCTGATCATCTTCGCCGCGGTCCTGATCCAGCAGGCGATCAGCCGGTGGCAGGAGGGGCGGTAGGCCATGGCGACGACCCCTGTCCAGGCGCCCCGACCCCGCTCGCAGTCGACCGTCCGCACCAGCTACGTCGTCCCGACCCCGTCCGCGGCGGCGGTCGCCCGCCTGCGAGCCCTCCGCCTGGGCTGGGGCGGGGTGCGCTACGGGCTGCTCGCGCTCTACATGGCGCTCTGTCTCTACCCGTTCCTCTGGATGGTCGCGACCTCGCTGCGCTCCAGCCGCAGCGTCTTCTCCTCGGGCCTCTCGCTGTGGGTGGACGCCCCCCAGTGGCAGAACTACCAGGACATCTGGGACGCCGCGAACATCCCCCGGGCGGCGACCAACACGGTGATCATCACCGCCGTCTGCATGGCGGCCACGATCCTGACCACCTCGATGAGCGCCTACGCCCTGACCCGCTCCGACTTCCCCGGGCGGAAGTTTGTGATGGTCGCGCTGCTGACGACCTTTCTGGTCCCAGGCGAGATGCTGATCATCCCGACCTTCTACGTGAACCGGTCGCTGAACCTGATCGGCGACTGGAAGAGCGTGGTCGCGGTGATCCTGGTCATGACCGCCGGCGCCCAGGTCTTCAACATCTACCTGCTGATCAGCCACTTCCAGACGTTACCCGCCGAGCTCTTCGACGCGGCGGCGGTCGACGGCGAGAGCTACTTCGGCGCCTACCGGCGGATCGCCTTCCCGCTGATCCGCCCGGCCCTGGCGACGATCTCGCTGCTGACCTTCATGGGCGTCTGGAACGCCTACCTCGTGCCGCTGGTCTACCTCTCGCAGGTGCCGGACTATCAGACCCTGACGATCGCCCTGATCCAGTACTCGAAGCAGTTCCAGACCCTCTACCACGTGATGGCGGCCGGCGCGGTCGTGACGCTGGTCCCGGTCGTCCTCGTCTTCGTCTTCCTCCAGCGCTACTTCATCCGCGGCCTGACCGAGGGCGCGACGAAGGGGTAGCCATGCGGGCGCGGGCGTGGTGCCCGCGCCCCGGCTACCGGCGTCCCCCGACGGCCGGCGAGCGAGGCGACCGATGCGGGTCCTCTCCGAGGCGCAGCGCCGCCGGTTCGACGAGGACGGCTACGTGGAGGTCGAGGGCGTCCTCGACCCGGCCTGCGACCTCGCGCCGATCCTGGTCGAGTACGACGAGGTGCTCGACGGCATCGCCGGGGGCCTGCTCGCCGACGGCGTGATCGGGTCGGCCCACCGGGGGCTGCCGTTCCCGGAGCGGCTGGTCCGCGTCTGCGAGGAGAGCGGGCGCAACTTCCCGCTCCACTTCGACATCAGCCTGCCCCAGGCGGGCACCCGGCCTGACTCGCCGATCCACCTCGGGCCGGCGGTCTTCGGCCTCCTCACGAACCCGCGGCTGCTCGACGTCGTCGAGGACATCGTCGGCCCCGAGATCTACGCCAACCCCGTCCAGCACGTGCGGATGAAGCTGCCGAAGCGGGCCGTCGCGAAGCAGGGCCGCAGCGGCCTCATCTCCCAGATCCCCTGGCACCAGGACAACGGCGTGATCCTGCCCGAGGCCGACGAGGCGACGATCCTCACCGTCTGGCTCCCGGTCAACGAGGCGACCGTCGCCAACGGCTGCCTGCGGGTGGTGCCGGGCAGCCACCGGGACGGCATCCTCACCCACTGCCCCCAGACGGGGGAACTGACGATCCCCGACCGGCTCGTCGCCGACGGCGCGCTGCCGCTGCCGATGCGACCCGGGAGCGTGCTGCTGATGACCCAGCGCACCGTTCACAGCTCGCTCGACAACGCGACCGACCGGGACGTCCGGATCAGCTTCGACCTGCGCTACCAGCCCGTCGGACAGCCGACGGGACGACCGGCGTTCGCTGGCGCCGGGTTCATCGCCCGCAGTGCGGCCGACCCGGACTCGGCCCTGCGCGACCCGGCTGAGTGGGCCGCGCGCTGGCTCGCCGTCCGTGCCGCCGGCGGCACGGATGCTCCGGCCTTCAACCGCTGGGCCGCCAACACCGCGGGCTGCGCCTGATCTCGGATCGCGATGAGACCAAGGTCGGGGCGAAGCCGGCACGCCCTGGGGCCCCGCCAGCTTGCGGACGATCCTCTTCGACCACGGGGCGTCGGACGGATGGCCGGTGGTCACGCGCTGTTCTTGTCGTTCGGCCATGTCCGGCGCCGCGCGGGCCCCGTCCCCGCGTCCGGAACACGATCCGGGTGGGTCTGGTCGCAGGGGGCACCGACGGGGCACGGACCGATCAGGTTTTGCCGGGGTCAGGGCGATGGGGAGTCCGCGCTGTCCCGGCTGAGGAAGGCGGAATCCATGGTCGTCAGCGGCAGGTCGACCCGACCCCGGCGGCGACTCGACTCGTAGGTCGCGAAGATCAGCTCCGTCGCGCGCAGCGCGCGCCGGGCCGAGAGCTCCGGCTCGCGTCCCGCCCGCAGCGCGTCGACGAGGTCCACCACCCCCAGCGCGACCGTCCCGCCGAACGAGCGATCCCCCTCCAGCGCGGCCGTCTGCCACCCGCCGTGGTCCCGACCCCAGACCCTGAGCAGCCCGTCACCCGCGTCGCTCGCCTCGATGGCGCCGTCGGTGCCCACGAGCCGGGTCAGGAATCTCCCCGCCGCGTCAGCCCCCGTGATCAGCAGCCCGTGGACGCCGTTCTGGAAGCGGACGTGGCTGAGGCCCTGGCCCTCGACCGGCACGCCGAAGAAGGTGCGGCCGCCTCGCGGCTCGACCTGGCCCATCACCCACTCGGCCGGCGTCTCGTCGTTGTAGAAGCCGAACATGTCGAACCAGTGGGTCCCCCAGTCGAAGAGGTTGCCGCACTCGCCTTCCATCCGCACGAGGTCGCCGATCGCGCCGGCGCGGAAGAGCGCCCGCGCCTCCCGGAACGGGGCGGAGAACCGGCGCTGGTGGTTGAAGGTCAGCTGCGCCCCCCGCTCCTCGCAGGCGCGGACCATCGCGACCGCCTCGCCCCAGGTCGGCGCCATCGGCTTCTCGCAGTGGATCGCCCGTACCCCCGCCTCGGCCGCGGCGATGACCATCTCGGCGTGGAGGGCCGGCCAGGTGCAGACGCTGACGACGTCCAGCCGCTCCCGCCCCAGCATCTCGCGGTAGTCCTCGTAGATCCCCTCGCCACCGTGCTCCGCCTGGAACGCCCGGGCGTTCTCGGGGCTGAGGTCGGCCAGGGCCACGATCTGCGCGCCGGGAGCATCCGCGTACCCCCTGGCGTGGAGGTGCCCCATGCCGAACCCGGTCGCGCCGGCCGTCTCGCGGGGACGACCGCAGCCGATGATCCCGACTCGCAGGTCCGCCATCGGTCGCTGTCCCCCCTCGCGCGTCGTGCTCCCGTCGCCGCCGGCAGCGCCGCTAGACGCCGATCGTCCGGAGGTACCGCCGGCTGACGGTCGCGCTCTCCAGCGCCGTCGGCCGCCGCGTCACGTCCGTCTCGACGATCGCCCACCCCGAGAACGCCGCGCCACGCAGCAGGTCGAGGATGGCGGGAAAGTCGACGTCGCCGTCGCCCAACTCGGTGAAGATGCCCTCCCCGGTGAACCGATGGTAGTCCCACCCGGCCGCCTGCCCGCGGCGCAGAACGCTGGCGTCGATGTCCTTCAGGTGCAGCGTCCTGATCCGGTCCGCGTAGTCGCGGCAGAACGCGACCGGGTCCGCGCCGCCCCACGCGAGGTGGCCCGTGTCCGGCCCGAGAGAGACGACCGCGGGGTCGACCAGCGCCAGCAGGCGGTCGATCTCGTCGCGGGTCTCGATCACGGTCCCGACGTGGTTGTGGAAGCAGCTGCGGACCCCGTGCCCGAGGGTGATCGCGCCGACCTCGTTCAGGACCTCCGCGAAGCGCCGGTACTGGTCACCGTCCAGCGCGTCCTCGGGGGCGACGTGGCCCGCGACCTGGCGCCGGGTGAGCCCCCGCGGGGTCAGGTGGTCGAAGCCGCTCGCCGCGACGTACAGCTCGGCGAGGCCGAGCTCGGCCGCGAAGGCGCCGTGGACCCGTGCCTGCTCGAGCAGCGACGCGCGCTGGTCCGGTTCCCAGAAGAGGCCGGAGAGATAGCCTGGGGCCGGGCGCAAGCCGTGCCGTACGTAGAGCGCCATCGTCTCGGCGGCCGTGCGTCCCGCCCTCGGGCCGGCCGGCGCACCGGCGTAGCCGGCATCAGCGATCTCGGCCAGCACGCGCTCCTCCGGCCAGGGCTCGCCGTTCGCCTGTCGGAACTGCCCCCACGTGATCTGACCGCAGCCGATCGTGATCGCCGCCACCAGCTCTCTCCTCCCTAGTGGGACGCCGCGGCGCCGCGGCGGTCGGAGCAGGGGGCGCCCTGTTCCGACCGGCACCGCCGACCTACGCCCGAACCGGCTCCGGCCCCGCGAACCACGAGCTCAGTACCCGACGCCGTGCGGCCCCGGAGCGTAGCAGTCACGCCGTTATCCGGCGAACCGCGACCGACGGATCGGTCCGCGACCGAAGCTCTGCTCGCTCGGCATGGTGGCCCAGCCTCCGTAGGCGGCGGAAGGCCGCGCTTCCACGGCGATCCCCTTCGGCTCACGCGCGGGGGCCCGTTGCGCGATGGCAGGGACGGCGTGCCTCATCGAGGACCGGGACGAAGGCGACGCGGCGGGAGCGACACCCACGCGGGCGCACGGACCGCCCGGCCCGGGCAGCGCGCCGTGGCCCTGGGTTGCGGACCACTGGGGTGGCTGGTAGAGTGCGACCCATGGATGGATCGAGAACGCAGGCTGGCTCAGCGACGCAGGCGACCATCTCGCTTGACGCGGTGGCGTTCACTGCGTCCGTCGGCGACTCTGTGGTGACCATCACCATGTCCGGGATCACCATCACTATTACCGGCCCTGCCTCCGGCGGGGTGGGCGGCTAGACGCGAGACGCGGCGCACACCCAACCGGATCGGCAGGCGGGAGCGGCGACGCCCCCGTCTTTTTGTGTGAGCCGCCAACTGTCAGCAGTCAGCTGTCACGTCGCGATGGACGGTGGCGGACACGGCGATTCGACGGAGCAGCGGCGCTCCCCACGACCATGAGCTGACGGCCATGAGCTGACGGCTGAGAGCGAGGAGCCGCCGTGATCGTGCTCAAGTTCGGCGGGACGTCGGTGGCCGATGGCGACCGCGTCCGAGAGGCGGCGGCGATCGCCGCCGCCCAACCCCGGCCCCGGGTGGTGGTGGTCTCCGCCGCCGGGGGCGTCACCAACCGTCTGCTCGAGGCGGCCCGGTCGGCGGCGGCCGGCAGCCCGACCGCCGAGACGGTGGCGGGGATCCGCGGCCGACACGCGGCGATCGCCGCTTCGATCGCCGACCCGTCTGACCGGGCCCGGGCTGAGGCCGCCCTCGACGCCCTCGACGCCGCGCTCGAGGCGGCGCTCGCCGACGTGGCGGCCGCCGGCGACCTGGCAGCCCAGGACGCGGACCGGATCGTGGCCACGGGCGAGAAGGCGATGAGCGTGCTGATGGCGGCCACGCTCCGCGCCCTTGGTACACCGGCATCGCACGTCTTCGCGGACCGGGTCGTCGGCACCGACGACCGGTTCGGCGGCGCCCGTCTCGATCGGGCGCGGACCCGCGCCCAGGCCCAGGAGGTGATCCGGCCGCTGCTCGACCGAGGCGAGACCGTTGTCGTCACCGGCTTCATCGGCGCCGCCCCGGACGGCAGCACGTCCACCCTCGGCCGTGGCGGCTCCGATTACAGCGCGACCATCCTCGGGGCGGCCCTGGACGCCGACGAGGTCCAGATCTGGACCGACGTGCCCGGTGTCCTCTCGGCCGACCCCCGACAGGTGCCCTCGGCGCGGGTGGTTCCCCAGGTCAGCTACGACGAGGCCCAGGAGCTGGCCCACTTCGGCGCCAAGGTGCTCCACCCGCGCACGATCCGGCCAGCCGTCGCCCGCGGCATCCCGGTCCGCATCCTCTCCACCTTCGCGCCCCAGGAGCCGGGCACGGTGGTCGCCCGGGAGGCGACCGGCGACGGGGTCAAGGCGATCACCGCCCTCCGCGGCCTCGTCCTGCTGACGGTCGACGTGCCCGAGCTGGAAGACCTGTCGGGCGCCGCGGCGGTCGTCTTCGGAGCCCTCCACGCCGACGGCGCCGAGGTCGCCTTCGCCGCCCAGGCCTCCTCCCGGCGTCGGATGACCTTTCTCGTCGACGGCGCCGGGAGTTGTGGACGGCTCCGGGAGCGGATCGAGGTGGCGCTCGACGTCCTCCCGTTCGGGGACGAGGTCGAGGTTGCCTGCACGGAGGACGTTGCCGTCGTCGCGGCTGTCGGCGCCGGGGCCGCCGGGCAACCGGCGATGATGGGACGGGTCCTCGAGGTGCTGGGTCAGGCCGGCGTGCCGGTCCTCGCGGCGAACCAGCAGGACTCGAACGTGGCGCTCGTCGCCGCGGTCCCGGCGGCCGCGGCTACGCGGGCGGTGGAGGCGCTTCACCGCGAGCTCATCCCTGCCCAGGCACCCCCACCGACCGCGCTTCCGCGGCGCCGACCGCGGCGCGCCGACCTGCTCGCCGAGTCGCTCCGGGTCGGCTAAGCTCGCCACCCGACCGCAGCCGAAGGAGACGTCCCATGACCACCGACACGAGGATCCCGGCCGCGGTACTGGGGGCCACCGGCAGCGTCGGCCAGCGCTTCGTCCAGCTCCTCGCCCGGCACCCCTGGTTCCGCGTCGCGGAAGTGGTCGCCTCCGACCGCTCGGCGGGCCACCCCTACCGCGACGCGACCGAATGGCGGCTCGGCGGCGACATGCCGGAACGGGCGGCCGACCTGCGGGTGCAGGGTTACGACGCGCCGATCACGAGCCCGCTGGTCTTCTCGGCGCTCCCGGGCGAGGTCGCCGGGGAGATCGAGCAGCGCCTCGCCAAGGCCGGCCACGCGGTGCTGAGCAATACCTCGACCCACCGCATGGATCCCGACGTGCCGCTGGTGGTGGCCGAGGTGAACGCCGACCACACGGCGGCGATCGCCCGCCAGCGCGAGGGTCGCGGCTGGGCGGGGTTCCTGGTCACGAACGGCAACTGTTCGATGATCCACCTCACCCTGGCGCTGCGCCCGCTCCAGGCCGCGTTCGGCCTCGACGCGGTCACGGTGACGACCCTCCAGGCCGTCTCCGGTGCCGGCTACCCGGGCGTGCCGTCGCTCGACATGATCGACAACGTGGTGCCGTACATCCCGACCGAGGAGGAGAAGCTTGCCGAAGAGGCGCGCAAGGTCCTCGGGCGCTGGGACGGCGAGGCCTTCGTCCCCGCGTCGTTCGCGATTAGCGCCCAGTGCAACCGGGTGCCGGTCCGCGACGGCCACACCGAATGCGTAGGCGTGCGCCTGCGGATGCCGGCCGAGCCCGGGGAGGTCATCGCCGCCTTCGAGACGTTCCGCGGCCGGCCGCAGGAGCTGGGACTCCCGACCGCCCCGCCCCAGCCGGTGATCGTCCGGCGGGAGCCGAACCGCCCCCAGCCGATCCTCGACCGCGACGTCGCCTGCGGGATGGCGTCGGTCGTGGGCCGCGTCCGGCCATGCCCGGTGCTGGGCACCAAGTTCGTGGTCCTCGGCCACAACACGGTCCGGGGTGCGGCCGGCGCGAGCATCCTCAACGCCGAGTTGCTGAAGGCCGACGGCCTCCTCCCGGTCTAGCCGCCGACCGCCTCCCGCGGAGCCGGCAGTGACGGGAGGGTCGCGGCACGGCACCACTGCTCGGACCGAGACGAGCGGAGCCCTGGCCGCCCGTCGCCGGGCCGCCTCACGGGGAGATCAGGGCGCGAAACGGCGCTAATAGCTCGCCGGCCCCGGGGAGGGGCGCCGATGGGCGGCCCGTCGCTCGCCGGGCCGCCCGTCGGTGCTACCCGTCGGCGCTACCCGTCGGCGCTACCCGTCGGCGCTACCCGTCGGCGCTACCCGTCGGCGCTACCCGTCGGCGCTACCCGTCGGCCGTCACCAGCGCGAGCGCGAAGCCGTCGTAGCCTTTGCCGCCCACCGTCTGGATCGCCGTGACCTCGACGCGCGGCTCGGCGGCCATCATCGCCAGGAGGCGACGGACGCCCTGGACGCCGGGATCGGCGCTGGACGGGTCGACGACCGCGCCACCCCGCACCACGTTGTCGACGACGATCACGGTGCCGCGGCGGGCGAGCCGGAGCGCCCAGGCGAAGTAGTCGGGGTTGCTCGGCTTGTCGGCGTCGACGAAGACGAGGTCGAACGGACCGAGCCCCTCCGCCTCAAGGATCGGCAGCGTCTCCAGCGCCCGCCCGAGGCGGAGGTCGACGATGCCGGCCAGCCCCGCCCGGGCGATGTTGGCGCGGGCGACCTCGGCGTGGGCCGGGTTCGCTTCGAGCGTGACCAGGCGGCCATCGGCCGGCAGCGCCCGGGCGAGCCAGATCGTGCTGTAGCCGCCCAGCGTGCCGATCTCCAGCACCGTGCGGGCGCCGTGGATCCGCGCCAGGAGTTGCAGCAGCTTGCCCTGGTTGGGCGACACGCTGATCGGCGGCAAGCCGGCCGCCTCGCTCGCCCGAAGCGCCTCGTCCAGTGCCGGGTCGGACGGCACCAGCAGTCCGCTGACGTAGCGGTCGACCGCCGACCACCGCTCCTGGTCCATCGCGTCTCACCCCCCGGCGGCACGCTCGCCGCCCCTTGCCATCCGGCCGGAGTCAGGAGATACCGGCACCAGTTGGCACCGATGAGAACACCCTCCCGGCGCCGATCCTAACCGCGGCCCGACGGCGCCCACCGATGACGTCCCTACGTGGGCTGTGTCGCCCGCTCGATGCTCGTTGTCATCGACGGCCCTCCGTCGAGCCCCTCGCATTGCCAGTCGTTCCCGAGATTCGGGCCCGCGCTATCCGATCACGACCGCGGACCCACCTGGCTGGCCAGCGAGCGCGGAGTGCGCCGGCTACGGTCCAGCAGGATGATGCGTGGCGCGCTTCCAGTATCATTCGGGAGACGAATACTTCGATCGCCGAAAGGTATAGAGGTTGGAAGAGCGGGAAGTCGATCCGGCACGTAGTGACGGCGAACGGCGGGACGACCGGCCCGGGAGCGCGCCCGACGACACGGACGAGGACGAGCTTGTCGACGGAGCGCTCGCTATCCTGCCCGAGATCGGCAAGCTGCTCTACGCGGGGATCGCGCGGCACCCGGGCGTCGTCGGGCTGCCGATCGGCCAGCTGAAGCTGATGCTGGCCATTCACCGGCACGGTCCCTGCCCCGTTGGCACGGTCGCCGAGAAGGTCGGTGTCTCCATGCCGACCGCGTCCGAGGGCATCGAGCGCCTCGTCGAGGGGGGCATCGCCCAGCGGTCGGCCAACCCCGCCGACCGGCGCCAGGTGCTCGTCGGGCTGACCCCCAGCGCGCGCGCCACCATGGCCGAGATCGAGCGACTGCGGCGGGCCCAGATCCGGGCGGCGCTCGGCCGGATGGCACCCGAGGAGCGCCCGGTGCTCGTGCGCTCGCTCCGCGTACTCGCCGAGGTGCTCCGCCCCGATCCCGGAGGCTTCGTTGCGGCGGTCGACCCGTCGCCGGGCAGTCCTGACGGCGCCGACGAGGTCGTCGGCGCCGGTTCGTCGGGAGCCTATGCGCCGCCCCCGCGTTCGCGTCCGCCCTCTTTCCGGCCGGGAGGGGTGTCCTGAGCCCACGGCGACAACCGAAGAGAACGGTCGGCTCATCGCGGACGAGAATCGCCGCTCACGCGGCCCCTCCCTGATCCCACCCGCAGTTGCGCACCACCGACTGACCCCAGACATTGACGACCGAGGGAACCTCTCATGACCGGTACCGTCCCCCTCGCACGAGGGCAGGCAGCGCGCCCAGCGGCGGACGCCGAGCAGGATCGCAACCCCTGGCTCGTGCTGATGGTGCTCTGCACCGCGATCTTCATGCTGCTGCTCGACACCACGATCGTGAACGTCGCCCAGCGGGAGATCCAGATCGGGCTCGGCGCGAGTCTGCCCCAGATCCAGTGGGTCCTCGATTCCTACATCCTCACCTACGCGGTCCTGCTGCTCTCGCTCGGGCGGATGGGCGACGTCTTCGGGCGCAAGAAGCTGTTCGTGATCGGGATGGCGATCTTCACCGCCGCCTCGGCGCTCTGCGGGGCGGCCAGCTTCATCGGCGAGAGCCTGGGTCTCTCCGGTGTCGGCGTCCTGATCGCGTCCCGGGTGCTCCAGGGGCTCGGCGGCGCGTTCATGATGCCCCAGACCCTGTCCCTGATCACCGTGGTCTTCCCGCCCGAGAAGCGGGGCGGGGCGCTCGGCATCTGGGGCGGCATCGTCGCCCTGGGCGCCGTGGTCGGCCCGATCGTCGGCGGGCTGATCGTCACCGACTACGCCTGGGAGTGGATCTTCCTGATCAACGTCCCGGTCGGCATCGCCGCGATCTGGGCGACCCGGCGGATCGTGCCAGAGTCGGTCGACCCGACGGCCTCGAAGCGGATCGACCTGCCCGGGCTGCTGCTCTCCGGGAGCGGGATCTTCGCGGTCGTCTACGCCGCCATTGAGGCGCCGGCTACCGGCTGGACGAGCCCCGAGTTTCTAGGTCTGGTCGCCGTCGGGGCCGCGCTGCTCTCCGCCTTCGTCTGGTGGGAGCGCCGCGCGGCCGACCCCATGATGAAGATCGAGCTGTTCGCCCAGCGCAACTTCTGGGTCGGCAACGTGATCGCCCTGGCGGTCGCCTTCGGGATGCTCGGGATCTTCTTCCCGATGACGCTCTTCCTCCAGGGCGTCCTCGGCTTCTCGCCGATCCGCGCCGGGCTCACCATGACGCCGATGTCGCTGATGATCATGGTCGCCGCCCCGCTCGCCGGGCGCCTGACCGACCGGATCGGGGCCCGCTGGATCCTGGTCACGGGCCTGACGCTGATGACGACCGGCATCTTCTTCATCGTCTCCCGGATCAGCCTCCAGACCGACTGGGTGGCGCTGCTGCCCGCGCTGCTCATCACCGGCACCGGGATGGGGCTCACCTTCGCCCCGATGACGGCCGCGACGATGAAGGACGTGCCGACGCGGATCGCCGGCAGCGCCTCGGGGATCCTCAACACGACCCGGAACGTCGGGCAGGTCCTCGGCATCGCCGTGCTCGGCTCGGTCCTCTCCAGCCGCGTCGGCGCCAACGCCGCCGCCGGGCTGAGCACGGTGGTCGCCGACGCCGCGACCCGGGACCGGCTCGTCGGGCTGGCCCAGGACAGCCGCTTCGAGGAGTTCGGCACCGCCCTGCCGGAAGCCCAGCGGGCCCAGCTCCCCGCGGTCTATGGTGCCGTCCAGCAGGCGTTCGTGGACAGCCTCCACACCACCTTCCTGGTCGGTGCCGCGGCCTGCGCCGTCGCGCTCGCGGTCGCGCTGCTGATCCGGAACCCGAGCCGTCGCCAGGCCAGCGCGGGCGAGAGGGTGCCCGCCACTACCGACCCCACGGCCGTCTCCGCGCCCGCCGACTAGCGGCCACCCCGGCCGGTGTCCGCGTCGGTTCGGACGCGGACATCGGTCCCATCGCTCGACCACGCGGTACTTTCGGTGTCGGCCGCGTGGGGTTTCGCTTTCGACCGCCGCCGCCTATCATCGGCCGGCCGTCGGCTACTGCCCGCTTCGGCTCTCGATCGACTCCTGGCCCCAGTTGCGGAGGATCCGAGCGGTGAAGACCGTGGTCTGCTACGGCGATTCCAACACCTGGGGGGCCGATCCCGCCGGGAGCGGCCGGTTCCCGCCGGCGCGGCGCTGGACCGGCGTCCTGGCGCGCGAGCTCGGGGACGGGTTCCGGGTCGTCGAGGAGGGGCTCAACGGTCGGACGACCGTCCACGACGATCCGCTCTCGCCCCACCGCAACGGCCTGACCTACCTCCCGCCCTGTCTCGAGTCGCACGCCCCCCTCGACCTCGTCACCATCATGCTCGGCACGAACGACCTCAAGCGGCGCTTCGCCCTGTCGGCATCCGACATCGCCGAGGGCGCCGGTCTCCTCGCCCGGCTGACCCGCCTCAGCGGCACCGGTCCGGGTGGCGGGGCGCCGCGGGTGCTGCTGATCGCGCCTCCGCCCGTCGCCACGCTCACCGACCTCGCGGCGATGTTCGAGGGGGCGGACGAGAAATCGCGGGCCTTCGCGGCCCACTACCGGCGCGTGGCCGGCGAGAACCGCGTCGACTTCTTCGAGGCCGGCTCGGTGATCGCGTCCAGCGAGGTCGACGGCATCCACTTCGACGCGGGCGAGCACGCCAAGCTCGGCGCGGCCGTCGCCGCCGAGATCCGCCGAGTCATCGCGGCGTGATGGCGCCGGGAGATGTGAGGCCCGAGGACCACGAGCCCGGGACCGACGTCACGCGATGGCTGGACACCGCCGTGGACGACGGCGAGGCCGGCGACCTCACCGCGTCGTTGGTCGCCGTCCGCAGCTACCCCGGCGAGGAGGGCGCGGTCCAGCGGGTCGTCGCCGACTGGCTCCGGGCCGCCGGCCTGGCGCCCGAGCTCCGGCCCACCGACGACGACGTCCGGCCGAACGTCGTGGCCACGGTCCGCAACGGGCCCGGGCCGACCCTGCTGCTCAACGGCCACACCGACACCGTGCTCGCCGTCGACGGCTGGTCCTCGGACCCCTGGACCCCGCGCCGCGACGGTGACCGCCTCTACGGGCTCGGCGCCTGCGACATGAAGTCGGGCGTGGCCGCCGCGATGCTGGCCAGCCGCGCCCTCGCCCGGCGCCCCGACCTCTGGCGGGGGACGGTGCTCTTCTCCGCCGTCGTCGACGAGGAGGCCTACTCCTCGGGCGCCCGGGCGCTGATCGCGGGGGGGCTACGGGCCGACGCCTGCATCGTCACCGAGTCGAACTGGACCCAACCGGCCATCGGGTCGGTCGGCAAACTGCTGGTCCGGGTCGACGTCACCGGCCGGGCCGCCCACGCCACCTGGCCGGACGACGGGATCAACGCGGCGACGGAGGGCGCCCGCCTCGCCGCCCGCCTGCCCGAACTCCCCCTGGGCGCGCACCCGCGCCTGACCGCCTCCCAGTGCCTGCTCGGCTTCCAGAGCGGGAGCGACCAGTACGTGGTCACGGTCCCCGAGCACGCGCGCCTGCTCGTGAACCGCCACACCGTCCCGGGGGAGGACGCGGCGACGGTGCTGGCCCAGTATCGGGAGCTCGCCGACGGTCTCGGGTCACCGGCGGGATTCGCCTTCGCGATCGACCCGCCGTCGTACCCTGCCTGGGAGACCGCGCCCGACCACCCCCTGGTGCAGCGGCTCGCGGCGGCGTACACCGCCGAGGTCGGGCTCCCGCCCACCTTCAGCTATCGGGGGTACGGCGACGCCAACCTCTTCGCCGGCCAGGCGGGGATTCCGACCGTCCAGGTGGGCCCGCACGGCGGCAACTTCCACCAGGCCGACGAGTGGGTGGACGTCCCCAGCATCGCCGCCGCCACCCGGGTCCTCCTCCGCGTCGCGCTGGCCACGCTGCCCACGTCCTGACGGCGATCCGGGAGTCCCGGGCGATCGGCCAAGTGACGCGATCCGGCGACCTCGGTCCCGCGTCATCCCCTATCATCCGGGGATGACAGGATTCGGCCCGGTCACCGTCCGGCACTCGGGGAGCGGGCGTCGGCGCGAGCGACGCCACGCCTCCGCGCGTCGCGCGTGAGTTGGCTCCCGCGCGGCGGCGGCGTCTGGCTGTTTCGGCTCGCCCTCGTCGGGGGGCTGGTCGCGCTGGTCGGGCCGGAACTCTGGGCCGATGAGGCCGTCGGCTACCAGCTCGGGGAGCAGGTCGCGACGCTGGCCGAGCCCGAGGTCACCGAGAGCTCGGGCCTCGCGGCGAGCGTCCGCCAACCGGGCATCCTCTGGACCCACAACGACTCGGGCGGGGGCGCCCGGCTCTACGCCACCGACCGGACCGGGCAGGCGCTGGCCACGTTCGAGGTCAGTGGGGCGACCAACCGCGACTGGGAGGACCTCGCGCTCGGCCCCGACGCCGAGGGCGAGCCGGCCGCCGCCCTCTACGTCGCCGACACCGGCGTCTACGGGGACGAGGACGCGTCGGCGATCTACCGGATCACCGAGCCGCAGGTGCTCGGCGACCGGAGAGGTCGCCCGCTCGTGACCGCCCCGGCCGAGCGGTTTCCGCTCGTCTTTCCCGGCCCGCCTCAGAACGTGGAGACCCTACTCGTCCACCCCTCCAGCGGCGAGGTGCTGCTCCTCTCCAAGGCCGGTTCGGGGAAGAGCACGCTCTACCGCGCGGCGACCCCACTGGTGCCCGAGCGCCCCACGGCGCTCGAGCGGCTCGGGACCGTGAGCCTCGACGGGCTCGTCGTGCCGTCGCGGACGGCGACCGGTGGCGCGGTCGCCCCGGACGGCGGTCGGATCGTGGTCCGCACCTACGTGGCCGCCTTCGAGTGGGACGTCGCCGAGGGGGAGACCCTTGCCGAGGCCCTGCTCGGCGGCGACCCGCGCCGGGTCGTGATGCCGATCATGCGGCAGGGCGAGACGATCGCCTACGCCGCCGACGGGAGGTCGCTGTACGCCACCAGCGAAGGGTCGCCCTGTCCGCTCTTCGTCCTCCCGGCCCGGGGAGACTAACGGCCGGCGGACCGAGCGCGGGAAGCGCTCCGGCGTGGCGAAATACTTGTGACCATCAATGGGACTGCGCGCGAGCGACTTGCCGCGTGGTGCCATCTCGACGGACGGCACGCCGCCGCGACGGACACCGGTCGCCCGGCCGGCTCGGCCGCCCTCGGTCGTCGACAACCACCGGCCGATTCTGCTTCACCCGGGTCTACGTGCTCTTGGATCGCATCGGTCCGCCGGGTTCCTATGCGGTTCGGCCAGACCAAGACGCCCCGCGCAGCGGGGAAGACGACTCACGGCTAGCCGCAGGCCGCCAGCTTCGTCGCCCCTCGACGATCGGTGGGGTGACGTGTCAGGTCGCCAGGGAGACCTGCACTTCGTCGCCGTCCACCCGCACACGGTACTTGGCGACCGGGACGACGACCGGGAACGACACCGGCTGGCCAGTTCGGATGTCGAAGGCGCCGCCGTGGAGCGGGCACTCCAGTTCGTCCCCCTCGACGGTGCCGTCGGAGAGGGAGGCGTCCTGGTGGGTACAGATGTCGCTCAGGGCGTGGAACTCGCCGTCGAGGTTGACGAGGCAGATCGGCTCGTCGTCGACCTCGACGTACATCATCTCGCCGGGCGCCAGGTCCGCGACCCTGGCGACGGCGGTGAAGCGGTCAGCCATCAGCAGTCAGTCCTCAGATTCTGTCGATTAGGAGCGGAAGCGCCCGGGTCGTGACCCGACCGTCAGCCAAGGAAGGCCGATCGCCAACGGCTGACGGCTGACGGCTGACCGCCGACGGCTCCCCGCTACAGCTCGTCGTCGTGGACGCTCTTGACGCCGTAGATGCCGGCCTTCAGGCACTTCAGGCCGAGCAAGGCGCACTTCAGCCGGGCAGGGCTGACGGGGATCCCGAGCTCGTCGAGCAGGTCGTCCTTGGTGATCGCCTTGACCTCTTCCAGCGGCCGCCCCTCGACCAGCTCGGTCAGCATCGAGGCCGACGCCTGGCTGATCGCGCAGCCGCGCCCGTCAAACCGGACCTCGGTGACGATCCCGTCGTGCACCCGGAGGTCGATCCGGACCTCGTCCCCGCAGAGGGGGTTCTGGTCCTCGTGGCTGTAGTCGGCGGGGTCGAGGGCACCCTTGTTCCGCGGGTTGCGGTAGTGATCGAGGATCTGCTCGCGGTAGAGGCTGTCGACCATGATCTGCTGTGGGCTTTCATTAGGCGGCCGTCAGCCGTCAGCTCTCAGCCGTCAGCGATCAACCACGGTGATTCGGCTGAGCAGCCCCGTCGGAGCTTGCTGACGGCTGACCGCTGCCAGCTATCAGCCGACGGCTATCCGATCGCGAACACGCGGTTCGCGCGGTGCAGGGCGGCGACGAGGCGGTCGACGTCTTCCCGGTCATTGTAGACGTAGAAGCTCGCCCGGGACGTGGCGACGACCCCCAACTCCCGCATCAGCGGTTGGCAGCAGTGGTGGCCGGCGCGGACCGCGACGCCCTCCTCGTCGAGGATCGCGGCCACGTCGTGCGGGTGGATGTCCCCGAGCTCGAAGCTGATCACCCCGCTGCGCTGGTCGAGGTCGGTGGGACCGAAGGTCCTCAGACCCGGCACCTCCGCCAGCGCCCCCACCGCGTAGGCGAGCAGTTCCCGCTCGTGGGTGCGGACGCGGTCCATACCCAGGGCCGAGAGGTACTCGACCGCCGCGCCGAGACCGACGGCGTCGGCCACCGCCGGGGTGCCGGCCTCGAAGCGCGCCGGCACGTCCGCCCAGGTGGACCCCGAGAGCTCGACCCTGCGGATCATGCTCCCGCCGCCCATGAACGGCGGCAGACCGTCGAGGAGGTCAAAGCGCCCCCAGAGCACGCCGGAGCCGAGCGGGCCGAGCATCTTGTGGCCGGACAGGGCCAGGAAGTCGCAGCCCAGCGCGGCGACGTTGACTGGGACGTGCGGCACGCTCTGCGCGGCGTCGATGAGGACCGCCGCGCCGGCCGCCTTGGCGCGCCGGGTGATCTCCTCGGCCGGGTGGATGGTGCCGAGCGCGTTCGAGACGTGGGAGAACGCGACCAGCTTCGGTCCCCGCGCCAGCAGCGTGTCGAGGTGGTCGAGGTCGAGCCGACCGTCGGGCGTCATCCGCACAAAGGCGAGCTCAGCGCCCGTCTCGGCGGCGACCAGCTGCCACGGCACCAGGTTGGAGTGGTGCTCCATCACGGTCAGGACGGCGAGGTCGCCGGCCCGCAGCTCCCGGCGGCCCCAGGTCTGGGCGACGAGGTTGATCGCCTCGGTCGTGTTCCGGACGAAGATGCACTCGCGGGCCGAGGCCGCGCCGATGAAGTCGGCGACCGTGTGCCGTGCCGCCTCGTAGGCGGCGGTGGCGCGCTCGGAGAGCTTGTAGACGCCGCGGTGGATGTTAGCGTTGTCGCGGCGGTAGAAGGCGTCCATCGCCTCGATCACCGCGGCGGGCTTCTGGGAACTCGCCGCGCTGTCGAGGAACGCGACCCGCGCGGTACCGGGCTCGGGAGGAGCCGCGAGCAGCGGGAAGTCGGCACGGACCGCCGCGCCGTCGAGGGGATCGATCCCACGCGTGGCCAGACCGGTGGTGCGAGTCTCCATGGCGTGCGTCGTCTCCCGGGTTTCCCCGACCGGGCGTCGTCTCCGGCGCCCGTCCGCCGGGAACTACAAGCCCATGCCGACCTTGCGGGCGATCGCGCCCTGCAGGTAGTCGCGGATCTCTTCCACCGGGATCCGGTCGATCACCGGGCGGAAGAACCCTTCGACAATCAGCTTCTGGGCCTCCGAGCGGGGGATACCGCGGGCCTGGAGGTAGAAGACGTGCTCCTCCTCAACCTGCGAGACCGTCGCGCCGTGGGTGCAGCGGACGTCGTTGGCGGCAATTTCCAGGTTCGGGATGGTGTCCGCCCGCGCCGTCCGGCTCAGGACGAGGTTGCGGTTCTGCTGGTAGGCGTCGGTCTTCTGGGCGCCCTCGGAGACCTTGATCAGGCCCGAGTAGACCGACCGCGCGCCGTCCTTGAGGGCGCCCTTGAACTCGAGGTCGCTGGTCGCGTTCGGCGCCTCGTGGAGCTGCCAGGTGTGGTGGTCGAAGAACTGGTCGCCGTCGGCGAAGAAGATGCCGAGCATCTCCGCCAGCGTGTTGCGGCCGCGGAGGTGGGCGCCGATCGAGTTCTTGCTCCACTTGGAGCCGAGGGTCACCTGGAGCGACTTGAGCTCGGCACCTTCGGCGAGGACCGACCGCTCGGTCATCATGTTCCAGACGTGCCGGCCCCAGTCCTGGACCTGGACGTAGCGGAGCTTGGCGTCCTCGCCGAGGATCAGCTCGACCACGCCGGAGGCCAGACTCTGGGCGTCCTGGGTCGGCGAGCGGTGGCCGTCGACGAAGAAGGCCTCGGCGCCGTCCTCGAGGACAACCAGGGTGTGGGCGAAGACGGCCGACGACGGCGCCTGAGCGAGGGCGAAGGAGCGGAACGGCAGCTCGACGGTGACGCCGGCCGGCACGTACAGGAACGTCCCGCCCTGCCAGTTGGCGGCGTGGAGTGCCTCGTACTTGCCGAAGTCGGTCGGCACCGCCGTCGTCATGAAATGGCGCCGGATCAGGTCCGGGTGCTCGCGGAAGGCGGTGTCGAGGTCGGTGAAGATCACGCCCTTGGCGGCGACCGCCGGGTCGAACTCCGTCCAGAGGGTGCTGGCATCGCGCTGGACCACCACGCCGGCCTGCTGCCCGCCGAGCGCGAGGGCGCCCGCGTCGTCGGCCTCGACGAGGTCGGCGAGCGACCCGATGGTCTGCCCGACGCCCGCGAACGGGGCGAGGCGATCGAGCTTGAGGCCGCGGAGGCTGGTCCGCCGCCACTCCTCGTCGGTCATCTTCGGCGCGGGCAGCCGTTCGTAGGTCGCCCAGGCGGCGAGGCGGGCGTCCCGCACCCAGTCGGGCTCGCCCTTGGCCGCGGAGAGCGCGAGGACGGCCTCGCGGGTGAAGCCGGTCAGCGCCGGGGTCTGCGTGGTCTCGGAGACGGTCGCGTCCATGGTCACCTCGGGAGGGATGGGGGTGATGATCGGCGGGATCGGGGGCGGGGCGACAAGCCGAGGGCCGAGCGGGGAACGCTCGGCCCTCCGCCCTCGACCGTTGGCGCGTGCTACCCGACCGAGCCTTCCATCTCGAGCTGGATCAAGCGGTTGAGCTCGACCGCGTACTCGAGCGGGAGCTCCTTGGCGATCGGCTCGATGAAGCCGTTGACGATCATGCTCATCGCCTCGGTCTCGGTGAGGCCGCGGCTCATCAGGTAGAAGATCTGCTCCTCGGCGACCTTCGAGACCGTGGCCTCGTGGCCGATCGAGACGCGCTCCTCTTCGATCTCCATGTAGGGGTAGGTGTCGGTCCGGCTCGTCTCGTCGAGGAGCAGCGCGTCGCAGACGACGTTGCTCTTGACGTCCTCGGCGCCCTTGTAGACCTTCACCAGCCCGCGGTAGGAGGCGCGACCGGTCCCCTTCGAGATCGACTTGCTGGTGATCTGCGAGGAGGTGTGCGGCGCGACGTGGACCATCTTGGCGCCGGCGTCCTGGTGCTGGTCGTCGCCGGCGAAGGCCACCGAGAGCACCTCGCCGCGGGCACCGGGCTCCATCATCCAGACCGCCGGGTACTTCATCGTCAGCTTGGAGCCGAGGTTGCCGTCGACCCACTCCATCGTCGCGTCCTTGTAGGCCGCGGCGCGCTTGGTGACGAGGTTGTAGACGTTCTTGCTCCAGTTCTGGATCGTCGTGTACCGGCAGCGAGCGCCTTCCTGGACGATGATCTCGACCACCGCCGAGTGGAGGCTCGCCGTGCTGTAGGTCGGCGCGGTGCAGCCTTCGACGTAGTGGACGTAGCTACCCGGCGCGCAGATGATCAGCGTCCGCTCGAACTGGCCCATGTTCTCGGCGTTGATCCGGAAGTAGGCCTGGAGCGGGATCTCGATCTTGACGTTCTCGGGCACGTAGATGAAGGAGCCGCCCGACCAGACCGCCGAGTTGAGCGCGGCGAACTTGTTGTCGTTGGCCGGAATGATCGTGCCGAAGTACTGCTTGACCAGGTCGGGGTGCTCGCGGACCGCCGAGTCCATGTCGAGGAAGAGCACGCCCAGCTTCTCGAGGTCCTCGCGCAGGGAGTGGTAGATGACCTCGGACTCGTACTGGGCGCCGACGCCGGCCAGGAACTTCCGCTCGGCCTCGGGGATGCCCAGCTTCTCGAAGGTGTCCTTGATGTAGGCCGGCACCTCGTCCCAGGTCTTGCCCTGCTTCTCGGTGGGGCGGATGTAATAGAAGATGTTGTCGAAGTCGAGCTCGGCCAGCTCCCCGCCCCAGTTGGGCATCGGGCGCTTCTCGTAGTGGTCCAGCGCCTTGAGGCGGAACTGGAGCATCCAGTCCGGCTCGCCCTTCATCGCCGAGAGGTCCTCGACCACCTTGCGGTTGAGGCCGCGCTCGCTCTTGAAGACGTAGTCCTCTTCGTCGCGGAACCCGTACTGATACTCGCTGATCTCGACCTGCGGCTTGGGGGTGGCGACCATGTCGCGTTGCTCCTTCGTGGCTGTGAGCCATCAGCTGTCGGGATTCGGGTTCGTCGTGCCGTCAAGACGCTCAGGTCGATCTCGAACCCGCCCACCGCCAGCCGCCCGAATTCCGGTGGCTCAGCGCTGAGGGCTGAGGGCTGATACTCGACCGCTATCCGGCCGCGACCTGCTCGCGGACCGTCTCGTAGCCCTGGGCCTCCAGCTCGAGGGCCAGCTCCGGGCCGCCGTCCTTGACGATCCGGCCGTCGAGCATGATGTGGACGTGGTGCGGCTTGATGTGGTTGAGCAGCCGCTGGTAGTGGGTGATCAGCAGGACGCCCATCTCGGGGCCGGCCAGCGCGTTGACGCCCTCGGAGACGACCCGCAGCGCGTCAATGTCGAGCCCCGAGTCGGTCTCGTCGAGGATCGCCATCGTTGGCTCGAGCAGCGCCATCTGGAGGATCTCGGCGCGCTTCTTCTCGCCGCCGGAGAAGCCCTCGTTGAGGTAGCGGGTCGCGAAGGAGTCGTCCATCTTCAGGAGCGCCATCTTCTCCCGCATCAGGCGCCGGAACTCGCGCGGGGTCATCTTTGACACCCCGCCGTCGGCGGCGGCCTCAGCCCGCGCGTTACGGGTGTTGGTGACCGCCATCCGGAGGAAGTTTGCCATCGAGACGCCGGGGATCACGGTCGGGTACTGGAAGGCGAGGAAGATGCCCCGGCGCGCCCGCTCGTCCGGCTCCCACTCGAGGATGTCCTCGCCCTCGAAGTAGATCGCGCCCTCGGTCACCTCGTAGGACGGGTGTCCGGCGAGGACGTTGGCGAGGGTGCTCTTGCCGGACCCGTTCGGGCCCATCAGCGCGTGGACCTCGCCCCGGTTCACCGTCAGGTTGACGCCCTTGAGGATCTCCTTGTCCTCGATCGAGGCGTGGAGGTTCTCGATCACGAACATCGGCGTGCTGGACGCGTCAGACATGGTGGTACGGTCCTCCCCCTGCTCCGCGCCGA